>QHTZ01000053.1 GCA_003221005.1 Gemmatimonadota bacterium
GAAAACCTGAACTCTCCCTCCGGCACGGCGCCGTTCACGACGAGGTCCCGCAGGACGACGACGCGCCGCTGCCCGGATGACTCCGCGATCTCGAGCCGTCGCACCAAGCCGTCGCCCCGGGTCACCCAAATGACGGCGCTCTCGTAGGGCACGTCGCTTTGCTTCGGCACGAGCGCGATGACATCCGCCACGCCGTCCGCGAGGACCGTGTCCGCCTTCACGTAGCGCGTTTGATAGCGCTCGCGGGCGTGGTCCACGAACTGCCCGATGAGGTTCGGCCCGGTGGTTCCCGCCGTCGGGATCGCGGTGCGGATCACCTGACCGGGTGTGGTGCTCGGCGTGTAGAGCCAGAGGTGGTGCCCGTCCGCCACGATGCGATCACCCTTGGGTGCCGTGAAGCGCATCTCGAAGTAGCTGGGCCGTCTCTGAAACAGCTTCCCGCGCGTCGTGTCTGGCTCCCCCACCAGCGGGTTCGTCACCACCTGGACGAAAGCGGCGGCGAGGGTGTGGACGGAATCGAAGACGGCGCTCGCGCGGTCGAGGAGGGGGCCGGGGTCGACGGACTGTCGGACGGTCGGACTGACGGACCGGAGCAACGCCGCCACGGCAAGCATCAGTCCGACGGTCCGACGGTCCGACGGTCCGACCGTCACGCCCCCACCGACGCTGGCTCCGCCACGCGTCGCCCGATGACCTCTGCGATCGCTCGCACCTCGCGCATCAGCTGGGCGAACTGGTCGGGGAACAGCGTCTGGGCCCCGTCGGAGAGCGCCGCGTCGGGATTGGGGTGGACCTCCACCATGATGCCGTCGGCACCCGCTGCCACGGCGGCGCGCGCCATCGGGATCACCTTGTCACGCAGCCCCGTCCCGTGGGACGGGTCGGCGATGATCGGCAGGTGGGACAGCTTGTGGACGACCGGGATCGCCGAGATGTCGAACAGGTTGCGCGTGGCGGTGTCGAAGCTGCGCACACCGCGCTCGCACAGGATCACGTCGTGATTGCCCTCGGCGAGCAGGTATTCGGCCGAGAGCAGCAGCTCCTCGATCGTCGCCGACATGCCGCGCTTCAGGAGCACCGGCTTCTTCGACCGGCCGGCCGCCTTGAGCAACGAGAAGTTCTGCATGTTGCGCGCCCCGATCTGGATGATGTCCGCTACCTCCGCTACCCAGCCCACGCCTTCGGGGTCCATCGCTTCGGTGCAGACGAGGATGCCCACCTCGTCCCGCGCCTTGGCGAGGAGTTTGAGCGCCGGCTTCCCCAGGCCCTGGAAGGAGTACGGGGAGGTGCGCGGCTTCCAGGCGCCGCCGCGCAGGATCACCGCTCCCGCTTCTTTTACCTGGCGCGCGGACTCGAGGATCTGGCGCTCGCTCTCGACGGAGCAGGGCCCGGCCATGACGACGACCTCGCTCCCGCCAACCGTGGCCCCGCCGGGGAGGCGCACCACCGTCGGCTCGGGCTGCCACTCCCGGCTGACCTGCTTGTAAGGCTTGGTGACCTGGATGACTTCCTGGACGCCGGGCAGCCCCTCGAGCCGCGACGCATCCACGCGCCCGTCGTTGCCGACGAGCCCCACTGCGGTGCGTTGCGCACCCGGCATGAGGCGAGCCTCGTACCCCAGGTCCCGGATCACGCCGACGACCCGCGTGATCTCCTGCTCGGTCGCGCCGTGGCGCATCACGATCAGCACGCCGTCTATCCTCCTATCGTGAAGCGGTCGCCGTCCCGGGCGACCGCGATCGAGCCTGTGAACCGCTTGCGGGCGCCGGCGGCGGGGTCCGAAGTCTCTACCGGGGGATAGAAGTGCGTCAAGACAAGGCGCGCCGCGCCGGCCTTCCCGGCGAGTTCGCCGGCGCGCTGCGGCGTCAAGTGCATGTCCATCGCCTGCGACTCGGGGAGCGAGCATTCGGCCAGCAACAGGTCGCATCCCGCCGCCCACCGGGCGAGCTCCTCGCTCGGCCCCGTATCCCCCGT
Source organism: Gemmatimonadota bacterium (assembly GCA_003221005.1). Taxonomy (GTDB): domain Bacteria; phylum Gemmatimonadota; class Gemmatimonadetes; order Gemmatimonadales; family GWC2-71-9; genus AG25. The sequence continues at coordinate 1,975 of QHTZ01000053.1, forward strand.
GTACACGAGCCGCCCCTCCGGTGCCGTGACGCCGACCGCCACGCTCTCAGGCGTGTGAGGGACGTGACAGGTCTCGAGGCTGACGTCGGCGTTCAGGGGAAACGGCTCCCCGTCCCGAACGTCGAGGATGCCGATGGGGAAACCGGGGTCCAGGAGCCACGAGCCGAACCCCTGGGCCAGCGCCTTGACGAGGCGGACGGTACCGGCGGGACCGAGGATGACGAGCGGCTCCTTGCGGGGGGGGTCCGTGGCGTGGCGCAGCGCGAAGACGAGCATCGGCAGCTCGCCGAAGTGGTCGGGGTGGAAATGGGTCACGACGACGTGGGTTACCTGTTGCCACGGCAACCCGAACTCCGCCATCCGATGCAGCGCCCCGGCGCCGCAGTCGAGCAGGATGCGGAGCTCGCCCCGGCCCACCCAGTGACACGGCGCGGTCCGCCGCGCCGAGGGCGCGACGGTCCCGGTGCCGACGGTCACGAGCTCCATCGGCGCCTTACACCGCTTCCAGCTGGCCGAGGCGGACGCCGACGATGGTGGAGACGCCGGGCTCTTGCATCGTCACGCCGTACACCGCGTCGGCCGCTTGCATGGTCCGCGGGTTGTGGGTGATGACAATGAACTGGGTCTGGTCCTTGAACTCGGACAGGAGCCTCGCGTAGCGGCCCACGTTGGCGTCGTCCAGGGGGGCGTCCACCTCGTCCAGGAGACAGAACGGGCTCGGCTTGGTGAGAAAGATGGCGAAGAGCAGCGAGACCGCGACGAGCGTGCGCTCCCCAGAGGAGAGCAGGTGAATGCGTTGCGTGCGCTTGCCGCGCGGCGCCGCGTGAATCTCGATCTCGCTGTCCAAGGGATCGTCCTCGTTGGCCAGACGGACGTCGCATTCTCCTCCTCCGAACAGCGTCTGGAACACGGCGCGGAAGTTCTCCCGCACCTTCCCGAACGATTCGAGGAAGAGGGTCTTGGCCGTTTGGTCGATCTCGCGTGCCGCCTGCTGCAGCGAATGGCGAGCGGCGACGAGGTCGTCGCGCTGGGTCATGAGAAACTCGAGCCGCTTCATCTCCTCGGCGTGCTCGTCGACCGCAAGCGCGTTCACTGGTCCCACTTGGTCTATCGCGCTCTTGAGCCGCTCGTTCTCCTGGCGCAGCCACTCGATGTCTCCCGGGACCTCCGGCGCCTCCGCCAACAGCTGGTCCAGCGGCTTGCGCCACTCGGCTTCCACGCGGGCGGCGAGCGCCTGCTTGCGCCCCAGCACCTGGGAGCGCTCGAGCTCGAGACGGTGCTCCTCCTCGCCGAGGGCGTCGAGCGACCTGCGGATCTCGTTGACGCCAGCTTCCGCGCGGGCGAGCTCCGCCTCGGCGCCGCGGACCCGCGCCTCGGCCTCTCCCGTGGCGGCCTCGAGCGCAGCGAGCGCGTGACGCCGGTCCTGGAGCGCGTCTTCCCACTGGGTCCGTTGGACGGAGAGCGTGGTCGCGTCGTGATCGAGCGCCGCGATCTCCTGCCCCAGGTCCGTCGCCTGCCGGCGTGCCACCGCCGCCTCGTCAGCGCAGCGCGCGGCTCGCTCGCCCGCCGCGGCGCGCCGGGCCTCCACCTGAGCGGCTTCGACCTGCCAGCGCACGCGCTCTTCGCGCGCCCCCTCCTGCCGGGCCTCCAGGTCTTCGAGCCGGGCGCGCTCGCGCCCCAACCCCTCGTCCAGCCGCACGCGCTCCAGCTCCCGCTGCTCTAGATCGCTGTGCAGGTCGACGAGCCGCGCCTCCACCTCCGTCAGCCGGCGGGAGAGTCGTTCCACCTGAGCCAGGGCGTCGACTGCCTCCCGGTGAGCATGGGCGGCGGCCCGCGCGGCCTCGCCCTGCTGCGCACCAGCTTCGAGCGCCAACTCGCGCGCCCGCTCAGCGGCGGCGGCGGCGGCGGCGTAACCGGCCTCGGCCTCCGCAAGCTCGGCCAGCGCTCGATCGAGCTCGGCGGCGGCGCGCGACCGCGCCGCTTCGCTCTCCCCCACCTCGTGCTCCAGCCCTTCGAGCTCTGCCCGCCGGAGCAGCGGCCCACCGCCGGCACCGCGGCCGGCCAGGAACACCGCCCCATTGGCGCGCCGCAGAGCGAGTCCGCCGTCCAGTACCTCGTGTCCTGCGAGCAGGGCGTGCACCCAGGCGGCTGCGGGCCCGTCCACGCGGAGCTCGTCGCGCAGGGGATGCCCGTCCGCCCCCAGGCGCGGCCCCGGGACGCAGGGGAGGAGCAGCAGCGGGCCGGGTTGCTCCTTGGCGTGCCAGCGTCGGATCTCGTCGACTGCGGCCGCGTCGCGCACCAGCACCGCGTGGAGCCACTCGCCCAGCAGCCGCTCGGCGAGCTCCGCGTCGCTCCGGCTGGTGCGCACGAAGTCTGCCAGGGGCCCGACTACGGCCCCCTCGAACTGCGCGCGCGCCCCGAGCAGCGCCTGTGCCGCGGGCGCAAGGCCCACCCGCTCACGGTCGAGCTCGGCAAGCGCGTCCCGGCGCGCGGTGACCTGCGCGAGCGCCTCTTCCATCTGGCGGCGCACAGCACGCCCGCGCGCCTCGCGCTCCTTTGCCGCCGCCACGAGCCGCCGCGCTTCCTCCACGGCATCGGCCGCGGCGACCGCCGCGCGCGCCTGCGCGGCCGCGCGCTCCGCGACCGAGCCGGCGTCACGGGCCGCCACGTGGTCAGTGGCTTCGCGCGCCGCGCGCTCGGTCGCCGCGTGGCCGAGCTGCTGCTTCAGCTCGGCCCGCTCCCGCTCGAGCACCGCCCGCTCTCCCTCGAGCGCCCGCAACGCTTCCGCCTTGCGCTGGAGATCCTCCTCCAGCGTCCGCACAGCGCTGCGCCGCTCTGTCAACCGGTCGCGGACCTCCTGTTCACGCGCGGTGCGCTGCTCTAGCTCGACCTGTACGCCGGCGAGGTCCCGCTCCGCGGCGGCCTGCTCCGCTGCCGCGGCATCCCGCTCGCGCTCGGCCTGCGCTGCGTGGGCCTCCGCCTGGGTGCGATCCTGTCCGGCCTTGGCGCGCCGCTGGCCGGCGTTGTGCAGCCGCTCCGCGGCCAGCGCGAGGTCACCTTCGAGCCGGCCGATCTCGAGCTTCGCGTCCGCCAACCGGCGCTCCACCTCCGTGCGGCGCGCCTCCGCCGTGTGACGAGCCTGCGCCCGGGACTCCCGCTCCTTCTCGCCCTCGGCGAGCCGCGCCCGAGCCGCCGGCAGGGCGACGCCCAGCTCGGTGGCGCGCATGCCCAGGGCGCCGAGCGCCAGGTCGAAGTCCTCGAGCTCGCGTCGCACCAGGGTGAGCGCGATCCCGAACCGCTCTTCGATCATCTTCCCGAAGCGTTCGGCCTTGCCGCGCTGGCGCGCCAGGCTCCGCACCTGCGTCTGAACCTCGGCGATCAGATCTTCGAGCCGCGCCAGGTCCGCCCCAGTCTCCTCCAGCCGCCGCTCGGTGCTGCGCTTGCGGTCCCGATACAGGCCGATGCCCGCCGCTTCTTCGAACAGCGACCGCCGCTCCTCGGCGCGCTCCGAGAGGAGGGCGTCGATCATCTTGGCCTCCATCACGACCCCGGCATCCGCCCCCAGGCCCGTCCCGCGCAACAGATCCTGGATGTCACGCAAGCGCACCGCCGAGCGGTTGAGGAAGTATTCGCTCTGCCCCGAGCGCGACAACCGGCGGCTGACCACGACTTCCTGGTACGCGATCGGCAGGGTGCCGTCTGAATTGTCGAACACCAGTGCCACCTCGGCCACATTCACGGGGCGCCGGCCCGTCGACCCCTGGAAGATCACGTCTTCCATCTTGCCCCCGCGCAGCAGGCGCGGGGATTGCTCACCCAGCACCCACCGCACGGCGTCCGAGATGTTCGACTTGCCGCAGCCGTTCGGTCCCACGATCGCGGTGACCCCGGTGTCGAAGGGCAACTCCACCGCGCCCGCGAAGGACTTGAAGCCCGACAGCTCCAGTCGGCTCAACCTCATGGCGTGGTCTCCACCCGGGTGACGAGTGTCGCGCGGACGCCGGCCCGCTTGAGCCGGGCGCGTGCGACGGCGGCCTGCTCCGGCGACTCGAAGGCACCAACCAGCGTGGGGCGGCCCGCCCGTCCGCGCACCGCTGGGACGCCGAGCCGGCGGAGGCTGTCGACGTCGGCGGCTCGAGCCAGCGCGAACGAGTAGGGCGCCCGCAACAAGTCGCCCTGGCCTTTGGGGATGGCGCCGCGCCGCCACAGCGCCGCGCGGCCCGCGGCGGCTGAGTCGCGAGTCGGATAGGGCCCCGCCAGCACGCGATACCACACGCTGCGGCGCCCCAACGGCACGGGCGTGACGAACGCACCCGGCTCGAATGCCGCGACGCGGTCCGCGAGCCCCAGCGCTTTGGGGAGCGTTCCGAACGCCGCGATCTGCACCGTCCACGCGAGCGTGTCGGTGTGTGGTGGACGGTGGGGTGGAGCGAGCACTGCGGACGACGCTCGAGCTGGGACAGGGGGGGGCGCCGGGGGCTCGGCTTCCCTCCTGAGCAGTCCCCAGCCGCCGGCCGCGCCCGCCGCCAGCGTCACGGCCACGACTGCGGGGCGCGCCGCCCGGCGCCGCCGGGGCTGGGCGGCGGCTTCAGGGTGGGCGGGCGCGGGCGTCCAGTGCTCGCGCACCACGCCGAGCAGCGGCATACCGCGCTCCAGCGCGGCGAGGATCCCCTGGCCAATGGATGACTCCGGCTCGAAGCCGTCCGGTGAGAGCACGATCAGTCCGTCCGGAATCGTGGACAGCCGGGCGAGCGCGCCGGCGGAGAGATACAGCAGGAGTAGTGCTCCCTCCGCGCGGAAGCCACCGTGCAGTTTCTTCCACCGTTCGTGTCCGAACACCTCGCCCGGGGTCGCGGTGTAGGACCCCGCCGCGATGAAGAACACCCCGTCCACCTGGTGGGCTGCCTTCGTCAGGGACACGCCGTATTCGAACGCGTCCACAATGCCGTCGCTCGGCGCGAGTCCCACGGCCTCGTGGAGTCGCGGTTCCTCGATCCACAGGTCCACCAGCGAGACGCGTCGGTCTCCTACCACGGCGGCGCGCGCCACGTCCCAGGCCGCGTGAGCGGCCCACTTGAGGTCACCCGTCGCGGGCACGAGCGCGATGAGCGCTTGCGATTCGACGAGCGCCGGAATCAGGTTCGCGAGCCGCGAGCGAGGGAGGGGGCGCAGGGTCACGGCGGGGGCTGGTAGATCCAGAACGGTCGCCCCAGCTTGCGGCCGATGGCTTCAGCCTGGTCGCGCGTCGGGTAGGGGCCGAGCACCACGCGATAGCCGTCGTCGGGCCCCTTCGGCTGGAGGATCCGGGCCGGGAGTCCCGCGCGGGAGAGCTGCTGGGCCATCTCCCCCGACCAGGCTTCGTTCTGGGAGGTGGAAAGCTGCACGTAGAGAGGCCCGCCGGGAGTGGCCGAGTCCGTCGCCCCCGCAGGAGCACCTGGCTGGACGTCGGCGAACGCGCCACGGTAGGCGCCACGCGGGCGCCACGCGGTGAAGATCCACAGGTCGCCGTTCCCCCCCGTCACGCGACCGATCTCTTTGAGAGAGTCCGGACGGTAGGCGACGACGTCGCTCCCCTGGCCCACCACGAGGGCGCCATCCGGCGTGATGGTCGGGAGGTCCGCATTCCATGAGGTTGCCACGCTCCCGACGAGTGTCTTGACCGGGAGATCGACCACCCACACCGAATCGCCGATCGACGGCCGAGCGAGGAGCCAGCGCCCGAAAGTGTCGAGGCGCAGGGTGGATGCAGGCGTCGGGAGCGCCACCCCGTCGATCTCCTCTCGCTCGTAGCGGTCGATTACGGCGAGACCGGCTCCGGTCCGCCGCCCCACATACATCCGATGACCGGACGGGGAGAAAGCGATCGCTCGCGGATGGTCAGCGAGTGCGATAAACGCCGGCTCGCGCCGCGCCAGGGGATCGATGAGGAGCACGCCACTGTCGCCGGCGACCGCCACGAGATCACCCCACCGCGTGGCCGCGACGTCGCCGGCGAGCGGGATGGGACGAGCTGCGGGGGGCTGGTCGGCCGCCACAGTGACGAGCCGCATGACGGAGGGGCGCGCCGGATCGCCCGCCATCACCGCCACCAGCCGCTGGTCTGCGGCGCCGAACAGCTCCCGCGGCACGGCCGCGAGCGGCTGCGGCCAGACCAGGCGGACGCGGCGCGCCATCGTGGTCAGGCGGTGCTTCCCATCTACGGTGAACAGCGTCTCGTCCGGCCCGAGCGCTGCGAGCACGACGCCCGTCGCGACGGTATCGACCCGCCCTGTTTCGAGATCGAGCGACAGGACCTCGTCCTTTTCCGTGGTGACGAAGAGCAGCTCGGACTCGGGGTCGAGCCCGACGCTGCGGGCGAGCGGCGGCAGCCGGCCCCGGATGGCGGCCGGCAGCTCAACCAGCGTCGGGAGCCGGTAGGCGCGTATCACGCCCCCCTTGCGGGCGAGGCGGAGCGCGATCGCCGCGCTGCGGGGGCCGGCGACGGGAGTCCGGCTAACTGATTGCGGTGACTGAGATTGTGACGACTGTGCGGCCGGCGCTTGGGACCGGCAGCTCCACAGCGCTAGACCGGCTACGAGCAGTCGCGAGCGGCGGATGGGCAAAGGGCCTCGCCGGACAAGATAGGCAACCGGCGAGGCCCACACAAGTGTTTTAGGGACGCGGAGTTAGAACGTCGGGCCGAGGCTGACCGTCCAGTATGGGCGGTTATACGATCGGTCGAGCGGCCGCGTGTAGTCGAATCGCAGGATCAGGAACCCGAGCAGGTTGGCGCGGATCGACCCCCCCCAGCTCTGGAGCGGCGTGCGACAATCTCGAGCCGGGTCGCACGCGCTGGGTCGCGTCTCGAGCTGCGAGCCGTTTTGCCAGGCGATGCCGACGTCATAGAAGATGGCGCCCTCGATCGGCGGTAACCCGATGGGGAGGAACCCGAGCGTGAGGGTGCGCGTCAGGGGGAACCGCAGCTCGACGTTGGCGACCGCGACGCGGGAGCCGATGAGCTGGTCTAGGGCACTGCACCCGGTGGTGCCGCTCGCCGGCAGCCCGAACAGCGGAGCGACGTTGCTGACCTGCGCCACGCACTCGTGGTTGATCAGCGACCACGCCGTGTAGCCCCGGATCAAGTCGGTGTTGCCCAAGAATACGGGGAACTGGTTCGCGTCCCGGCCCACTCGCCCGTAGAGCAGGGTCCGCACCGCGAGAGTGAACGGCCGGGCGAACAGGTACTTCCGCAGGTCGGCGGTGCCCCCGACGAACTTCCAGCCGCCGATCGCCGGCGCGATCTGGAGACGGGAGCGGGACCCGGCGAACGGTCCCACGAACCCGAAGAGCGCGTCGTCGTTGACCAGGGCGAGGGTCGGTGCGACGTAGCCGATCGACGGACGGCCGATCGTCTGCTGGTTGAGCACGTTGAGGTATGCGCCGGTCCGGTCGTAGAACTGCTGCTGCTCCAGAATCGCGTCGCCCAGGCCGACGAAGTGGAAGCCGAGCTCCACCCGGCTGAAGCGGCTGAACGGATAGTACGCGGTCGCGAAGACGTCGCGTACCACCAGTCGGCGGATGCGGGTCGAGAACACCACGGAGGTATCTCCGGGGACCCCGGGCGTCCCCACGACGGAGACCGCGCTCGGTATGTAGAAGTAAAGCGGACTCTGGGACAGCCCCATCCCCCAATTCAGTCGCTGGCTCAGGTTGATGTAGTTGGCGAACACCTGTGCCTCGCTCAGCCGCCCGTTGAGCCCGCCTCCGAGCTGGACTACCCGGTCGCCAAGCATGTCGGAGAGCGAAATGGCTGTGCCCCCGAAGATGCCCCGCCCGAAGTTATTCCGCGTGTACCCGACGGTCGGCTGGGCCACGAAGTCGGTCGTGAAGCGCGTGCGGTAGGGGCGGATCGTGAACTCGCTGGTGTCCGGCAGCGCGAGCGTGGCGGAGTCGAGGAGCGAGCGGACCGAGACCGCGTTCGAGTCGGCGCGGCTCGAGTCGGCGGTCGGCGGCGTCGCGGCCGACGACCGGAGCCCGGCGGCCGAGCGGTAGATGGACGTCGCCTCATTGGGTCGCTCAGGGGGCGTCACGGCGACGACGGTCGCGGGAGTCGCCGCCGTGTCCCGGGAGGGCGGTGTGAGCAGCGAGAAGACCAGCGGCTTCGCCGGCTCCTGATACGGGTGCCGCCGCAGCGACCGCGGGTTGTCCAGCGCGTAGACGTCGTAGTCGCCGTCCTGATAGTAGGTGAAGGCGAGGCGGTCGGCCTTGTGCGCCCAGGAGAGACAGGGGGAGAACGGCGTGATGCCCGAGACCCCCGTGTACACGTCGGACAGCTGGTAGATGTTGCCGTCCGTCAAGTCGTACATGAAGATGTTGCTGATCCCAGTCCGATCCGAGACGAATGCGAGCGACTTCCCGTCGGGCGCCCACACGGGGTTGATGTTCTTGCCCCGGTCCATGTGATTGAGCAGCTCGATGCTGCCCGAGTTGAGATGGTACAGCGCGACCCGCATGTTGCCGAAGCGCAGCGTGGTGAAATCGGTCCCGGGGCCGCGGTCAGTGGTGAACGCGATTGTCTTGCCGTCCGGTGACCACGCAGGCGATGAACAGGTCCGACCACCCGCCATCATACCCCGTGAAGACAAGCTGCCGGCCGTCGGGGGACCACGAGGGGCTCGTGACTCCGTTCAGCGGAATGGCGATGCGCCCGACCTCCCGATCCCGCTTCACGTCGAGGATCACCAGGTCGTCGCGGTCCTTGTGCTTCACGGCGATGGCGAAGGACTGGCCGTCGGGGGCGAACGAACCCGCCGAATTGATGAAGCGGAGGCTCTCGTAATTCGTGTTCACGGTCGACTTGATCAACCGGCGCTTGACGCGGCCGGTCTCCGCGTCCCCCAAGTAGAGATCGACGAAGAACGATTTTCCCTCGGTGAGGAACGCGATGTCCTTGCCGTCGGGCGAGAGCGCGGGAGCTAGGTGGTAGGACCCGCCCGACCGCTGCTGTGACAGAATGCCCTTGGCGATGCGTCGGGCCCGATAGTGGTCGACGAGCTGGGGAAGGAAGGTCGTTTGGACCGCGTCATGCCAGTCCTCTGAGAGCTCCTCGAGCGACCGCCCCAGCGCGCGTCGGAAGGCGAAATCGATCCCTCTGGACGAGGCCGAGCCCTGGAGGATCTCGCCGATGACCTCGTCGCCCCAGCGCTCGCCGATGTAGGCCCACAGGGCGTGGCCGAAGTGGTAAGGGAAGACCCGCGGGTCGAAGGTCATCTGCTCGATCGTGGGCAGGTGCCCTTCCAGGGCGGCGTCCCGCAGCGACATCGCGGTCAGGGGGTCGATCGGGCCGAGTGACAGGTACTCCGCCATCCCCTCCATGTACCAGAGCGGCGGGTTTACGGCGTTGAGCATTTGCATGCCCCCCCCGCTTTGGCCGCGGCTGAATACGTCGAACTGGAACTGGTGCACCATCTCGTGCTGGAGCACGTGCTCGAGCTCGGCGTAGGAGCCCGTGAAGGGCAGCACCATGCGATGCTTCAAGACTTCCGTCACGCCCCCCACGCCCTCACCACCCACACTAGTGACGTTTGTCTGCTGGAAGTCCGACCCCGACGCGTACAGGATGATTGGCTTGCGCGCCTGGAACTGGTGGTGCAGGATCCTCGACAGCCGCGCGTAGCCGCGCTCCGCCATGCGCGCCGCGTCAAGCGCCGCAGCGCGCTCCCGCTCGTAGAAATAGACCTCGAAGTGCTCCGTCCGGATGACCTGGAAGGTGAAGCTGCTGTACTGGACTTTGTTCTTGCCGAAGTACTGCGCCGCCATCGGTGCCGCACCGCAGAGTAGGAGCGCCGCCGCCAGTCCACTGAACCGTCGCATAAGGCTCATCCTTTCGACCCGCCCTCGGGGGCGGTGAAAACCAGCGGGGCGTCACCCCACAGGCGCTCGAGCTGATAGAAGTCCCGCAGCTCGGGATGGAAAACGTGTACCACGAAATCTACATAATCGAGCAGCACCCAGCGCCCCTGCGGAAGGCCCTCGACGTGGTGGGGCCGCACCCCCCGGGGGGCCAGTTGAGCCAGCAGGTGCTCGGCCATCCCCCGCACGTGCGCATCCGAGGTCCCGGAAACGATCACGAAGTAATCGGCTGCCGCCGTCAGACCCCGGAGGTCGAGCACTACGGGATCCACCGCCTTGCGATCCGCGAGCGCCGCGGACACGAGCCGCAGCGCCTCGGGCGGGCGTCCCCGCCGCGGGCGTGGCGACCGGCTTTTCCCCGTGGTAGTCATAACGACAGGTTCACCCGTTTGTTCCGCGCAGCCGCTACTCCTTCACCACGGTCACGAGGATCTCCGGCCGCACGTCGGGATGGATCTTGATGCCGACGCGGAACTCGCCGAGCTCGTGGATTGGCTCGGGCAAGTCCACCTTGCGCTTGTCGACGTGGATCCCTGTTTCCTCGAGCTTGCGTTGGATGTCGCTCGCCGTCACCGAGCCGTACAGCTTGTCCTCCTCGCCCACCTTGACGACGAACGTGAGCTGCACGGCGGCCAGGCTGGCGGCCTCGGTCTCGGCGACGGACTTTTCGGCGGCCCGCTGCTTGGCGATCCGCGCAGCCTCGAACGTGATGCGCTTCTTGTTGGCCTCGGTCGCGGGGTAGGCGAGCCCCTTGGGAAGCAGATAGTTGCGGGCGTAGCCGTCCTTGACCTTGACCACGTCACCCGCTCTGCCGAGGTGCTGCACGTCTTCCCGCAAAATGATCTCCATCAGGATCCTCCCGAGACGTTCGGTCGGCTGGCCAGCCGGCGCCGGAATTCGAGCCACGTGTCGGTGACGCCCAGGGTTGCGAGTCCCGGGAGAATGAACACGAGCGGCACGGCGAGCACCGCGGACACCACGAGCGCGCCCACGAGCGCCGCGGGCGAGATGCCGAGCACGCCCGCGAACGCTACCACGATCGCCGCCCCGCGCAGCAGATACAATGCGCCTAGCACCACCAGCAGGTTGAGCGCGGCGGTCTTAAGCGCGCCAAACAGCGGCGTGATCCACACGGCGATCGCAGCGACGACGGCCCACACCCACGGGTCGGCGAAGCCGAACTCGCGGAACGGTCCCAGCGGCTCGCCGAGGGGGCGCGGCGCGACGAGCTGGTGCCACTGCCATGCCAGCGCCAGCCCGGCGAGCCCCTCGAGCACGAGGGTCGCCGGAAAGGTCTCGCCCAGGAAGCGCACCGCAGGCTCGAACATGGCGTACACCTCGGGCCGGACCTCCACCAGAAAGCGCAGCATCGTGCTGGCCTGGCGGGTCGCGTCCCACTCGAGCATCTCTCCGGCGCTCTGACCGAGGACGACCCGCGCGAGCGCCAGGGCGACACCGAGCCCGAGGACGCAGGTGCGCAGCGCTTGCCGCTGGAACCGGGCGGGAGCGACGACAGTGAGCACTGCAAACGCCGCGGAGACGATCACCACGTACGCCCGCACCAGCCCCGCGAGGAGGTCGTGCTCCCCGGCCACGAGCAGCGCGGCGCTCGCGAGCCCCACGAGCAGGGCCGTCGCCCACTGAGCGGGGGCACGCGGGCGCGCCGCGAGCGTGAGGCAGGCGAACGGCAGGCCGACGAGGGTAACGGGCGCCCACACGGCGAATGCGATGCTCGCCAGCACGAGCCGCCAAGGGCGGCGGGCGATATCAGCCGTAGCGCTTGATGTAGGGGAGCAGGGCGAGCTGGCGCGCCCGCTTGATCGCCGTCTGCAGCTGGCGCTGGTGCCGCGAGCACATCCCCGAGAGCCGGCTCGGCAGGATCTTGCCGCGCTCGGTCAGAAAGCGGCCCAGGGTGCGGTCGTCCTTGTAGTCCAAGACGCGCACGCCGGACTCGCACACGGGGCAGGTCTTGGCGGGGCGTCTCATACCTCTTCCTCCTCTTCGATCTCCTCTACGTCGGCGGCGATCGCGGGAGCGGGGACGGGCTTTACGGGCTCCCCTTCGTTCACCACCATCAGGAAGCGGAGCACGCCCTCGTCGAGCTTGACCGCCCGCTGGTACTCGGGGAGCAGGTCCGCCGCGGCCTCGAACTGCGCCACGACGTAGTAGCCGCTGTCGCGCTTCTTGACCGGGTAGGCGAGCGTGCGCTTTCCCCAGTGCGCCACATTGGTGAGCGCGCCAGTGCCCCCCCTGGTGATCAGGGCATGGAACCGCTCGAGCTTTTCGTTGATGGCGGGCTCTTCCAGGGCGCTGTCAAAGATGTAGACCGTCTCGTAGCGACGGGTCATGCCACCTCCCTTTGGTCGTAGGCGACCCGGCGCAGGTGCGGCGCCGAGTAGGGAATTTGTGCGGCGAAAGATAGAGCGGTGCCGGAGGGCGGGGAAGGGCTGGCGCACACGCCGGCAGCCGGCTAGTCTCGCATTCGTGGTCCGCGCGCGTTCGTACCTGTGGATCGCCCTGATGCTCGCGACTCCGTCGTCCACGCTCGCCCAGCAGGACTCCGCCCGCATCGAAGGGACCGCGCGGTCCGCCCTGAACGGGCGGCCGCTGGCGGGCGTCATGGTGACGGTGCGGGACACCAGGATCTTCAGCGTCACGGATTCGACCGGAACGTTCGCGCTCGGCGGCCTCCCATCGGGTCGGCGCGGGGTGCGCATTCGCTACGGGGACAGTCTCTCGTACACGCAGGACGTGACGCTCCAACGCGGCAAGACCCTCATCCTTGCCGTGCTGCTCGACGTGAGCGCGGTCGAGTTGGCGCCGGTCGTCGTCGAGGCCCAGAGCGTCGCGGCGCTCCGCAGCCTCGTGGCGTTCTACGACCGCAAGCGGCTCGGTTTTGGGCGGTACTACACGCCCGAGGAGCTGGCGCGGCGCCGCGGACTGAGGCTCACCACCCTGCTACTCGAAGCGGGCGTTCAGGTCCGGTGCCGCTTGGCGCTGTGCGTACCCGTAGTGGTGGGGCCTCGGCTCACGGGGGACCCGACATGCATCCCGACGCTGTACCTCGATGGCTTGCCGACATTCGCCAACGATGTCAACGAGTTCTGGGCGGACGAGCTGGCGGCTTTAGAGATCTACAAGAGGGCGGGCGATGTACCGCCCGAGTTCAACCGTGATTACTTGGGCGGTTGCGGGGCGATCGTCATGTGGAGCCGCCGCTAGCCCTGGCGGCCGGCGTCTCGCCCGCGTAGACATCAAAACGATGCCTCACGTCACCTTCACGCAGAACATTCAACGTCACGTCTCCTGCCCGGAGACCGAGGCGGAAGGGCGCACCGTGCGCGAAGTGCTGGACCGAGTCTTCGCGGCCAACCCGCGCGCCCGCGACTACGTGCTCGACGATCAGGGCGCCGTCCGACGGCACATGGTGGTCTTCGTGGACGGGCGGCAGATCCGCGACCGCACGCAGCTGACCGATCCCGTCCCGGCCGATGGAGAAGTGTGCGTGATGCAGGCGCTCTCGGGCGGATGAGCGACCGGCTCTTCGTCGCCACCCGCAAGGGTCTGTTCACGATCGAGCGCGGTAAGGCGCGGCGGGCCGGTCGCTGGGCCGTCACGCGCACCCATTTCCTCGCCGATAACGCCTCGATCGTCCTCCCCGACCGGCGGAATGGCTCCGTCTACGTCGCGCTCGGCCACGGGCATTTCGGCGTGAAGCTGCACCGCAGCGCGAACGGCGGGCGCAGCTGGGAGCCGTGCGCGGCGCCTACCTATCCCCCCAAGCCCGAGGGAGTCGACGATCGGGAGCCCAACTCCGGGCGTCCCATTCCCTGGAACACCGAGCTCGTGTGGGCGCTCGAGCCGGGGCACCGCTCGGAGCCGGGGACGCTGTGGTGCGGCACGCTGCCGGGTGGGCTGTTCCGCTCGCGCGACCGCGGCGCTTCGTGGCAGCTCATCGAGTCGCTCTGGAACCACCCTAAGCGACGGGAGTGGGTGGGCGGTGGCGCGGAGCTCCCGGGCCTGCACTCGGTCTGCGTGGATCCGCGCGACGCGCGCCGCGTCGCGGTCGCGGTGTCGTGCGGCGGGGCGTGGCTCACGCGGGACGGCGGCGCTAGCTGGGAGATCCGCGCGCAGGGGATGCGCGCGGCGTACATGCCCCCCGAGCGCCAGTACGATCCCAACGTCCAAGACCCGCATCACATGGTGCAGTGCCCGGCGGCGCCCGACGTCCTGTGGGTGCAGCACCACAACGGAGTGTTCCGGTCAACCGACGGCGCCGCTTCGTGGCGCGAGATCACGACCGTCAAGCCGGCAGCTTTCGGGTTCGCGGTGGCCGTACACCCCGAGGATCCCGACACGGCGTGGTTCGTTCCCGGGGTGAGCGACGAGCAGCGCATTCCCGCCAAGGGCAATGTCGTCGTGGCGCGCACCCGGAACGGCGGGAAAAGCTTCCAGGTCCTCACCAAGGGCCTGCCACAGCGCCACGCTTACGATCTCACCTATCGCCACGCGCTCGACGTGGACGAGACCGGGAAGCGGCTCGCCTTCGGCACGACGACGGGATCGCTCTGGGTGTCCGAGAACCAAGGGGACAGCTGGGAGACGGTCTCAGAGCATCTGCCGCCGGTGTACTGCGTTCGCTTCGCGTAGCTGAACGCGCTACACGTTGAACCTGAACAGCAGAATGTCTCCGTCCCGCACCACGTAGTCCCGCCCCTCGCTCCGTACCAGCCCCTGCTCGCGCGCGGCCTTGTAGGAGCCCGCCTTCACGAAGTCCGCGAACGTGACGGTCTCGGCGCGGATAAACCCGCGCTGGAAATCCGAGTGGATCTCCCCCGCGGCCGCGAACGCGGTGGCGCCGCGATGCATTGTCCACGCGCGCACTTCGTTGTCACCGACTGTGAAGAAGGTCTCCAGCCCGAGCAGGCGGTAGCCCGCGTGGATCAGGCGGTCGAGCCCGGGCTCCGTGACACCCGCCGCCGCGAGGTACTCCTGCCGCTCGGCACCCGACAGGTCGGCGAGCTCAGCCTCGAACTTTGCCGAGAAGAGCACGATGTCGGCCTCCTCGTGGTGCGATTGCACGGCGGCGCGCAGCGCCTCGATGCGGCGGCCGCCGCCCGAGGCGAGGTCATCCTCGTTCACGTTGGCGGCGTATAAGATCGGCTTCGCGGTGAGGAGGCCGAGCTGCCGCAGGGCGTGGACGGCCTGCTCGGTCTCTCCGGCCTCGCGCGCCCCCCGGCCCGCGTTCAGCTCGTCCACGACCCGCTCGAGCAGCGCCAGCTCGGCCTGCGCGTCCTTGTCGCCGGCGCGCGCAGTCTTGCGCGTCTTCTCGAGCCGGCGCTCGACCACTCCCAGGTCCGCTAGGGCGAGCTCGCTCGTAACCACGTCGTGGTCGCGCACCGGGTCTACGGGGCCCATCACGTGCACGACGTCTGGGTCGTCAAAGCAGCGGATCACGTGCACGACTGCGTCCACCTCGCGGATATGCGAGAGGAACTGGTTGCCGAGCCCCTCGCCCTGCGAGGCGCCCTTGACGAGCCCCGCGATGTCCACGAACTCGACCACGGCCGGCACCTTCTTCTTCGGCCGCACCACGTCGAACAGCTTGTCCAGGCGGGGATCGGGCACTTCGACGACGCCCACGTTCGGCTCGACCGTGCAGAAGGGATAGTTCTCGGCCGCGGCGGCCTTCGAAGACGTCAGCGCGTTGAAGAGGGTCGACTTCCCCACGTTGGGGAGGCCGACGATGCCGAGCCGCAGCACTCAGCGCACGCCTTCCGTCACCCACTGCGTCACCGCGTCCACCAGCTGCGGGATGATCGCCTCCACCTGCTCCAGCTGCTCCGGCGTAAACGGGGCCAACACGTACTCGCTCCAGTCCGTCACCCCTTCGGGCAGCGGCCCCACCCCGATACGCAGCCTGGCGTACTGCTGCGACTGCAGCGCCCCTTCGATGCTCTTGAGCCCGTTGTGGCCCCCCGCGGACCCTTCGGCGCGCAGCCGGAAAGTGCCGCACGGAATCTGGAAGTCGTCCACGAGGACTAGGAGGTCCGTGGCTGGGTTGAAGGCGGGATCGGCGCGCAGCGAAGCGAGCGCGGCGCCGCTGTGGTTCATGTAGGTAGTCGGCTTCAGCACGCGGACGGGGACGCCGTCCACTTCACCGGCGGTGGCGCGGGCCCGCTCGGCGCGCCGGAACGGCGGCAACCCCCAGCGGGCGACGACCGCGTCGGCCAGCCAGAATCCCGCATTGTGCCGCGTCGCCGCGTACTCGGGATCCGGGTTCCCGAGACCGACCACGGCGCGCAACGGTCAGCTCTCTTTGCCGCCCTTGGGCTTCTCGGGCTTCTCCGCCTTCTCGGGCTTGGCCTTCGCTTCCGGCTTGGCTTCCGCCTTCCCTTCGACCTCGCCCTCGCCTTCCTCTTCCTCGCCTTCGCGGACCTTGCGGATCAGCTCGGGCTCGGCCACTTCGGCGGCGGCCTCGGGAGCAGGCGCGACCACCTCTTCGGCGCGCGGCGGGACCACCGTGGCAATGGTGAGGTCGTCCTGAGTCAGGATCGTCGCATTCGAGATTCGGAGATCGCGCACATGGAGCGAGTCCCCGATCTTCAGGGCTGTGACATCGAGCTCGACGCGGTCGGGGATGTTTTCGGGGAGCACTTCGATCTCCACCTCCCGCGTCACCTGGTCGAGCACGCCGCCCGCGTTGCGCACTCCATCGGGGGAGCCGACCAAGCGCACCGGCACCTTGAGCTTCACCTTCTCTTCGGCGTGGATCTCGTAGAAATCCACATGGATGATGTCGGGCCGGACCGGGTGGCGCTGAATCTCGCGGATGAGCGCCCGCGTCTTCTTGCCGTCCACCGCCAGCTCGATGATCGTACTTTCCGGCTCGACCCCGGTCAGCGCCTTCTCGAGCGCTTTCGCCCCCACGGAGAGCGCCTGCGTCTCGCGGCCGTGGCCGTAGATGACGGCCGGCACCTCGCCGCGGAAGCGAGCCTGGCGAGCCGCCCCCTTGCCGGTGGTGGTCCGCAGATTGGCTAAAAGCGAGACGACCTGTGCCATTGTGAGTCCTCAGCTATCAGACATCAGTGGTCAGTCGAAGAGAGCGCTCACCGACTGATTCGAGTGCTCGTAGCCGATCGCCTTGGCGATCAGCCCCGCGATCGAAAGCACCTTCAGCTTTTCGAACCGCCGCTCCTCGGGGATCCGGAT
Source organism: Gemmatimonadota bacterium (assembly GCA_003221005.1). Classification (GTDB taxonomy): domain Bacteria; phylum Gemmatimonadota; class Gemmatimonadetes; order Gemmatimonadales; family GWC2-71-9; genus AG25. The sequence goes on from QHTZ01000053.1 coordinate 19,078, forward strand.
CGTGTTCGTGACCGCGACTTCCTCGATCGCCGAGGTGCGGAGCCGCTCCACCGCGGAACCAGACAACAGGGCGTGCGAGGCGAAGGCGTAGATCCGCCGCGCGCCAAGCCGTGACAGCGCCGCCGCGGCCTCCGTCACCGTCCCCGCCGTGTCGATCATGTCGTCGGGGATGAGGCAGTCCTTGTCCACCACTTCACCAACAACGTTGACGACTTCAGTCACGTTCGCCGAGGGGCGCCGCTTGTCGATGATCGCGAGCGACGCGTTCAGGCGCTTGGCGAACCCGCGCGCCATCTTCGCCGATCCCACGTCCGGCGCCACCACCACGGGATCGTACAGCTGCTTCTGGCGGAAGTGGCTCACGAACACCGGTGCCGCGTACAGGTGGTCCACCGGGATGTCGAAGAACCCCTGCAGCTGATGGGAATGGAAATCCATTCCCAGCACGCGGTCCGCTCCGGCGTGCGTGATCAGATTTGCGATCAGCTTCGCGCTGATCGCGACGCGCGGCTGATCCTTGCGGTCCTGGCGCGCGTAGCCGAAGTACGGCACCACCGCCGTGATCCGGGCCGCGCTCGCCCGGCGCGCCGCGTCGATCAGCAGCAGCAGCTCCATCAGGTTTTCAGCCGGCGGGTTGGTCGGCTGGATGATGAAGACGTCGCGCCCGCGGACGTTCTCGTCGATCTTCACGAACAACTCGCCGTCGGCGAAGCGGCGCAGCGTCACCGCGCACAGCGGCTGCCCCAAATGGCTCGCCATCTCCTCGGCGAGCGGCCGGTTGGCCGTGCCGGCGAGCAGCAACAGCTGGATGCGGGAGACCGTCATGTCCGCCATGCGAGCCCCCGAAAATAGCCGGCAACCTGCGGGAAGCCAAGGCGTTAATGCGGCTTTGGTCTGAGTCCGTCCAGCGCGGGCGTGAGCTGATCCACTTGCCACAGGTCCAGCCGGTATACGGTGCCGCTGCGCGTGCGACGCACCCAGAACCGGCCGGCTGTCGAGTCGAAGGCCAGCGCCAGGAGCTCGCGGCCGCGCGTGCCCCGCACGGTCACGCGGCGCTGCGGCCGATCGAACCGCAGCGAGTCGGCTTGGCGCTCGGTCGCGAATCCCGCCGCGCTCACTCGACGGAACCGCTCGAGCAGCTGCGCCACGGCGGCCGAGTCCGCGGGCAGGCCGCCCGGGAGCGTCCACTTCGTTCCGTGGCGGCGCAAGGCATAACTCTTCCGGCCGCGCTGCACCTCGACCGCGGCGATGCTGTCCGGCGGCACTGCGCCGATCTCGCGGTCCCGCCAGTCGTCCACCTGACGCGCCACGAGACTCCCGAGCTGCCCGCGCCACAGATACACGTGCGCGTCTCCCGGTACCCGCACGTAGGACGCGTCGTAATCGGGGCCGCGCCCGCCGACGATCAGGCGCACGAGCGACTTCCCGCCTCCCGCCAGGCGCAGCACCCGGCCGCTCGCGCTGTCCACGCCCATGCGGGCGAACGACGAGGGGCTCTGAGCGGCGAGCTCCGGCTTCGAGCTGTCCTTGAGGGCCTGCAGCAGGTCGTTCAGCGCCTGCTGCGAGGCCGCGTGCCCGTTGACGGTCCAGGCGGCTGCCGCCCGCTTTACGAGCAGCACGGTGTCGGCCTGATGGGTGATGGCGATCGTGTCCACGTCGCCCGGCGCGAGCACTGGCAGCCGCAGGTTGCCCGCGGTGGTGTCCGAACGGCGCGACAACAGCTCGCTCGCACCCCAGAGGAGCAGCAACACGACGAGGCCAAGCGCGATCACCTTCAGGTGCTTTGGGCTCATGCCACCTGGCGTGCGACGGGCTGGTAGACCTGCTGCGTGATGAGCCGCCGGCGCCACAGCCGCACGCCGCCCACAGCGACAAGCAACAACGGAATACCGATCACGTTCCCGTATTTCACGGCGTCGCGCAGCGCGCCAGTGGTGAACACGAGCGGGGGCGGGCTTCGATCCTTCGACCGGATCGCGATCAGCGCTTCGTCCTGCGCCAGCCAGTCCACGGCGTTCTGCACGAAGACCGCGCCCCCCTCCCCGCTCCGCACGTAACGGTCGCTCGCGAAATCCGCGCTGCCGACCACGATCACCCGCCCGCGGGTGGCCGTAGCGGTTTTCGCGGCGGGGTTCACCTGTACGGCAAGCAGCCGGCGCGCGAGGGAGTCGCGGCTGAATTGCTGCGTGGGTTGCACGATCATCTCCGACTGCCGCGCGCCCGCGGCGCGGCTCGAGACAAAGAGAGGCGTGACCGTGCCGGGGGTCGCCTGCGCGGTGTCGATCGTGCTCCCCCACGGGACGAGGGCGGCGTCCACCTCGGCGTTCACAGGAGAGGCCTTGGTGCTGAGCGCTCGCACCCAGAGCGGGTAGGACACCAGCACCTGGCCGAACTGCACCGGCATCGCGACCTGCTCGTTCGAGGCGAGGTCGTAGACCATGTCCGACCGCACCGCCACGCCGTACGGCCGCAGCAGGTCGTTCCAGGGGACGGGGCGCGCGCTGGCGAGGGGGTACTGGTCGGCGAGGGCCATGCCGCTCGCCAACAGAAGCAGACCGCCCCCCGAATCCAAGAAAGCTTGCAGCCGGGCGAGCTGCGACTGCGCGACCGAGTCGGGAACGCCCGCGATCACCAGGACCTTGAGGTCGCGGAGCGGGGTCGAGTCGTCGGGGACCGCCACGGCGCGCACCGTGTAGTTCTGCTCGAGCTGTTCCCGGATGGTGTTATAGGTGCGGTTGCGCGCCGAGCCGGAGCGGTCCGTTGCGATGGTGAACCCGATGGCCGGCTTCTCCTTCCGGGTGAGCGCACGGATGAACGACGTGAGCCGGTATTCGAGGTCGCTCGCCTGTCGCACGAACGGGATCGTCTTCACGGCTTCGGCGTATTGCACGGCGATCCCGAGGTAGCCATCCTTCACCTGGAGCTCGCCACGCCCGACCACGTTGAACTGGACCGGCGGGATGCCGAGGGTGCGCGCCACGCGCGCGGCGGCGGTGTCGGCGGATGGATCCGCCACCACGAGCCGCAGCTTGCCGCCGCTTGCGGCGCGATAGTCCCGCAGCAGGTCGTCCACGTCACGCTTGAGGAAGGCGACTTCGGGGGGCAGCGCCGCTGAGGCGAAGAGCCTGACCGTGACGAGGTCGTCCAGGTGTGCGAGGATGCGGCGCGTGGCGGGGGAGAGCGTGTACGCCTTGCCGGGCGTGAGGTCGATCCGGCCCCCGATGTGCCTGCCGAACAGGTTCAAGACGACGAGCCCCGCGACGAGAAGCGCCGTGCCGAGCCGGAGGCGCCGGATCGCCTCGCCGCGCGCCGTGAGCCGGCGGCGCATGAGCGCGAAGTAGGCGAGCACGAGGAACACGGCCGCTAGGCTGAGGAAGTACACGGCGTCGCGCAAGTCGATCACACCGCGCGCGATTCCGGTGAAGTGGGCGAGCACGCCCAGCGCTCCCGCGATCGCGCCGATCCGCGGCGGCAGGCCGACCAGCAGCGGGTCCAGGCCCACGAACGTCAGGACGAACATCACGGCGACCCCCGCGATGAACGCGGTGATCTGATTGCGCGTCACGCTCGATGCCCAGACCCCAACGCCCGCGAGCCCCAGCGTGAGCAGTCCGGCACCCACGTACTGGGCGATCACCACGCCCCACTGCGGATGCGAGCCCGCGGTGAGGCCGAGCGGGATCGCGACCGTCAGCACGAGCGCGATCCACAGGAACAGGACTTGCCCCACGTACTTGCCGAGTAGCAGCTCGAGCTCGGTGATCGGTTGGGCGAGGACGACCTCGAGGACGCCGCTGCGTGCGTCTTCGGCGAGCGCGCGCATCGTCACCGCCGGGACGAGGAACAGGAGCAGCCACGGCAGGAGGTCGAGCATCGGGCGGAGCGTCGCGACGCCGTACAGCTCGGCCTGGCGGAAGAAGAGGAAGTCGTTCGTCGCCACGAACACGACGAGCAGGATGTACGCCGTCGGCAGGTCGAACAGCGCCTTCAGCTCGCGCCGCGCGATGGTCCAGACAGCGTTCACGGCTGCCCCGGCGTGGTGAGCTGGCGGAACAGCTCTTCGAGGTTCCCTGTCTCCTGATGGAGCTCGTACAGCGTCCAGCCGTGGGTCTTCGCCAGCTCGAAAATGCCCGGTCGCAGGTCCGCGTCCTTGTCGGCAGTCAGCCGCACGGCGACGCGCCCGTCCGCCCCGGCCCTGCTGGACTCGACGCTGCGCACCCCCGCGAGCCGCGCGAGACTCGCGGCGACATCCGTACCCCGGGCTTCGACGGCGATCTGGACGACGCCTTCCGCCTGTTGGATCAGCCGGTCCACCGGGCCGTCGGCCACGATCTTCCCGCCGCTGATGATCAGGAGGCGCGAGCAGCTCTGCTGCACCTCGGAGAGCACGTGCGTGGAGAGCAACACCGTGCGGTCCTTGCCCAGCTCCCCGATGAGACGGCGGATCTCGACGCGCTGGTTCGGGTCGAGTCCCTCGGTCGGCTCGTCCAGCACCAGCAGGTCGGGGCGGTGGAGGATCGCCTGCGCCAGACCCACGCGCTGGCGGAAGCCCTTGGACAGGTCGCCGATCGGCCGGTAATAGACGCTCTCGATACCGGTGGAGGTGACCGCCTCGTCGAAGCTCTGGTCCCGCACGCCGCCTACCAGCTGGCGCAGGTCCGCGATGAAAGCGAGGTAGTCGGCGACCAGCATGTCGCCGTAGAGGGGGTTGTTCTCGGGGAGATATCCGATCCGGCGCTTGGCGTCGCGTGCGGCATCCGCGATGGGGGTGCCGTCCAGGCGGATGGTCCCGGCGTCAGGCTCGATGTACTGGGTGATCATCCGCATGGTGGTGGACTTGCCGGCGCCGTTCGGGCCGACGAAGCCCACGACCTCGCCGCGGTCGACGGCGAACGACACGCCGTCCACCGCGATCACGCCGTCAAATCGCTTGGAGACGCCTTCGAGAGTCAGGAATGGCATGGCCGACGTCTGTGCGCTTGAAAGTGTCGGTGTCTCCGGGGGAGATGCTAATCACAGGTCGGTTGGTCGTTCAACCCCCTATCTGTCCCAGGGCTGTCGCAGGGCGAGACGCGTGCGCTCGCGGCCGCGTACGTCTCCCGGCGCCGGGTCAAGGTTCAGTTGACCGTAATCGTGCCCGTCATGCCGGGGTGATTCATGCAGTGATATAGAACCGAGCCTGCCGTCGGGAACGTATGCGCGAACGCCTGTCCTGGGGGCAAGCTAGACGTGAAACCCGATGGGACACTCGCGAACGAGCGCGGTGCGGCGGAGACGTTGGGGGATGCGTAGTCGTCCGAGGTCACGGTGTGCAGGACGGTGCCGATGTTTTGCCAGCACACCGTCTGGCCGTGGGTGATGGTGGCGTTGCCAGGCGAGAAAGCTCGGCTGTCGGTCGCGTTGATCGTCGTCGCCGCGCCGGTGCCGCTACATGGCCCGGCGACCGTGGTCGAGTTGCCGCAGGCGGTAACGGCAAGAGCGGCAAGTCCGAGACCGATGACGAGGTTGATGCGCATGGGGTCCAAAGTTGCCTCCGCGTCGTCCCGCGTCGGGCTCGATGTACTGGGTGATCATCCGCATGGTGGTGGACTTGCCGGCGCCGTTCGGGCCCACGAAGCCCACCACCTCGCCGCGGTCGACGGAAGGACACCTCGGCCACCGCGATTACGCCGCCGAATCGCTTGGAAACACCCTCGAGCGTGAGGAATGCCATGGCCAGCGTTTGTCCGCTCTCGGGGTATCGGCGGTTGTCAGCGGAAGATGCCCGTCAGCGGTCGGCCAGTGGTTCAACCCCCCGCTGCCACGAGGAGATCCCGCCGCTCAAGTGCCCGTTTTCGTCACCCACGCGCCGCGATCTGTGACTCGAGGAGGCGCGCTCGGCCCGCTAAATGAACCGGGCGCAGCCACGTTCGCTGCGCCCGCTCCTCGTACCGCACTAGCCCGAGCAATCAGTTGCAACTAACAGCCAGGTTACCAGCATCGGCGGAGTTGTCAGCATGGAAACTATTCGACCCACAGGAATTGCCGAAGACCTGGGTGAGTGCGAACACGCCGCCAGCCGTTCCCGCAGCAATCGCCGCGATCAGTAGCACGGTCTTCGACTTGTCGTGCTGCGGGGCCCGGATGGACGTTAAGTCATGCAGCGGCACCGCCACCGGTTCGGCACCTTCCACCCCCGGCGTCGTGCCGTACAAGCTGTCTCCGCTGATGCGCGGCTGGGAAACGGAGACTGACGAGTTGTCGTTGTAGGTGACGTACAGGGCCGCCGGGCGCTTCTCCGCGACGAACTGAGCCGGGTCCATCACCGGCCTCACGGTCGCGCAACCGATGGTGCTGAACAGGACGAGCGCTAGCGAAACTCGGGCGAGTGCCATGGCGTCTAACCTCCCACGTGGAACGGATATATGCTAAACGTGGTTGCGACCCTGCGGCGTGTCAAGGCCACCTGGTCCAAACACGGCCAAGCGTCCCGAAAGCCAGTCTCGTCGGGTGGCAGGTAAGAGCCCATTTGGGCCACTTGTGGGCCACGACGTGCCCCGAGGAGCCCTCGTCATGGTGCTGCGCCGCGAGGGGTAGTAGGCGGGGTCGTCTGCCTCCGTGCTGTGGATCGTAGGCCCGCGCCGTTGAGTGGGGCATCACGCGCTGTGCGCTCGCGGCCCGCTAAATGAAACCGGGCGCAGCCACGTTCGCTGCGCCCGCGCCTACTAGCCCGAGCGACCACCCGGTCAGGGGCAAACAACATTCTGTGGGTTTGAGGCCTCGGGATCTTGAGTAGTGGTCACACAGGACCCGCCGAAGATCTGGGTGAGCGCGAACACGCCGCCAGCCGTTCCCGCAGCAATCGCCGCAATCAGTAGGGCGGTCTTCGACTTATCGTGCTGCGGGGCCCGGATGGACGTTAAGTCGTGCAGCGGCACCGCCACCGGTTCGGCACCTGACACTCCCGGCGTCGTGCCGAACAAGCTGTCTCCGCTGATGCGCGGCTGGGAAACGGAGACTGACGAGTTGTCGTTGTAGGTGATGTACAGGGCCGCAGGGTGCTTCTCCGCGACGAACCGAGCCGGGTCCATCACCGGCCTCACGGTCGCGCAACCGATAGTGCTGAACAGGACGAGCGCTAGCGAAACTCGGGCGAGTGCCATGGCGTCTAACCTCCCGCGTGGAACGGATCTATTTCTAAACGTGGTTGCAACCCTACGGCGTTTCAAGGCCACGTGGTCCAACGCGGCCAAGCGCCCCGTGGCGGCTGAAGCGGAAGGCGTTGCGAAAGACAGAATCGGTCCTGGTGGGCTCGAACCACGATTCCTTGGATCCAAACGTTGGCCGCCAAAATGCGCGCTCTACACACAACGCCTATACCAGCTCTACGCACAACCCCCATACTATGACGGGATCGGTACCGGGTTTCACCACGGGACGGTAGGATGCTGCCGCGATTCCTTAGTCAGAAACCTGCCGCACCGGGTCATTGCGCTG
>QHTZ01000092.1 GCA_003221005.1 Gemmatimonadota bacterium
ACAGCCCGTACTGTATCGCCGTGTGGCTCCCGACGTCGAGGACGTTGGGCCAGTCCCCACCGCGTTCGGCGATCCACGCGCGCGCGTTGTCGCGCGAGTCATTGTACACCACGCCGACGATCCGCAGCCCCTGATGTTGATAGCGCCTGGCCGCGTCCAGCAGCACCCGATGCTCGGCGCGGCAGGCCAGGCACCACGACGCCCAGAAGTTCACCAGCACGACTTGGCCCTGGAGATCGCGCAGTCGGAGCGAGTCGCCGGCGAGCGTCTGGAGCGCGAAGCCCGGCGCGGGCTTCCCGGGTAGCGGCGAGGGGACAGTGCGGGCGTCGCGGGTCAAGCCCCATGCGAGGAGTGCGAGCACCGGCACACCGCTCACCGGAATCGCCCACCGCTGCCACTTCATGCCCGGGCCTCGGTCACCGCCCGCGACCGGCCCGCCCCCGGCCTCTCCCCCGCCCCGGGGACGGGCGCGGGCCGCGGCTGCCTGGCAGCGGCGCCCCGCCACAGGGAGAACACAGCGCCAAGCGCCACGATCCCCCCGCCGAGCCAGATCCAGCCGACCAGCGGACTCGCGATCGCCTTGATCGTCGCGTGGGAGCCGTCCGCGGCGTACGCCAGGAGCACGAGGTACAGGTCCTCGCGCAGGCTCTCGCGGACCGCCGGCGTGCCGATCGGCTCCATGCTCGTCGGGTAATAGTTGAGCCGTGGGGACAGACGCGTGAGGAGGCGGCCGCCCGCCGACACGGTGGTGGCAGCGATCACGCCATCGCGGTTGGATTCGCTCACGGCCCACACGGAATCGAACTGAATCTGATAGCGGCCGAACTGAACGGCTGCGCCGCGCCCCACGTTCCACTCCTGCTCGCGGCGGAACGTCGCAGACCCGGTGACGCCGACGGCGACCACCAGAATCCCCGCGTGGACGATGTAGCCCCCATAGCGGCGCCGATTGCCGGCTACGACGCGCCACAGCGCGAGCGGCCCCGCCTCCCCCGTGGTGCGCCGGCGGACGCGCGTCGGCCCGATGAACTCCGCCGCGAGCAGCCCGAACGAAAACGCCGCGAGCGCGAAGGCAAGCAGCGCAAGAGGCGCGCGCACGCCCGCCGCGGCCAGGATGACCGCGGTCCCGAGCGCCGCCATCGTGGGCCAGCGGAACTTCCCGCGCAACAGCTCGAGCGAACCCTTGCGCCAGGGGAGGGCCGGTCCGACCCCGGCCAGGAAGATGAGGAGCAGCGCGATGGGCACGCTCATCTCGCTGAAGTAGGGCCCGCCCACGCTCACCCGCACTCCCCGGATCGCCTCGGCGATCAGCGGAAACATCGTGCCCAGCAGCACCACGAACGCGAACGCCGCGAACAGGAGGTTGTTGAGCATGAAGGCGGTCTCGCGCGACAGCGCCGCGTCGAACCGACCTTCGCTCCGGAGCGCCTCGCTGCGCCACGCGAGCAGCGCGAGCGAGCCCAGCAGCACCAGGCCCAGGAAGGTGAGGAAAAATGGCCCGATCGCGCTCTGCGTGAACGCGTGCACGCTGGCCAGGACCCCGCTGCGGGTGAGGAACGTCCCGAGCACCGTCAACAGGAAGGTCGCGACGATCAGCGTGATGGTCCACGTCTTGAGCATCCCGCGCCGCTCCTGGACCATCACGGAGTGCAGAAAGGCGGTGGCCGTGAGCCACGGCATGAATGACGCGTTTTCGACCGGGTCCCACGCCCAGTAGCCCCCCCACCCGAGCACCTCGTAGGACCACCAGGCGCCGGCGAGGATCCCGAGGGACAGGAACGTCCACGGCACGAGGGTCCAGCGCCGAATCACCTTCGTCCAGTCGGGATTGAGGCGGCCTGCCAGGAGCGCGCCCGTCGCCAGCGCGAACGGCACCGACATCCCCACGTAGCCCGTGTAGAGCAGGGGCGGGTGGACGCCCATGAAGGGGCTGTTCTGGAGCAGCGCGTTCGGGCCGGGGCCGTCCGCCGGCACGGGGCTCATCAGCCGGAAGGGGTTGGCGGGCCAGGATATGAGGAGCAGGAAGAAGACGTTGACGCACAGCAGCGTGCCGAGCGCGTAGGGCAGCTGCGCGTCGCCAGTAGGGTCGGCGCGGCGCCTGCTCCAGCGCACGAGCAGGGCAGTGTAGATCGAGAGCACCAGCGCCCAGAGGAGAATTGACCCTTCGAGCGCGCTCCATAGCGAGATCACCGTGTAGAAGAGCGGCGTCTCCCGACTGCCTACCTGGGCGACGTAGCTGACGCTGAAATCGTGGGTGATGAGCGCGCGCTCCATGATCAGGAATGCCAGCGCCACCAGCACGAACACCGCAATGCCGGCGCGTTGCGCCCCGGTGATGTAGCGGGCATCTCCGCGGCGCCCACCCACGAACGCCGCCGCCGCCCCCACCCCCGCGAGCAGCAGAGCGAGCAGGGTCGCGAGATGCCCCACCAGGGCGTTCATGACAGCTGTTTCCGGAAGAGTTGCCGGTAGTATTCGGCGGGCTTGGCGCCGGGCGGGGGCGGCCGGTATTCGTTGGAATGCTTGATCATCAGGTTGTGGCAGTGGAACACCCCGTCCGGCGTCCACACGCCCTCGACCACCGCCCCGATGCCCTCGGTGAACATCTCGGGCGGCACGCCCGTGCTCACCACCTCAACATTGTGATCGTTCGTGTCCGCGAGTCGGAACCGGAGCTCGTGGCGGTCCGCGTCCCAGTGCACGGTGCCCGGCTGGACGATGCCGCCGAGTCTGATGCTCGCCCCGTACGCTGCGGGGCCTTTGGCGAGGAGCTCGGTGGGCGTCAGGAAGTAGACGAGGTTGTTGCCGATGCCGCCCCACACCAGGTAGGCGAAGACTAGCGCCACGATACCCCCGCCAAGGGCGATCCCCGCCCTTCGCCCGCTCAGAAGCATGTTGTCCCTCAACCCCCCGGTAGCTGGTGGTCGGCAGTCCTGCGCGCCTGCTTCAGGCGCCGCGTGAGCCGCCAAGTATACAGGGTCACGAGGGCGGCCGTAACGACGTAGGCCGCCACCACGAAGCCCGTGTTATCCGTCATGCGGTGCCAACCCCGGGCTCGACCTCCGACTGCTCTGCGGCAGCTTCCAGGCGGGCCAGCTCGTAGCGTCGCGATATGAGGTACGCAGCGCCTAAGGCGAAGGCAACCATCATCGTCCGCAAAGCGACGACCATCTCCGGGTCGACGGTGTTGGGGCTCGATTGCGGCTGGTGCAAGGTGCGCCACCAGCGCACCGAGAAGTACACGATTGGGAGCGTGACGAACCCCACGATCGCGACCAGGGCCCCTACCCGTGCCCGGGCGTCCGGGTCCTCGAGGAACGCCCGGACCAAGAGGTACCCGACGAAGATGATCAGCATGATCGCCGTGGTCGTCAGCCGGGGGTCCCAGGTCCACCAAACGCCCCACGTGGGCCGGCCCCAGATGGAACCGGTGATCAACCCCGTCGTGTTGAAGAGCACGCCCACCTCCACGCCCGCCTGCGCCAGGTGGTCGAGCGCCGGCCGGCGGCGGACGAGGTAGAGGACGCTGCACAGGAACCCCGTGAGATACGAGAGGGCCGTAGCTATCCAGCTGGGGAAGTGGACGTACATGATGCGCTGCACGTTCCCCATCATCGCGTCAGGGGGCGCCCACACAAGGCCTAGGTAGAGGCCGACCGCCACGGCCGGCAGGGCCACGAGACCCGCCAGTCGCCCCAGAGGTTCGATCCCCAGCGATCTTGAGAGGCGCAATGTGAAACCTTATCCCGGTGTTCCCGTCAACTTAACCCCCGAAGCAGGCTGGTTCAACGGATCGTCGCGAACCGGTTCCGCTGAGCACGAAACGTGAGTGGCCCGGCGCCAGAACAGCGCCGCCTTACGCGGGTATCGTTTTGGACGTAGGATTGACACCCGCATCCATTCAGTGGGTGCTCTGGCTTTACTGCTGGATTTCACATTCTACCGTGAGGGTCGTCCATGATTCGTGCCTCCAGGTTGCCACTGTATGGGTTCGTTTTGGGAGCGCTCGTCCTGAGTGGCGCGGTGGCTCAGGCACAGCAGAGCAGCATGACCGTCGATCCCGCACTCGCCAAGCAGGGGAAGTCGCTGTTTCAGAAAAAGGGCTGCAACGGCTGCCACACCATCGGGAAGGGGAGGATGGCCGGGCCCGATCTAATGGGCGTGACCAACCGGCGGACTGGGGAGTGGCTGAAACGATGGATCAAGGCGCCGGACTTGATGTACGACTCCGACTCCATCGCGAAGGCGCTGATTGCTGATTTTGCGCAGCTGGCGAAGATGCCCAACCTGCATCTCAGCGACGCCGAGGTCGACGCTCTCGTCAATTACCTGGCGCAGGAGAGCCAGAAGAAACACTAGGAGAAGCGCAGCGGACGCGGCAGGGGGGCGCCCGTTCGCGCCCCTCTTCGTTCTTTCCGGTGGCACGTCATTCCTCGAGCACGTACTCGAACACGAGGAGGCACGTCGTCAGGAACAAGACGTCTGCCGCGGCCAGGAGCTTCACCCACGAGCCGAGCTGGCCCATGGGGTCGCCGTGCATCACGAGGTCGGTGGCCTTCACGGCTGCGAGGATCACGGGAAGCAGCACCGGGAAAAGCCCGTCGTGGTCAGGATCGCCACGCCGGCCAGCCCCGGCAGCCGGGGCCAGAGATCGAGGCTGTACAGCACGCCGGCGAGGGGACAGATCAGGATTTCCATCACCAACATGATCGTCACGTTGGCGATCAGCTTCCCGACGTAGAGGGCTTTGCGGTCGCCCGGGTAGAGTCGCAGGGCGTCAAACCCGCCGCGCTCCAGCTCCAGCTGAAACGAGCGGTCCACGGCGAGGACGCCGGCGAACAGGATCGTCACCCAGAGGAGGCCGGGTGCCAGCTCCTGAAGCAGCGTGCCCTGGCGTGATTCGCCGGCGGGGACGTCGGGGCCGAGCGCGAAGCCGAACGTGAGCAGCACGAGGCCAGCGAAGAACGCCATGGCGTTGAACGCCGCCTTGGCGCGACGCTCGATCAGGAGATCCTTGCGCGCCACGGCCCACACGCGCCGCCACTCGTGCCGCGCGTTGCTCACGCCCACGCGCCCGCCTCGTCGGCCGCCGGCGACGCGGCGAAGCGCGCGGTCGGCCCGTCGAACGTCACCCGTCCGCCGCTTAGCGCGATGACCCGATCACACTGCGCCAGCCCCTTCGCGATGTGGTGCGTCGCCAGGATCGCCGTCTTCCCCGCGGCGCGTACCCTGGCGAGGAGCTGATCCACCAGCCGGAGGCCCTCGACATCGAGCGCGTTGTAGGGTTCGTCGAGCAGCACCAGATCGGGGCTCTGGAGCGTCGCTCGCGCCAGCGCGAGGCGCTGCGCCATGCCTTGCGAGAAGGTGCGCACTCGGGCGTCGGCGACACGCGGCAGCCCGACGGTCGCGAGCGCGGCCCGGAGGCCGTCGTCGCGCACGGGGAGCCCGTACATCGCGGCGGCGAACGCGAGATTTTCGAGCGCGGTCAGCTCGTCGTACAGCGGAGGGCGGTCGGACAATAGGCCAACCCGGCGGCGGACGGTGTCGCCGTCGGTGCGGATCGGGAAGCCGAACACCCGCACCTCGCCGTGGGTTGGCCGGGTCGCGGTGGCGAGGATGCGGAGGAGCGTGCTCTTGCCCGATCCGTTCGGCCCCAGCAGCGCGACCGCCTCCCCGGGCCTGATGCTGAGGTCGATCCCTCGGAGCGCCCACGCGCGCCCGTACCGCTTGGCAAGACCGGCCGCCTCGACGGCGGCAGATGGTGAGGAGCTGCTCAAGGCGTGGGCAACCTCCGCGGGCCCCGCTGCGTGGGCAAGCCGCGCTCCAAGATCGCAGCGCCGAACCGGTTCGCGTGGAGGGCCCAACCGGGCCGCTGGGGGCAGACGAACCGGCCGCCCAGCTTAGTGCGCGCCCGCTGCCTCGGGGCGGAACACGAGGTCGGCGCCCATGAAGAAGTCCTTCCAGATCAGGGTGTTCACGCCGAGACCCAAGTAGGCGAGTCTCGGGGTAAGCTCGAGCTGCAGCGTCGCCGCCGGGACGCGCCACTTGGCGAGCACACGCATCCCCCCCGCCTCGGGGAACGCTTTCACCGCGGCGATGGTCGCGTGCGGCACCGCGCGCAGCGTGAGGGTACCCACCGCGCTGCCGAAGAGTGTGTCCGCCCGCTTGGTGAGGCCCACGAGGCTGTCCAGCGTGAACCGGATTTCCGGGAACTCCGTCGTCTGCATGATCCGGTGCATCATCACGTCGCGCAACGCTAAGCCCGTGATCAGCGCGTCACCTCTCACCGTCACCTGCCCGCGGGCGCCTCGCCACGTCACTGTGTCTGGCAGGAGGGCCCGACCTTCCACCGCTTCGCCGCACACGGTGCTGACGTGGTACCGCGGGAAGAGTGGGACGTGGACCGTGTCCTCGACGTTGCCGTATCCGCTGCGGGGGAGCTTCAGCTTAGGGTCGATGTGCCAGCCGCCGCTGCGATTCTCGCCGGGCCGCCACGAAGGCTCCTCGGGGCAGGTCGTGGCCCAGAGGTGATTCAGGTTTGGGCTCATCTGCCACCAGACGAGACTGGCTTTCGGATCGACGACCCAGCGCGTCTGCGCGTGCGCGGCCACCGCGGTGAGAAGGCCCATGAGCGCGGCGGCGAGCGTGCACCGCACCCTGTGGATCGGGCGTGAATCGACGCGCTGGTCGGATCCCCAAAAGGCTGCCGAGCCGCCCTCTACGCGCGGCACCCGCTACTGTGCCTCGCGGCGCAGCACCATGTCCACCCCCATGAACAAGTTCTGCCAGATGTTGGTCGCTACGCCGAGGCCGAGGGCCGCATACGAAAGTTGGAACACTTGCGTCATGTCCTTCGCCGAAACCCTGAGCTTGGCAAGCACGCGGGTGCCGCCCAGCTCAGGCCACGCTCGGAAGGCGGCCCGGGTTGGCTTCTCCACGCCGTGGAGCAACACCCGTCCCACCGCCGTGCCGCGGACGGTGTCGGCGCGTCGGGTCACGTCCACCAGGCTGTCGAGCGTGAACCGAGCGTCCGGGTACCGCGTCGTCTCGAGCACGTTCGAGCGGGCGAAGTTATCGCGGATGGCTAAGCCCGTGACCAGTGCCTCG
>QHTZ01000093.1 GCA_003221005.1 Gemmatimonadota bacterium
CATGAGCGCGACCTCCCCGCCAATGTCGCGGAGAACAGCCGGCGCCGTACCGCCCGGGCAGCCGCGAATGCCAGCATCGCGCGCCGCAATGCCGAGAAGGTGGCGCAGACCGTGTTGGTCATCGTGCCGGCGGCCGGAGTGGGTCCGTGAACCGGGGGGGGGACGGCCCTACCGCGCCTGGCGCGGTCGCCGTGCGAGTCGTGCTCGCTCTCTCGCTCGCACCGGCGGCCGGGATCGCGCAGATCACGCTGTCCGGGACCGCGGCGGCATCGCTCGTCGTGCATCAGGTGAACATCGGATACGGCGTCGAGGAGTCGAGCGGCCTGCTGTTGGCTGGGGAAGGCGGGGTGACGTTCCGCTCGCGGGTCGGGCTCGCGATTCGTGCCGCGGGAGGGTCCTTGTCCACCTCGACGGCCGGGGCCGAGAACCGGGATATCGGCGAGGTCGGGGTCGAAGCGAGCGTCATCCCGGCACCGTGGCTCGCGCTGCGCGCGAGCGCGACGTCGCGGACCTATTCCACCGCGATCGCCCGGCAGCGTTGGACCATCGTGGGGGTCGGGGCCGAGGCGCGCCTCGACTTCGCGACGAGCCCGGTGCGGGGGGTGCTACGCGGCGGCCTGCTCCCCGTCGTCACCGTGAAGGGCCTGCCCGAGCCCGACGTCGCGCTCACCGCAGGGGCGGGGATTGAGTACTGCACCGGCTCGGTCATCGGCGGGCTGTTCTACGGGCTCGAGCGGTATGACTTCCCGGACGTGGGAGCGGGGCGCCGCCTCGAGCAGGTGAACACGCTGACGTTCCGCTTCACCGTGCACCGTGGCGGCCGCCGCGTCACGCCGCAGTAACTCAAAGCTTCGCTCTGAGCTAGCATCGTCGCGTGACACCGCCCGCCGCCTCGTTCGCGAACCCGTAGCGTGCCACGCGCCCCGTCATGGGCACGCTCGCCGGCGACGATGGCGCGGTTGAGGACGCCGACCGAGGCAACCGGCACGACGGCAGCTCAGCGCCCTGGTCGGTCCCATCCTACGGGCTCCGTTCGTGGACCGGTGTCGCGTTTGACACCCCCAATGCCGCGAAAGCGCCCTAAACGGCTCCAGGCCCAATGCGCAGATTCATTCGGGGTGCCCCAAGCGTAGTCCGCGGTCGGCGCCCAGGCATCGCAGCCTTCGGGGGTCGTCATGAGCTGGATCGGTGTCGGGTTGCTCGCCGCCGGCATCCTCGCCGCGCAGGGGATCTCTACCCTAATGCGCCAGGATCGGACGCCGGAAGTCCGTTTCTTCGGTGCACTCACGCTGCTGCTCGCGGGTCTCGGTCTCGTGGCTTGCGGGCCGTTGTTCGTCGGACGGCTCGTACTCAGTCCGGAGCTCGGCACCGTGATGGTGGAAGGATCACTCGCTCGGTTCGCGTTGGCGGTCGGCATCGCCGGTGGCTGCGTGGCCGGCGGCCTGGGTTGGCACGTGGCTCGATTGGGCGCCGGCTGGGCAAGTCGTCTGCCGTGGCTCCTCGGGGTGGGCGCGGGCGTCGGCGTCGTGGCGGCTACCCGTTTACTCCCCTTCAATCCCGACGACGCAGCCACGCTGCGGGTCTACGCGTACGACCTGTGGTGGCCAGTGCCCTTGATCTGGCTCTCGGTTTGCGTTGTGGATACGGCGCTCATCGTGCTGCGCGCGGGCAGCACACTGTGGCGCTGGTGGGCGGCCACGATCTTGATTTCGGCCATCGGGTTCCGCGCGCTGGCCCGACCGACCCTCGTGGACCCGACGTCTAGAGCCCTGTGGCTGGCCGCCTTGGTGGGCTCCGGGTTGTCGGCCTTGGGGCTGACCGTGACTTGTGCGCGGCGCGCGATCCTCGCTCATCGTGAAGGGACGCTCCACGCGCCGTCGCTCAAGCGGCCCACGCTCCGACAGAGCATCCTCTTGACGGGGCTGACCCTGGTTTCGCTCAGTGTAATCTTCCCCTTCGTCTTCTACCTGAACGTCGACACCGCGCTGCTGCTGGCGATGTTCATCATCGGCTGGACACTCATCGCGGAGCTGACCGAGGGGGGGCCACTCCAGAAGCTGGCGCAGACGATCGTGACGGCGGAGGTGCCGCACGCACGAGTCTTACTGGCCGAATGGTGGCGACAGGTCCGCGCGCGGCTCACCGGCTGGGCGCAAGGGCTCGGCGCGCACCTCAAGGGACTGGTGAGCCCCGGATCTTGGCCCGCCGCTCTCCTGAGGGTGATTGCGCTGGTGGTCGCCCTGGTCGTCTTGAGCGAGATCCCGAATTCCGGCAAGACGATCATCGAGCCGTTCAATGCCTCCCGCCCCACCGGCCCGGACAAGGTCGGCCGGGCCTTCTCGGACCGGTTATTCCACGACCTCGGCCTCCTCGACCAGCAGCTGCAGCCGTCGGTGGTCACGCCGGAGGGAGGCGCCGGGAAAATACGCTACGTCACGATGGGCGTCGGGACGGGGATGACCAATGCGGCCCTCGGGGAGATCAAGGACATTGCAGTGGCCGGGGTCCACATTCCGTTGACGCTCCTAGTCGCGCCGGTCCAGGGTCCCATGCACGCCCTGCTCAACGTGCGCGTGATCACCGGCAACGTCGAGGCCGACCGGCGCAGTTACACGGTGCTTGCCAGTGCGAGCACGGGAATGACGTGGACCGCGTCCGTGCCGCGCGACGGGTCCAAGGTCGCCGATACGTCCGCCGCCGATGACGCGGCGACGGATCTCGCCGAGCGGCTGGCGTTCAAGATCATCAGTACCGATCGGCGGTTCACGCCACTGGGGATGACGACGTCGTGGGATGCGTTTCAGGCGTTCCGCGAGGGACTCGAAGCCTGGAGCGACTTCAAGGCTCGGAACGAAGCCGATGCCCAGACGTACGACGGTCTCACCCGCGCCATTGCCCGCTTTCAGGAAGCGACCAAGCAGGATCCCGCCTTCGCGCTGGCGCACTACCGCCTCGGAGTGGCCCTCGAGGACGACGGCCAGCCGATGGCCGCCGCGCAGGCGTTCCGCGCGGCGTTGAGCGCCGACCCGCACTTCGTGGCCGGCTATAACGCACTCGCTTACCACCTCTTCTTCTTTGACGACTATTACTACGCGACGGCCGCTGCTTTGCCTCCCAAGGCACCGTCTACGGAGGTTGCCCGTCAGGCGCGCCGCGACGAAGCTCGCGCCCTCTGGCAGCGCGCGATCCTGCTCGCGGAGGGCGATGCCCAGACCAAGGCGTCGGCGTACTACGGGTTGTGTCGGTACGCGCTCGAAGCCAGACAGTTCGGCGCCGCGTATTTCTACTGCACACGCGCCGGCAAGATCTACGCGGAGTTATCCCGCGAGGTGCTGTCGGCGCTGCGAGGTCGGGACGCCGAGGCCTCCGCGCTCAACGCGCTGGGCGTGGCGCTGGAACTCAGCGACGCCCTCCACGAGGACTCAGTGGCCGAGGACGAGTGGTCCTGTCAGGCGAGGGAGGTAGCTGCGAGCGGGACGGTGAAGCGGGCGACCATCACGCACAGTTGGTATGCCGCGACTGCGCTCCCGTATTACCGCCGAGCGATCGCGCTGCAGCCCAATGACCTCACTGTGCAGTGCAACGCGGCGAGCACGGCCTACGTGTTGGGCGACACGCACCCGATGCGGGCGCTCGAGTCGCTGGCCGCCGCGCACCGCACGCTAGCGGACGGGTACCGGGAGAGCGCCAAGGGGGCGGGTAGCGACACGGTGGCGTCGGCCTCCTATCGGCTCGCGCTGGAACAGTACCAACGGGCCATCGAGCTCGATCCCGCAGACGTGGTTTCCCTGAACGGATACGCGTACGCCTTCTGGAGCTGGCGACTCGGGTGGCCGGCCTCCAGGGAACCGACCACGGCCATGGCCGAAAGCGCGGAGGCGCACGCCCGCTCCGCGGTCACGCTGACCGCCACACAGCGGAGCGCTCTGGAGGCCATCGTTCGATCCACGTTGGGCGAGGTTCTGCTAGCGGAGGCCAGACCGCACGAGGCCATCGTCGAGCTGCGGTACATACTCGACCATAACCTCGCGCCGAAGCACGCCTCCTACGACGAGCTCCGTTGGGACCTGGCCGAGGCCGATCTCTGCGCCGCCCACAACGACGAGGATGCCCGGCTGACGGATTCACGCCACATCCAGGCAATGAAGATGGAGGCGGGTGAGCTGCTCGAAGGCATCCGACACAACGAGGAGCCGCGCGAGTTTCGGCCGTTCAGCAACGCGCCCCGCCGCCTGGACCCGGCGCACACTCAGCTGGCCTGCCAACGCAGGTTCGCGCTGCAGAGCGTCGGCGATTCGGCCGAGACGTGGTTTCGGCTGCTCGAGGGCCGACCCCACTACTCGGCGTACAAGATCTGCCGTTGGCTCGGCGTGCTCGGCGACGCGTACGATGGCTCGCTCGAGCCCCTCGACAGCCTCTGGCTACACGTCTGGGGTTCCGGGGTGGACGGACGCATCCGGGTCGGCGACGCCCCGCGCGACGCGATCTTTCTGTCGTACACGCCGAGGAACAGCCACGGCGAATACCTCGCCCGGCTGGAGAATGCTGCCGGTGGGCCGGCCTCCGGCGCGTACGAGATCGCAACGTTCGCCAATGATCGCCCCGATCGCTGTCCTAGAAACCAGATCGAACTGACCTTCATTCGAGAGCGCTAGCGGGAGGGCCCGGTGCCCAGGAGCGCGGTTTACGCGAGACGCGGAACGTCCCACGAATCCGTGCGACGTTCATCTGGCTGGTCCAAGGGACGTCCGTGTCTGTCGCATCGGAGCTTCTCTTCCGTGTGAGTGTGCCGTGCGGGACGTCTGCCACCACTCTTGCCACCAGCGCGCGACCCTGCGACGGCTAGTCGCAGAGTCGACGCTGGGAAGTCAGAGGACATTCCTCTCCGCTGATGGCGCGGTCCTGAGCGCTACTGCGGCCACGTGGCGAAGCCCGCGTCGGGCGCAGGGTCGAAGCACTGAAACCCATCCGACCCCAAGTGTGCATGCCGTGCGCAAGTGTCGGCATCCCATTGAAACGCCGATGGCTCACCCAGCGCGCTCGCGTCGACGGACACCCTGATCTCTGCCCCGTCGATCGTGAACGGCACCGGCGTAACGACCATGGCTTCCCCTGTCAGCAGCGGTCTCAGGTCGTACAGCAGTCCGCTAAACTCCGTTCCATCCCACTCGACGTCGACGAAGAATTCAAACGGTCTCGTCTGGCCCGGGCCCGACGGAAACGCGCCGTCCTGGCCAGAAGGAAACGTGGTCGGATCCGTGTCAAGCCCGAACAACCAGCCCTGGACGCCGAGTCCTCCGGACACCGCAGCGGGACTCCCGGGCACAACGTCGGCGAGATCCATCGTGAAGACGAATGTTCGGCCCATCTTGCTCACCTCGACCCTGACTATGTCGAGGTACCCTGGAACCTTGGCGGCAGACCCTGGCCCCGTATTCCTATTCCAAGCCGCGTCGCCGGCGGGATCGGTGACGACACTGGTCAGTGGCGCTGCCGCGTCGAATGCCGCTGCCGGGTGGCCGCGCAACGCCGTCGGGGCGTTTCGCTCAGTGCAGCCCGCGAGAAAGGCGAGCAGCCCGCCGGCGATAATGAGCTGCCACGGTCGGTTTCGATTCATAACGCCTCCTCGGAGCCCGCTGCCGTCGGCAAGGCGCGGGCATTGGGGTCTCGCTGTGCCCGGTAACGCCACCAGGCTGGCGCGCTTTCATCCCCGCCTCCAAGACACCTTACGGCTTCCACGCGGGCTCTCGGCCGCTGTCGCTGAGGCGGGTGACGCCCGAGCCGTCGGGGCTCATCACATAGATCTCGTCCTTGTAGGACTCGTTCTCGCGCGCGAACGCGATCTTCGAGCCGTCCGGCGACCAGGCCGGCGTAAGGTCTTCAAGCGGGTGTATGGTGAGCCGGGTGACGCCCGAGCCGTCGGCGTTCATCACATAGATCTCCCCGTAGTACTCGTCGCGATCGCTCGCGAAGGCGATTCGGCTGCCGTCCGGCGACCAGGCTGGCGTGTAGTCGTCCGCCGGGTTGTTCGTGAGGTTCTTCACGCCCGTCCCGTCGGCATTCATGACGTAGATGTCACGGCTCAGCGTCGGGCCGACGCGGCGACTGAAGGCGATCTTCGCGCCGTCCGGCGACCAGGCCGGCCAAGCGTCATCCGCAGGATCGTGTGTGAGGTTCGTGACGGCCGAGCCGTCAGGGTTCATCACGTAGATCTCACCGTTGCCGTCGCGATAGCTCTCGAAGGCGATCTTCGTGCCGTCGGGCGACCAGGCAGGCCCCCAGGCGGTCACCGGGTCGTTGGTGAGCCGGGTGACTCCCGAGCCGTCGGCATTCATCACATAGATGTCGTAGATCCGGTGGGTCCCGTCGCCGTCGCTCGCGAAGGCGATCCTTCTGCCGTCCGGCGACCAAGCCGGGTCGATGTCCGTCGCGGGGGTGTTCGTGAGCCGGCTCACGCCCGAGCCGTCAGCATTCATCACATAGATCTCCTGGTTGCCGTCGCGAGCGCTCACAAAGGCGATCGTGCCGAGTGGTGGCGCGGCCGACGGCCCGGTGGAGTCGGACCCGCTGCACGCCAGCGCGACCAATAGCAGCGCACCCGCGCCGACGAGCAACCACTCACGAACTCGCTTCATATGCGCCTCCGTCTAAACAGGCCCCGGCAGATTCACAGCCTCCGTCCCGTTGCGCGACAGCCACTTACGCTGTTGCCAGGCCGAGCCAGAGCGAATCAGCCGTGTCTCAATTCGCCACGGGGGTCCCTGAGCGCTAATTTTGAACGACGGCGTAAGAGCCGGGTCAGAAACCGGTCAGATGGTCTATCATGCTGGAACTGCGGACGTTCGGCGGGCTTGCGATCAAGGAAAACGGCGTGCCTCTCTCCGGCGCGGCCGTGCAGCGCAAGACCCTCGCCCTCCTCGCCCTCCTGGCCGCCGCGGGCCGCAAGGGCGTGAGCCGCGACAAACTGGTGGCGTACCTCTGGCCCGAGCGCGATACCGATCGTGCCCGCCACCTCCTCAAACAGGCGTGCTACGCCCTCCGTCACGACCTCGGCGAACCGGAACTCCTGCTCGGCGCGACCGAGCTCCGGCTGAACCCGGCGGTGATCTCGAGTGATGTGCAGGCGTTCCAGGAAGCGCTTGACGGGGGTGACCTCGCGGCCGCCATGCGAGTCTACGCGGGCCGCTTTCTCGACGGATTCTACGTGGATGGGGCGGGCGACTTCGAGCGCTGGGCGGAGGCGGAGCGTGCTCGGCTACTCGAGCGGGCCTGTGGGGCCCTCGAGTCGATGGCAGCGGAGGCCACCGCGCGTGGCGACGTGCGAGAGGCCGTGGGATGGTGGCGCCGCCTCTCTGAGCTCGATCCACTGAGCTCGCGCGCGGCGCTCGGCCTGATGACGGCCCTGGAAACCGCTGGCGAGCGCGCCAAGGCGATCGAGCACGGGCAGGCGCACGAGGCGTTCGTCCGAGCCGACCTCGGCGCCGAGCCCGCGTCTGAAGTCCTCGCGCTGATCGAAGGTCTACACAATGAGACCGCGAACAGAGGACGAGTGCCGCGGGTTGCGCCTCGGGCCACGCCCGGAGGCGAGGTCGTGGAGACGACGAGCCGCACAGCGGTCACAGTCCCACCCGTGTTGCTGCGGCCGCTGCGCCGCGCCGATGTCCTCAGTCGCATTGCCTTCGCTGCGGTCGGCGTGTTGCTCGCCGGCGGCGTAGCCGGATACGCGCTCTGGCCGCACCAGCGGGCTGCCGGCGGGGCCGACGTCCCGGCCGACCGGAAGATACTCGCCGTGCTCCCATTCGAAAACCTCGGGTCACCGGACGAGGAGTACTTCGCAGACGGCCTCTCGGAGGCGATCATCACCCGGCTCGGGAGCATCGGCAGCCTGGGCGTGATCGCGCGGCAGAGCGCAATGCACTACAAGGGGACCACGAAGACCCCGAGACAGATCGGCCAAGAGCTCGGCGTGGGATACCTCCTTACGGGAACCGTGCGCTGGGACCGGCGCGGCGGGGAGACGAGCCGTGTGCGGGTGACCCCGGCCCTCGTGCGCACTTCAGATGGTGCACAGCTCTGGTCAGCCCAGTTCGACACATCGCTCGCCGGGGTGTTTGTGGTTCAATCAAGCATCGCGGCCCAGGTGGCCGGCGCGCTCGACATCGCGCTCGACACGCCGGAGCAGCAGGCCCTCGAAGAGCAAGCAACCCAGGACCTGGCGGCGTACGACGCGTACCTTCGGGGTCACGAACTGCTCGAGCGAGGCTGGGATCCGGTCGAGTTGAAGGGCGCCGCGATCATGCTGCGACGAGCGGTGGCCCTCGATTCCAGCTTCCGTCGCGCCCTGGTCGAGCTGGTGAGGGCGGATCTGGATCTCTACATCAACTACACCGACCAGACGTCCGCACCACTGCGCGAGGCCAAGACGGCGCTGGATCGCTTGCTGCGTCTCGGGCCGGACCGCGCGGAGGCGCGCTGGGCCCTGGGAACCTACTATCTGCTCGGCGAGGATCACGACCCGCGTCGAGCGGCAGAGCAGTTCCTCCGGCTGGCACGCGCACAGCCCGGCGCCCCGCCACGAGGGCTGGCAGACGCGACTCGACGCGCCGGGCGATGGGACGACGCAGTTGGGTACCACCACAGGGTCACGCGGCTGAACCCCCGATCGCCGCGCGACGTGGGGGCCGCGGGCGATACCTACCTCCAGCTGCGTCGCTTCCGCGAGGCGATCTCCGCGTTCGATCGCGTGCTCGAAGTCAACCCACAGTCCGCCGGCGTCGCCCTCGACAAGGCTCTCGCGTACTTGGGCGAGACAGGCGACCTCGTTGGGACGCAGCGGCTCCTGCCGGACGTCTCGCTGAACATCGCGCCGACGGGTGTCGAGTTTCAGGTCGTCACGCTCGCGGACCTGGTCACCCTCCTGGACCCCGGCCAGCAGGCGACGCTTCTGCGGCTCACGCCGGCGACCCTTGACGGTGACACCGCCGGATGGGCGCTCGCCCGGGCGATGCTGTTTCGGCTGAGGGGCCAAGCCGCGCTGGCGCGCGCGTACTTCGACTCAGCGCGGAGCGTGCTCGAGGCACGCCTGACCCGGCATCCCGACGCCTACGGCCGATTACGCTGCATGCTCGGGGTGGCCCTCGCCGGCCTCGGCCGCGCGAGCGACGCGATCCGCGAGGGCGACCGTGTGGTCCACATCATGCCCGTGTCGAAGGATGCCATGGAGGGGCCGCTGATGCTGGCCAACCTCGCGCGGATCTACGTGCTGCTGGGGGAGCGAGAAAAGGCCATCGATCAGTTGGAACTCGTGCTCTCTCGACCCGGTCCGCTCTCGGCCAACTGGCTCAAGGCCGATCCGTTCTGGGATCCTGTGCGGACAAGCCCGCGGTTCCAGCAACTGGCTGCGGCGAGGAACTAGTGGACTTCACGTTCTAGTCGCCGGTTAGGGGTTGCACACCTCCCAGTGAATTGCGAGCTTCCGCACCTCGTGGAGAGGTGGCCGAGTGTTGGTAGACGCCATCGCTTGCTAGGTGGCGCCCCCTATCCTTCATAGAATCCCGCCGAGATGAAGAAGAAAGAATACCAGAGCTAGGAGTGCGGCCCCACTCCGCGCCGCGTGGAAGCGATTCCACCTTGCGAGCAGTGCGGCAGCCTTCGACGAACCCTCGTCCAGGTTCGGATCGGAGAGGCCGCGATTTGTGGGGAAGATGACGATGAGGGTAAACGGCACGACGCTCCCAATACCACTAGACCTCTCCGAGTCTTATACTCCGAGGTCCGTTCGACCGAAAGGTCGTTCGCTGACATCAATTGACGAGGGAGATCAGGATCGATCGTGCAGACAGTCCCCGCAACTCGTTCCGTGCGGAGTAAACATGCCGCCGGCCGCTGTCCGGCGCCACACAGCGGTTATCCTAGGCACCGTCCTAACATCCGCCCCGCAGCCCCTGGATCACCTTTCGCCTCGGAGCCGAACATGTCATCGAATACGAACGTCGGGCTGTTGCACGGCCCGCGCTCTGCGCGCTGTACGCTTCCCATTCTCGTCGGCCTCCTTGCGCTCGCCGCCCCGCTCGTCGGTCAAGCGAGACGAGGCCACGTCTATCACGTCAATTTCTATCAGGTCCGGCCCGGCGAGGAGAAGGCATACGATTCGGCGCTCGTCAGTGTCGTGACTCCGGTATTCGACGAGTTGGTGAAGCGCAAAGCGGTGGTGTCGTATCTGTTGCTCACCAAGACTGCCGGCTCCGGGGAGTACACGAATGTCGTCATTGTGGAGGTCGCAGCACCGTCGGCCGCGGAGGGCACTTTCCAACGGGAACTCGAGGCAGCCACGCAGTCGGTGTTCCACAAGTCTTGGAGCGACGCGACCGTGCGGTTCTCCGAGCTGCGCCGATTCATGCACGCCGAGCAGTACACGGCGGCTGGCCAACGGCCCTAGCGGCGGCATAACACGCGTGTGATGACCTGGCGCCTCGCGGGCCGGCTGTCGGACATGCTGCGCGGTTACGTCTACTGCAACGGCGCGGGTGAGCCGCCCCGAACACACGCTGGATGTCCACACGGCATACCTTCGGCGTGCATTGCGCGCAGGCAGGCATTCCGATCGTCCGCATCCAGCGGCTGCTTGGGCACTCGACCCCCGTGATGGCATTGCGCTACATGAAGCACGTGCCGGAGAATTATTTCGCGGCAGACGCGGCGCGCGTGGCTGCGAGTCTGTCGGGCATCGCCGATCGAGAAGCGAGCGCTCAGGCAGAGCCTACCCGGCAGGGGCTCAAGACAAGCTAGCGGACACGGTGTGCCACCATTCTTGCCACCAGTCGACTCGGCGCCCGCATGTTGAGCAGTTGGTAGGGGGTTGCGTAAGCCTAAGTGAGTTGCGACGTTCTGCTCTCGTGGGAGAGGTGGCCGAGTGGCTGAAGGCGGCGGTTTGCTAAACCGTTATAGGGGCTAATACCCCTATCGGGGGTTCGAATCCCCCCCTCTCCGTACCTCACCCCATGTCCATCCGCGTCCGCTTCGCTCCGTCCCCCACAGGCTATCTCCACGTCGGCGGCGCCCGCACCGCCCTCTTCAACTGGCTGTACGCGCGCCACGAGGGCGGCAAGTTCCTGCTGCGGATCGAGGACACGGACAAAGAACGCTCGTCCGAGGAGCACACCCGCGTGATCCTCGACGGCCTCACCTGGCTGGGCCTCGACTGGGACGAGGCGCTCGTGTTCCAGGGGGCCCGCATCAAGCGCCACCAAGAGACAGCCGACAAGCTGCTCGCCGAGGGAAAGGCCTACCTGGACGATGGAGCGATCCGGCTCACCGTCCCGCCCGGAGAGATCGCGTGGGACGACGCGGTCCACGGTCGGATCTCGTTCCAGGGCGCCGACATCAAGGACTTCGTGATCCTCCGGTCCGACCGCACGCCGCTGTACAACCTCGCGGTGGTCGTGGACGATCTCGACATGCAGATCACGCATGTGCTGCGCGGCGACGACCACATCTCGAACACGCCCAAGCAGATCGCGCTGTACCGCGCGCTCGGGGG
>QHTZ01000044.1 GCA_003221005.1 Gemmatimonadota bacterium
CGCCTGCCGCACCCGGGCGTCGGCCTCCGTCGTGCGCAGCGCGGCGAGCTCCACAGCCGGAGCGGTCCCTGCCGCACGGCGCACCACCTCCGCGAAGGACAGACGCAACGGGGGGGACGCCTGCGCCGGAAGCCGCGCGGCCGTGCCGCCGAGCGCGAACAGAAGCACGAACGCCTGTCGACGCATCAGTTGATCCTATCTGGATGTTTCGCGATACCGCGAAGGAAGATGCCGACGTGGTTGTCGAGATACTTGGGGACGTCGAACCCTTCGCGCGTGCACAGCGCGAAGGAGTGCCGCCAGTTGGCCGCGTGTAGCACGGGCGCGATCGCGAGCCGCACGGCGCTCATCACGTCCACCGGCCGGAACTCGCCACTCTTGATCCCGCGCTCGAGCGCGCTTGCCAGGAGCCGGTGCCCGCGGCTGATCACTTCGTCGTAGTAAAACCGCGCCAGCTCCGGGAAGTTTCCGGCCTCGGCCATCATCAACTTGGGAATCCCGGACGCTTGCGTCTCGCCGATCGCCTCCCACCAGCCGCGGATCAGCCGGCGCAGTAGGTCGGCCGCGCTGCCGCGATGCTCGGCGACCAGCCGCTCGCCCGTCGCGAGGGCCGGTACGATGGTTTCGCGGACGATGGCCTTGAAGAGCGCTTCCTTGCTCTCGAAGTACAGATACACCGTCCCCTTGGTCACGCCGGCTTTGCGGGCCACGTCGTCGAGCTTCGTAGCGGCGAAGCCGCGCTCCACGAACACGTGGAGGGCGGCGGCTACGATCTCGGCGGGTCGCGCTGCCTTGCGACGCTGCCAGCGCGGCTTGGCCGCGCGCTTCGGGGATACGGCGTGACTCATCACGGACCTCGGTAATTAGTTACTGAACGGGCAGTAACTTACCTGGGTTCCCGCGCCGGTCAAGCAATCTATAAGTCGTTATACGACAACGGATTGGCTTACGAGCGCGCGGCTGGGTCCCGATAGAACACGATCAGTCCCGTGCTGGGAGGCTTCACGCCGAGCTGGCGCAGCAGGGTGACGAGCTGACCGCGATGATACGAGGAATGGTCCACGGCATGTTGCACCGTCTGCCGCAGCGTGTGCACGAACTCGCCGCCGCCGGTCGGCTTGACCACGATGCGCGACGGCAGCATGGCGTCGGTCAGATCACCCAGAAACTCCGCCCGGTCCGCCTCGACGCCTTCCCAGATCGTCCGCAGCTCGGCGAGCGAGCCGACGTCGCTCCCCTTGAGCACCGAACCCGGCTGGCGTCCCCGCCACCGCGCCAGCCACAGCTGTTCGGCGCCGACGATGTGCGCGATGGTCCCGTGGATGCTCCCGAAGCTGCACTTCACGTCGCGCTGGTACTGCTCCACGGGCAGCTCGGCGAGTGCGCCGAACATGCGCCGGTTGGCCCAGGCGTTGTAGCTGAAGAGCTCTCGCACCTCTGCGACGTTCATGCGCCCTCCCAAGCCCGAGGATCACGTAGGTTCATTGCCGGCTAACTCGCGGGCGCCAGCTCCCCGGCGTCGAGCACACTGCGCACCAGGGATCGGTCGACGATCACCTGGTCGTCACCCACGAGCGAGTCGCGGACCGTACTCCGCTCGACCCGGACATTCCTGCCCAGGATACTGTTCACGATGGTACTCCCCCGCACCGCGCTGCCCGCTTCGACCGTCACGTTCGGTCCGATTGTCGCATCGAGCAGCGTGACACCGTCGGCGACGTACACGGGAGGACGAATCGTGCACCCGGGCCCGGGAGCGTGGACCCGGGCACGGCCGTTTTCCAGCAGGTGGCGGTTGGTCTCGAGCAGCGTGTCCACCTTGCCGCAATCATACCAGCCCGTCGCTTCCGCCACGCGCAGCTTGCGCCCCTGATCCACCATGTATTGGAACGCGTCCGTGAGATAAAACTCGCCGCCTTTGCCCGGAGGCCGCCGCATGACCTCTGCGATCCCTTCGAACAGCATACGCCAGTCCCGGATGAAATAGAATCCGACATTCGCGAGCCGGGAGATGGGCGTGTCGGGCTTCTCGACGATCCGCGTCATGTAGCCCTCCGGATCCGTGACGATCACCCCGAAGCGGCGGTAGTCATCGACCTCCTTTGCCCAGATCACGCCGTCGGCTTTGCTCGTGCGGATGAGCGACAGATCAGCCTCGATCAGGGTGTCCACGAACACGATGAGTACCGGGCCGTCAACGTACGGCCGCGCGAGGTTGACCGCCCCGGCGGTGCCGTCCAACGTCTTCTGCTCGACGAATCTCGCCGCCACGTCGTATTGCTCGACGATGTACTTCTCCACGACGTCCTTCAGGTGTCCGGTGATCACGATCAGCTCGTCGAGGTCGAGCCCGCCAAGCGTCTCCATCACGTAGTCCATCACGGGCCGGCCCGCGACGCGGACGAGCGGCTTAGGAACGCGCTTGGTAAGGGGCAGGAGCCGGGTCCCCTTCCCCGCCAGGGGGAGGATGACCTTCACCTACACCCTCCCGTAGCGGTCCTTGAGCCGTACGACATCGTCGATCTCCGGGGTCGACGCCTCGAGCAAGTCGCTCGCCACGACCGCCTCGAACTGATGGATCTGCTTGGCGTGGATGTGGAACGACTCGCCCTCAACGAGCGGACGTTCGATCAAAGTCTCCCCCTGCTGAAGCCGCAGGATAATCTCGCCCCGCAGGACGTAGATCGATTCGTCCTTCTTATTGTGGTATTGGAGGCTGAGGACGTGGCCAGGCTCGATGTGCAGGATCTTTCCCACGTAACGATCGGTCCGCGCCCAGATGAGCTCGTAGCCCCAGGGCTTTTCTACGCGGTACGGGAGCTCGCTCACGCTATGAGCCTCAGTTCGAGCGACGCCGGGCTTGTCACGCACGCAGTCACGCACACCCCGCACCCCACGCACCCCTCGGGATGGATCACCGGCCGCCCTCCGTGGTCGAGCGCGAGCGCCCGCTCCCCCACGGGGCAGACCCGGGCGCACACGCCGCACGGCACCCCGTGGAACGCAATGCAGCGTTCCGGGTCGAGTGTGAGCGCGCCCATATGAATGGCGGCCCAGCCATCCGCGGGAGCGACGAGGGCGCCGGTCTCGCACGCGCGGGCGCACGGCATGTCGGCGCACACTACGCACGCCCGCACGCCGGGATCGATCATCGGGGTCGCCGCGGCGAGACCCGCCTCCGGCGGAGCCTTGATAATGGCCTGCACCGGGCACACGTCAATGCAATCGCCGCAGCGGGTGCACGCGGCGAGGAAGGCGATCTCCTCCACGGCGCCCGGCGGGCGGAAGTAGCGGCGCGGCGCCACCCGCTGCGCGGTGCGCGCGGTCGCTTCCCGCGCCAGCGACCCCAAGGCCCGGCGGAAGAAGCTGCGGCGGTCGCTCGCGGAACGATCCATCAGAACGTCGGGCTCAGGCCCACGAGCCAGCGGAACGCCACGTGCGAGCCGGGCGGCCGCACGTCGGCGGCATAGTTCCAGGCGTTCATCTCGATCGGAAACTCCACGCGCACGGTCCAGTCGAGCTCCCCCCAATGCTGCCGCGAGACGATCCCGACGCCTGCGTCGTGCAGGTCGGAGTACCAGGCCGTCGTGAGCTGAGGCGAAGTGGCGAGGGAGTCAACCAGAGCCACGTCCAGGAACCCCGCGATCGCCACGTCGCGCACCAATCCCCGCTCGCGTTTGTATAGCGAGCGCGTCAGCTCCGCCGTGAGCGCCACCGCCCAGCGCCCGCCGAGATCGGGCCGGAAGGCGCGCACGTTGGCGTCTCCCGGCGCATGGTAATACAGCGCGGGCCGCACCAGCAGCGCCCCCGCGCTCCGGAGCAAGGGGTTCGTAAACGTTTCGTATGGGTCCGCGCCAGCCACCATGATCCGCCGCTGCTTCAGCGGATCCGAGCCGCTCCAGTACCCGCCCGCGAACAACCGGAGCCCCAGGCGCGCACCGAGCCAAAACGGCGTGCGCACACTCGCCTCTCCCGTCGCGCGGGCGAATGCGGCGAAGCGCGAAACACCCTGGCACCGCGTTCGCTCGTCACCTCCGCCCACGGCCCCCCCTCCACGGTGCCCCCATCATCCCACAGGCGGCGGTCGAGGTAGGCGAGCTTCGTCGTCGCCATCCACACGGCCCCGAACCCGACGCGGGGGTCTGGGCCGAAGGTGAGGTGCTGGCGCAGCGAGCGGGCGACGTCGAGCGCCGCGCCCGCCCGACCCTCCACGTCCCACAATGCGAGCGTGGTGCTCACGTGCGGCGTGGGGCGGCCCAGCGGGTTCGTAACGCGCAGGTAGCCCCCGAACCGCTGGGCCGCGCCGGGACGCGTCGCCGCCGTCGCGAAGAGCACGCCGCGATCGTAGCTCCCGAAGTAGTTCGCGCGCTCGCGCAGGCCGACGGTCACGCCGCTGAAGTCGTTAGACCAGGCCACCGGCAACCAAGCGCTCACCAGCCGGTCGCGTCGCACCGTTTCGTTCGTGGGATCGTCGAGTCGCACCTCCCACGCCCCGCGCCCCACGCCCCACCGCTGCTCCCGGTTGTTCAGCATGTTCCAGTCGTGCGTCCGGCCGCGCGGATCGAGCATCAAGCGGCCCGGCCGACGAGCGCTGGTGAACCCGACGCGCTCGACGGCGGCTTGACCGGTCGCCACGGCGTAGATCGTGTCGCGGTCGCCGATCTCGACCGGCATCCAGCCATCGCCCAGCCGCTCGATGGTGACCGTGGTGCGCCACCCGCCCCCCTGCAGCCTGCGGCGCTCGACTCGCTGCAACCGGTAGTCGATCAGCGGCGTCGCATGCAGCCATTGGCCAAAGAGCCAGCCGAGATCGCGCCGGGACACCTCCTCGCACACCGCGCGAAACGCCGCTTCGTCCACGTGCTTCAGCTTCCAGCGGGCGAAATACGTCCGCAGGATGCGGCGCATCACGGCATCGCCCACCACGTAGCGCAGCTCCTCGTAGAACAGCTGCGCTTTGGCATAAATCATCTCGTTGTAGATCACGAAGTCACGAAATCGTTCGCTCACTAGCGAGACCGGCTCGCTCCAGCCCTGGAGATCGAGCCACAGCACCTGGGGCTCGACGACCTCGTAGGCCGCGCCACGGCCGTGCGTCTCGAAGAACCAGCCGGTCTGGAAGCTCGTGAAGCCCTCGTCGAGCCACCCCTCGCGCCACTCGTTGTTCGCGAGCTGGCCCATGGTGTACTGGTGCCCCGTCTCGTGGACGATGAGCCCGAGGGAGGCGCCGCCGTTCATCACCATCATCGGGAACTCCGTGCCACCGCCCTCGATCCGGTGGACGTTGGTGAGCTGCGGCCACTGGTACGTCCCGAACAGCGTGTCGAGCCATTCGAGCGCGGCCGCTGTGCGTCCCGCCGCGATCCCGTGCCCCCACGTGGCCCGATCTTCCGGCAGATACAGCACGTGCACCACGGCGCCGCCGTAGCGGCCTTGCTCGTAGACGTACCGGGGGTTGAGGGAAAAGGCGAAATGGTGGACCTGCTCCGCGTGGAAGTGCACACACTTGCGGCCCGGGGAGAGGGGCATCGCCGGGCACGTGGGCGTGGGGCGCGGGGCGTAGTAGTCACGCTGATAATCGATCTGCTGACCCGGGTCTGCCTTTGCCCGCTCCCACCCCGGATCCCCCTCGACCGGAACGCCCGTAGCGCCGATCACCTGGTCCTCGGGGAGGTCGAGGGTGACGTCGAACGTGGCGAATTCGCCATAGAACTCACCCGCCGGGTAGAGGGGGTGGTCCTCCCAGCCATAGCGGTCGTAGACCACGACCTTGGGATACCACTGGGCGAAATCGAAGCGCCGCCCCTGCCGCCCCTGGCGGCGCGGCAGGCGATCGTCGAGTCGGGCGCGTAAGGGTAGTCGGGTCGCTGCTCCGCGCCCATCACCCGAGCCGCCGTGATCCGCTCGAAGGCGTAATCGGGATCCTTTAGATGCTGGAAGCGGTCCTGCCGCTCCGCGCTGTCGGCCTGCGCCCACCGCGACCCGGGCCGGAAGGCGTTCAAGTACTGATGCACGGAGAAGTCGCGTAGCGTGTCCGGCGAGTGGTTCACGTAGCCGATG
This sequence comes from Gemmatimonadota bacterium, assembly GCA_003221005.1. GTDB lineage: Bacteria > Gemmatimonadota > Gemmatimonadetes > Gemmatimonadales > GWC2-71-9 > AG25. Next base: position 6,061 of record QHTZ01000044.1, read on the forward strand.
CGTGCGCGGCCGGTGAGCACCGCGGACGATTCGTCAAGCTGTGCGGTGATCCGGTAGGTCACCTGCTGCTGCCAGTACCCGCTGGTGTCGCGGGCGAGCAGCTGAAACAGGAGGGGAAGCATTGGGTCTGGGAAACTACCACGGGGCGGCGGAGGCGGGGAGTCGCGGCGGCGTTTCGGTGCCGCGCGCGCGATTCCGCTCTCGGTCGCCCGCGGGGCACTCCCCATGTTGCGGCGCCGGCGTGGCAGCACGCGCCGGCTCAACCTCGACCAAGGAGATGCCATGTGTCGTCATACAGTCCCCCGGCTCGCGGCCCTGGCCGCGCTCGCCGCCGCCGGGTGCACCGACCGGCCGGCGGCGCCCCTGCCCGACGGCCCCGTAGCCCGTGCCGCGGCGGTGTCCACCGCGGCCGGGCCCCTCGAGGAGTTGGCTCGCTCACTCGCCCGCGGCCTGCGCGCGCCCGCGCTGCGCACGCGGCTCAAGGCGCAGCTCGACGCGTCGCCGTATCGCGAGCACAAGCTCCAGTTTCAGCGCTTCCTCGCGGCCGACGGCGGGCGCACTCGGCAGGCAATCGCCCGCGAGGCGGGCCTCACCGACGCGGCCCTCGCAGGCCGGGCCGATTCAGCGATCGCCCTGGAGCTGTACCTCCCCGTGCCCGCGCACCGCGCCGCGTGGCGCGGTGACGGCCGCGTCCTCGTCGCCACCGCCCTCCGCGACCACGACGTCCCGGTCGCGTTCGACACGGCGGGGAACCGCTACTTGCTGAGCCCGGAGACGCCGCCCGCGATCCCCGTCTTGGCGCTCGTTCCCGTGGAAACGGATTTCTCGCCCACACCCAGCACGCTGATATGCTATTACCTGGATTGCGGTGGCGGCGGCGACCCGCCGCCCCCGCCGCCCCCGCCGCCACCCCCACCGTCGCCACCGCCCGGGCTGTATATGACCCAAGCGCATTTCACCCAGACCTTTGAGGGCTGGTTGAAGGGCAGCCCCGAGTTTGAGGTTCACATGCTCGGCCAAAAGGGTCAAACCGACTCGCTGGTGGACTATCAGTGTGCCGGGGAGAGACAGCCCGCGCCGTACTACTTCGACCAGAACAGCCTGGATTGGGGCGGGTCGGTCCTGCTGTTCAGCGGTACGCAAGTTGCGAACTACAACACGCAGCACCCGGGCCAGAATGTGCGGGTGTTCGTCGTCGAGGACGACGACACCGCTTGCCAGATCAAGACGAGCAACGACGCGTGGCAGAAGGCGATCGAAGCCGCGGATGCGGCGAATCAGATGTACACCGCAGGCAAGGACACCACGTCGAGTCTGGGGCAGAAGCTGTGGACGTTCGCGAAGGCGTTCCAGAAGTTCCTGAGCGCAGTCGCCTCGATCATCGATACGAATGACGAGCTCGTGGGAACCGCGGTGCAAGACGTCATCACCGGCGAGTACCATGCCGGATTCGACTGGATTGTCAAAGGCGAGGACAACGTCACCAACGGCTGGATCAAGCTCGAGATGAAGTGAACCTCAACCCTCGGAGCCACCATGCGAGCACTCACACGCACACTCGTCCTGCTCGGCCTCGCCGCGGCGTCGTCTCCCCGACTCGCGGCGCAGTGGGGCGTCTCGGCCGAGATCGGGGTGGCGCGCTTTGGAGGCACGGCGCGGGACACGTCCGGGACAACCGTGGGGCCGTACCGCCCCACCACGTTCGCCTGCCGCCTCGATCGGCAATTCGGCGCGGTGCGCGGGGGGATCGCGCTGCTGTACGCGCACCCCGGGCTCGCCGGTGAGCAGCAGGACCTCGCCGTGGTGTTCTACGACGGCACTTCGCTGGTCGAGGTCGGACCGGAAGTGTCGATCGGAGTCGCCCGCTTCGCGACCGGCGCAGTCGTCCGCGTCGAAGGCGGGCCCGTCCTGGACCTGTGGGATGTCGACGGGGAAACGAGCCGGACGCGAGTCGGCGCGCACGCCGGGCTAGCCCTGGAGTGGCCCCTCAGCGGTCGCTTCACGGGGAGCGTCCGCGCCCGGGGCGCGCTGACCGGCTCGATGATGAACGCCGACGAGCAAAGCACCAACTTCGAGCGCCACGCCACCCGCCGCTTCGGCGTCTCGCTCGGCCTGCGGTACCGCATCTAACGTCGCAAACAACGAGCGGCCCGGGTCGCCCCGGGCCGCGTCGCGGTGCTCGTCCCCCCTCGCGGCTTGGCCCCTACTCGCCCGCGAGCAGTTGCCGGCGCAGCGCCGCTACGCGACGCCGCAGTGACCCGTCGAACACGCGGTCCCCCACGCGCACCACCACCCCACCGAGGATGCCGCGATCGCTGCGGAAGTGCGCTCGCACCTCGCGGCCGAGCGCCCTCCCCAGGCGCTCGACGATCTGTTTCTCGAGGCGGGCGTCGGGCACCGCGGCGAGCGTCACGCCGGCGTGCACCCGGTTCAGCTTGACGTCGAGCAGCACCTGGTACTCGTGGGCGATGTCACCGAGCAGCCCCTGCCGGCCACGGCGCACCACTGCCTGGAGGAAGCGGACCACTTCCGCCGGCGCGAGATCGCCGAGGGCCTCCGCCAGGAGTCGAGCCTTGGTCGCCTTCGCCACCCGCGGCGACTCGAGCGCGACAGCGATGCGCTCGTCGGCCTGGACGGCCCCGGCTACGGCGTCGAGCAGCTGGCCGTACTGCTCGAGCGCCGGGCCCTGCTGCGCCGCGAGGAACAGCGCCTCGGCGTAGTTCCGCGCGATCGTGGTGTTCTTCACCGCCGCTGCTCGATCGTCTCGAGGTAGGTCATCACGAGGCGGCGGTTCGCCTCGGAGTCGAGCTTCTCCTCGATCAGCTTCGAGGCCGCAGCGAGCGACAGCTCGACCGCGTCCCGCCGCAGCTCGCCCGCGGCCTTCTCCTTCTCGGCGTCGATCTCCTTGCGCGCACGGGCAAGCAACCCGTCGTACTCCTGGCGCGCCTTGGCGAGCAGCGCCTCGCGCTCCTTCTCTGCCACCGCCTTGGCCTTGGCGAGGATCTCCTGCGTTTCGGTCCTCGCTCCGGCGAGCAGCTTCCGATGCTGCTCGAGCAGCGCGGCAGCCTCTGCCCGGTTCTTCTCCGCCTCGGCGATCTGCTCTTCGAGGCGCCGCTCCCGCTCCCGCACCGCGTTGAGCAGCACGGGCCAGGCGCTGCGCCTCAGGATGAAGAGCAACAGCCCGAAGACGACGAGCGTCCAGATGACGAGGCCGCCGTCCACGGTGAGCGGGCTCGGGCTCGGGCCCTCGCCCGCAGCGGGGAATGCAGCGAACCCGAGCGCGAGCAGGCCCAGCCAGGGAGACGTCCTCATGCCGACCTCATGGCGCAGCGGGCAGCGCCAGTGGCGCCCGCTGCACCCTCGTTAGAAGGTGACCTTCCCTTGCATCACGAACGCCACCACCGCCGCGAACAGCGCCACCCCTTCCACCAGCGCGGCCGCGATGATCATCGCCGTCTGAATGCGCGCGCTGTTGTCCGGCTGACGCGCCATCCCTTCCACCGCTTGGCCGCCGATACGGCCGATGCCGATTCCAGCGCCCAAGACCGCGAGGCCCGCCGCGAGACCGGCGCCGATGAGGGCATAACCCTTGCCGGCGCTTTCCGGAACCGCTGCGGCTTGCAGCAAAGCGAGCAGGTGCAGCATGACGCACTCCTCACGTTGATCGGGAGACCACGGGCCCGAGTCGGCGCTCGCCGCGCGTGCGCCGATTCTCCCGGATCGGCGTCGCCGCGGTGGCTCCCTTCGATCGCGCAGGCGATCAGTGAGCCGCGTCCGCCAGGAGGGCGGACGACTGGCGACGGCGGCGCGAGCGCGCGGCGCCGTCGCTCCCGCACCGCTAGTGCTCGGCGCGCATCAGGCCGATGAACACGCTGGTCAGCAGCGTGAACACGAACGCCTGCAGAAACGCGA
>QHTZ01000045.1 GCA_003221005.1 Gemmatimonadota bacterium
GTTCGTCCGCGAAGTGGCGCTGGCGCTCGCGCGCGCGCGCGGCGAGGAGTTCTCAGCGGTCGCGCAGCAGACCACCGCCAACGCGCGGCGCGCCTTCGGGGCCGAGATCGCCGCGATCGAGGGAACACTGTGATGCCATCCAGGGGAGTGGGGATCGTCATGGCCGAAGGCGCGCCCAAGGCGATCGGCCCTTACAGCCAGGCGGTGATCGCGGATGGCACGATCTACACCGCCGCCCAGATCGCGCTCGACCCCAAGACGAACGAGATGGTGGGGAGGACCACGGCCGAGCAGACGGAGCGGGTGCTCAAGAACCTCGCCGCGGTGCTGCGGGCTGCCGGGTCGAATCTGGGCCTGGTCGTGAAGACCACCGTGTACCTGGTGGACATGGCCGACTTCCCGGCGATGAACGAGGTCTACGCGCGCCACTTCGGCGCGCACAAGCCCGCCCGTGCCACGATCCAGGCGGTGGCGCTGCCCAAGGGCGCGCGCGTCGAGATCGACGCAATCGCCCGGGTCGGGTGACGGCACGCCTTACGTCCGAGCGTTGCGGCTCGTAATATGGGCGATATGACCGACGCCTCGAGCCCCATTCACATCCTCCTGGTCGAGGACAGCGCGGACGACGCGGCGTTGACGCTCCGCGCCCTGAAGCGCGCCAAGCTCCAGAATCATGTGTGGACGGTCAGCGACGGCCTCGACGCACTCGCCTTCCTGCGGGGCGATCCTCCCCATCAGGGCGCCCCCCGACCTGACCTCGTGCTGCTGGATCTCAACCTGCCGAAGCTCGACGGCCGCGACGTGCTGCTCCGCATCCGCGAGGATCAGCGGCTGCATACCATGCCCGTGGTCGTGCTGACGGCGTCGGAGCAGGAGCATGAGCGCCTCGCGGCGATCGGCGCCGACGCGTTCCTCACGAAGCCCGTGGACTTCGAGCGGTTGGGTTGGGTGGTGCGGGTGATCGCGAACTTCGGTTGGGCGATCGTGAAGCTGCGGGCCTAGCTGGTCTGCTCTTCCCAGGCGATCGGAAACGCATCGCCGCAGCGCCCGCAGCGCAGCTCGCGCTGCTCGCGGCGGAGCGGCATGCGGGCCCGGCACGCTGGACAAACCGCGTAGGGCGAGCCCCAGCTAATCGGCAGGTCCACCGCGTCGTAGGGACGCGCCACGACGGACCACCGCCTCGGTCGTATGGGGACCACTTGGACTAGCGTTCGCGGCACGCTGAGCGACCGCTGCCCCACTTCGAGGATGGCGGCGTCGGGCGTCAGACGGACCACCATGTACCATGCTCCGCGGCGCACGCTGCAATTGACGTCGCTCCGCACCCGAGCCCACTGCGGGACTTCTGGCACCGTCCGGCCTCCCATCTCGGTGTCCTCTAGAAGATAGGCCGGCCCGGCCGCGATTCGGGTGACCCGGGTCACATCACCGTATGGTGCTGCCGGGCCTTCTTTGGGGAGCCCTGGGGAGGGTGAACTATGTCCGAGATCCGCTGGGCCCGCGTGCGAGCCGAGGCGAGTTGCGAGCTGCGACGCGGCGCGTGGTATCGAGTGCTGCGTCTCACACCCCACGAAGTCGTGCTCGATGTAAACTCCCGTCCCCTCGGCGTATCGCGCTCACTCCTGTACATGCTGCCCGCGCACCCCGGCGTCTGGTCGGTCGTGCCGCGCCCGCGCCACGCCGGCGCGCTCCCCTCGAGCTGGGGAGCGCGGTACGCCGTCTGCCCGAGCTGCCGGGACCGCGCGCGCCTGCTTGCGTCCGCGGCCAGCATGCGCTGCGCCAAGTGCGGCGGAGTCTACGAGATCGGGTGGGGAGACGCCTACTTCACCTGACGCTGCGGCAGCCAACTCGCATGCCCTCTGGTGCTGGGCGATATCGGTTGTATTGTATGTTCCGATGAGCAACGAGGACTTCGCCTACTCCACCGCGCCGGAGCCGCATAAGGCCCGCACGCAGGAGATCCTGCGCCAGCATCCCGAAATTCGGGAGCTCATCGGACCCAACCCCGTCACGTTCCTGTGGACTACGGGGATCGTCGCTGCGCAGCTCGTGGTTGCGGGGCTCGTGAGCGCGCAACGCTGGTGGGTGATCGTGGCCGCCGCGTACACAGTCGGAGCGGTCGGCAACCACGCGCTCTTCGTGATGATCCATGAGTGCGCGCACCGCCTGGTCTTCAAGCGCAAGGTGCCGAACCAGCTCACGGCGATCCTCGCCAACTTCCCGCAGTTCTTCCCGGGCGGCATCTCCTTCGCCAAGTACCATCTCAAGCACCACGTCTTCCAGGGGGTGTACGAGCTCGACGCCGACCTGCCGAATCGCTGGGAAGCGCGCCTGGTCGGGCACTCGGCCCTGGGCAAGGCCCTGTGGCTGTTGTTCTATCCGGTGTTCCAGATCACGCGGCCCTACCGCGTGAAGGAGGTGCGGTTGTGGGACCGCTGGACCGCGACGAACCTGGTCGTGCAGGTCGCCGTGAACGTTGCGATCTGGTACCTGCTGGGCCCTGGCGCGCTGCTCTACTGCGCCCTGTCGCTCTTCTTTTCCATCGGCCTGCACCCGCTCGGTGCCCGCTGGATCCAGCGGCACTACCTCACCGCGCCGGGCGAGCAGGAAACGTTCAGCTACTATGGGCCGCTCAACTGGATCGCGTTTAACGTCGGTTACCACAACGAGCACCACGATTTCCCGTCGGTGGCGTGGAACCGGCTGCCCCAAGTCCGCGCGATTGCGTCCGAAGTCTACGGCTCGCTCGACGCGCACCTGTCCTGGACGCGTCTGCTCCTGCGGTTTCTCTCCGACCGGAACGTCTCGTTGTTTTCTCGCATGGTGCGTCGCGACCGCAACAACCGCACGCTCGACGATCCCGTGAAGCCGGATGTCGAGCTGCTCGAGGCCGCGGCCAGCGCTCAGGTGAGATAAGCCGGGGCGACGGACGCGGCCAGTTTACAGCCGAACGGTAATCGCGACCGAACTCCGTACGGGTGCTGCGCGAGGACGCCGGAACACCCGGACTATGGCGCGCTCGCCTTGACCAGCACTCTCTCTATGGTGAGCTGCGTCGACGGCGTGTAGTGCTGCCAGTTGTTCGACAATCCTGAGTCGCGGAGCTCGAGCCGCCAGCGGATCAGCTCACCCCCCGTGTCGCGACTGAACCACGTGAATGTGGCTCGCTCGACCCAGAGTCCCGGCTCCAACCCCAGGCGACCGCCAAGCGCCCGTTGCTTGTCCTTGGCGCGCCTCCGGACCTTGCACGCCTTTGGGGCCGCGCCTCCTGTTGAGGCGCCCCCAGCCGAATCGGCACACTGGTCTTCGAAAGAGTGAAAAGCCAGGTGATAACTGATCGGGGAAGTCTGACCGGGCCGTAAGGAAGCCAAGGAAGCGGTGTCGAGCGCGACATCTCGATTTGCGCTGAGCCTCAGGAGATAGAAGCGGAGCACGGGTTCCGTCGGGGCGGCCCAGCGATACACCCGAATCGATCGCGTATCCCCTCCCTCCGACCCGCCGGGCCGGGGCTCAAGTTGGGGCTGGCGCTGGGCGCCGCTCGGTAGCGGAATCTCGGCCTCAGTCGCGGGCGCTTGGGCGCCGAGTGTGACCGCGCCGACGAGGGCGGCGGCCGCCACGATCGCCCAGCTGCGCAGGCCTGGCCGGGGACTCGTCCGCGCCGCCGTGAGCGGAAACGCGACGCCGGTGAAGGGTGAATGAACGGGATCACGCGTCGGTTCTGGCACCCCATCCTCCTTGTGAGCTGAAGTCCGCCTGGACACGCTTCGGTGCACCGAGCACCGTGCCGGTGCGCCAGCGCGCCTCCGCCGGGAACATGCTACAAAGTAACAAGTTGACCGGCCGCAACACGCACGACATCTTCGAGCGCTGCGAATCGGTTCGGAGCCGGGACGGTTCCGAACGCGCCGCCAGCATCCGGCATTCCACGAGCGCGCGACCACACGTCGCACGGAGGCCCGAGGATCTGGTGGGTACAATGGGCGCACAATTCGGCCTGGCAACACGAAGCTCCTGTGGGGGCGGCTCGGGCCTGGTGGTCCGACTGGTCTTCAAAACCAGCTGGGGCTCGCATGAGCCTCGGTAGGTTCGATTCCTACACGCCCCCGCCACCCTCGTGACGACTGACCGCGGCGCCTCGCTCGGCGCCGCCCTTCGCTCCGATCACGCCGCCGTCGGGCGCATGCTGCAAGCCCGCTTGCTCCACGAGAGCGGCCTCGTGCTCTTCGGCCACCCCGTAGTCCTGGGGCTGGTGCTGCTCCTCACCTGGAGCGATATCCCGCACACGGTGCTCCTAGGTTGGGGGCTTGCCGTCCTCCTCGCGACGGCGTTCCGCTGGGGATGGTTGCGCACCGTACCGCGCCGCCACCTCTCGGACGCGGATATCCGGCTTGGTGTCCGGGTCACCGTGGGTCTGCTGGGACTCTGCTGGGGTGTTGGCGCGGCGCTCGTAGTGCGGCACGCGAGCGTCACCGACGTCGCCCTGGTGATGGTCGTGCTCGCCGGCATCCTGGCCGCTTCACTCTCGACCCTGGGGGCGGATGCCCCGACCTTCTTCGCGTTCCTGGGCACGATTGTGTTGCCCCTGTTCGTCGGTGTGCTGGCGAGCGGACACGATCGCCTTCACCTGGTGACCGCCCTGATCGCGGCCTTCTACG
>QHTZ01000054.1 GCA_003221005.1 Gemmatimonadota bacterium
GGACGGTGCGACCAGCCCCCACCAGCGCGAACGGCCGGTGCCCCGCGGCCTCGTGCACCCTGCGTCCGGAGGGCGGACCCACCGGCACGTCGCGCCGGAACAGCGTGAGGTCCGCGATCACGACTCCACCCCGAGGCCGCGCCGCGCCATTCCACACCACCAGAGACGGCTTCACGGCGTCGGGCCGCTGGCGCGCGACGTCAGGGTCGTGTCGCACCAGGTCGTGCACGCTGCCCCGCACGATTTCCCGTGCGAAGGCCTCGACCTCGACGTAGCGCGCGGCGAGCGACTGGGCCACCGCGTCGCTCACGCAGCCGGCGACGGCATCGTGGAACTGGCAGCCTACGAGGGCGCGCCACGCCAGGTCGAGCACGGGCCGCCGGTCGCGGCCTCCCGCGCGCCGCGCGAGCGCCGCGAGCGGTTCGGCGAAGCGCTCGAGCCAGAGCTCGAGCTCCGAATTGCGCCGCTTGAGCGGCGCGCGCGTGCCGTGCACCCCTTGGAGAGTCCAGGCGTACCGATACGACCACCGCAGCTCGCCGCTCAGGAGGGGCGCATTGGCGGACTCGGCGCCCTGGAAGAACTCGTCCAGGCGCGATATACGGAATGCATTGGCGGGGTCGAGCTCGGCCAACAGGTCGCGCAGCCGGGTCATGTGGGGGTGCGCCGCGTGGTGATCGGCGCCGATGAACACCGGGATGTGCTTCCCGGCCGCGCGGGCGACGAGCGCATCCCGGACCGACGCCCACACGGCGGGTAGGCGGTCGGCGTCAGCGGGAAGTCCCGCGCCGATTTCGTACCCCTGCGGCGGGAGGTGCCACAGGAGCACGTCCTTGCCGTCCGGCCCCCGCCAGCGGTACAGGTCCCGCTCCTGCCCAGCTTCGCCGCCGAGCCCCCGCCACACCACGCCGCACCGGATGTCGAATTCGCGCGCGAGCGTCGGCCACACGCCCGGGTGCCCGAACGCGTCCGGGGAGTACAGCACGTTGCTGCGACCACCCCACCGCTCCGCGTCCGCCGCGCCGTAAAGCAGGTTGCGCACGAGCGCTTCACCCGAAGGGATCAGCTCGTCGGCGAGCACGTACCAGGGACCTACCTGGAGTCTCCCCATCTTGACGAGGGCACGCACGTCCATCTCGCGCTCCGGTCGCGCCTGCAAGTAATCCTCCAGCAGCACGGTTTGCCCGTCGAGCAGGAAGCTGCGGTACCCGGGATCGCCGCGCAGCAGATCCATCAGGTCGTCGAGCGCCGCGACCAGCCGCACCTGAAACGCCGCGCGCGGGAGATACCACTCCCGGTCCCAGTGGGTGTGCGGAATGAGGTGAAAGATGAAACCGGTCAAGCGCGCGGCCGGCCGGGGTGAGACGACTTGGCAACGAGCGTCGGCGAGTACACTTTGCCAATCGTTTCCATGTCGCGGCACGCTCCGCCCGGCGAAGGTCAACTACCATAACAACCCCGGCGACTCATGTCACGCAGATCGCTCCTCGTCCTCCCGCTCGCGGTCGTGTTCGCCGTGGTCGCGAAGCGACTCGTCCCCGGCCCACTTGCTGGCGGTGGCACCTTGCTGCCCTCCGGTTGGCGCATTCGGCCCGCCGGGCGTCAGGTGACGGTGGGGACACTGCCGCTGAACATCGTCACGCTCTCCGACGGCTCGCTGGTCGTCACCAACAACGGCAACGCGGAGAACGGGCTGATGGGAGTCGACCCCGCTACGGCGACGGTGACGTGGACGCGCCGCCTGCGCGCTGCCTGGCTGGGACTCGCGGCGAGCGGACCGTCAGGTGCCGATACCGTGTGGGCGAGCGGTGGCGGCAGCAACCGTCTGTACCGGTTCACGCGCGCCGGCGCCGACTGGCGTCCTGACACGGCGACGCTCGCCGATACCAGCGCTCAGCTGTTCGTCGGGGGCATCGCCGTGGTGCCGGGCCGAGGGCTCGTGGCGGCGGTGGGCAATCTGAGCGACAGCGTGTACCTCGTGGACGCGGGCTCGCTCGCGCGCCACGGCGCGTTCGCCGTCGGGCATCGGCCGTACACCGTCGTCGCGGACTCGGCGCATCTCTACATCAGCAACTGGGGCGACTCGACGGCGTCCGTGATCGATCTGTCCGACGGTCCGACCGTCCGACGGTCCATCTTCGTCGGCCCACACCCGTCCGCCCTCGCACTCAGCGGCACCGACCTGTTCGCCGCGCTCGCGGGGACCAACGGCGTGGCGCGGGTCGATCTGGCAACCGGTCAGGTGACCGAGCAGCTCAGCGTGGCCCTCGCCCCCCGGGCACCTGTGGGCAGCGATCCCAACGCGCTCGCCCTGTCTCCCGACGGCCGGACCTTGTACGTCGCGATGGCGGGCAACAATGCGGTTGCGGTCGTGCGCGTCGCGCCACACACCCTCCGGGTCGCGGGACTGCTCCCCGCGGGGTGGTATCCGACCGCGGTCGCGACGTCCGCCAACGGGCGCACCCTCTACATCGCGAACGGTAAGGGAAATGGCTCCAAACCGAATCCCGACGGACTCTACGTCCCCAACCTCCTCACGGGCTCGGTCTCGATCGTTCCCGTCCCCGACTCCGCCGCGCTGGCCCGCTACACCCGTGAGGTGTACGCGCTGAGTCCGTACTCCAACCCGCGGCTTCGCGCCGTCACCCGAACGGGTCGGTTCCCGCTCCCGCTCAAGCGTGTCGTCTACATCATCCGCGAAAACCGCACGTACGACCAAGTCCTCGGGGATGTGGAGCGCGGCAACGGCGATCAGGCGCTCGCGATTTTCAACGACACCATCACACCGAACGCCCACGCGCTGGCGCGCCGCTGGGTGCTGTTCGACAACTTCTATGTGGACGGCGAGATCAGTGCGGACGGGCACGAGTGGACAGACCGGGCCTTCGCCAACGATTACAACGAGAAGACCTGGCCCCAGATCAATTCCCACCGAAGACCGTGGGACATGACGAGCGGAGAAGACGTCGTCAATCCGCGCGATGCCTATCTGTGGGACGCAGCCCGGAAGAAGGCCCTATGGGTGGTGAACTTCGGCGAATTGACCGAGTCCGGCGAGCGGGACCCCACCGCCGCCACGCGGGCGCGAACCAACATCCCAGGGCTCAAGGACATCACGTCGCCGACGTACCCCGGGTTCGTGCTCGATATCCCGGACACGACCCGCGCGCGGCTGTTCGCCGATTCGGTCGACAGCTGGGACCGCCAGGGGCGTTTCCCCGACCTGGTGTTCCTGTGGCTGCCGCGCGACCATACCAACGGGCGTCGTCCCGGCAAGGAGACGCCGCGATCCATGGTGGCGGACAACGACCTCGCGCTGGGCCAGACCGTGGAGCGGCTGTCGAAGTCTCCGGCCTGGGCCTCGCTCGCCGTCTTCGTGCTCGAAGACGATGCCCAGAACGGCCCCGATCACGTGGACGCGCACCGCTCCGTGCTGCTTGTCGCCTCTCCCTACGCCCGGCGCGGCATCGTGGACAGCACCTTCTATACGACCAGCTCCGTGGTGCGCTCTATCGGGCTGATCCTCGGGCTCGCGCCGCTCAGCCAGTACGACGCCGCCGCAGCGCCTCTGTGGAATGCCTTCTAACAAGCATTTCGCTCGACCATCCCCGATCGCGATTTCGCGGAGGCGGACAGAGCGGATGAGGCCACCCTCAACTGGGAGATCTGGACGAGCGTGCGCCCCGACGTGATACCGCCACCGTTCCGCCGATCGCTCGTCTTCGAGGGAAAACCCTAGAGACGCTCCGCGAGCCGTTGAAGTAACGCGTGGCGCGACGCACATTTGCCGGTGCTGCGCCGCCACTACGGCACCCGCGCCTCGCTGTAAGCCCTTGTCTACAGCGCGTGCCCGCCGCTGCCGCCGCGCAGCGGTGGACGCGCATCCCCTGACGCAGCACTCCATCCCATACTCGCACTACCCTGTTACGACACACGCTCGTCGTAGCGCCGCGCGTCCTCTCAGGCAGTGTCCGTGCAGTGTCTGCGCTCGGCACGCCCGTTGCACATAGCACACGAAGTCTGACGACGTCCCCACACGCGCCCAACGCCAACTCGGGGGAAGCCGGGGCGGCGAGAACCGATGAGAATCCGCCACCTGCCTGGCAATCTGCCGTCGGATGCCGCCGACACCAGCGAGCATCCAGATAGGTCCCTGGTCGTCGACGCACCGCCCACGCGGAGCGTCGGCGAGATCCCCGCCAAACCGGCACGTCGCTCCATTCGACCCGCTCCTCGCCTCCGCGCGCGCGGCAAATTCCTGTTTGCCGGCGACGCAAAGCTCTACATCCGCGGAGTCACCTACGGGACGTTCCGCCCGCGCGTGGACGGCAGTGAGGTTCCTGATCCCGACATCGTCGAGCAGGACTTCACCCTGATGGCCGCGAACGGGATCAACGCTATCCGGACCTACAGCGTGCCGCCGCGTTGGCTCCTCGATATCGCGGAGCGGCACGGTCTCCGCGTCATGGTCGGCTTGCCGGTGGAGCGGTACATCGGCTTTCTCGCCGATCGGAACAAGGGCTCCCCCAACATCGAACGGCTGGTGCGGGCCGGCGTGCGAGCCTGCGCTGGTCATCCGGCGGTCTTGTGCTATGCGGTCGGGAACGAAATCCCCGCATCGGTGGCGCGGTGGTTCGGTCGCGGCCGAGTCGAGCGCTATCTCGAGCGGCTGTACCGCGCGGTCAAGGACGAAGCGCGGGACAGCCTCGTGACGTACGTGAACTATCCCTCCACCGAATACCTCCACCTCGACTTCCTGGACTTCGTCTGCTACAACGTCTACCTCGAGTCGCAGCAGTGTCTCCAGGCCTACCTCGCCCGCTTGCAGACCCTCGCCGGCGACCGTCCGCTCGTCATGACCGAGCTCGGGCTCGACAGTCGGCGCAACGGCGAGGACGTCCAGGCCCGCGTACTCGACTGGCAGGTACGCAGCGCGTTCGCCGCGGGCTGTGCCGGCGCGTTCGTGTACGCGTGGACCGACGAGTGGTATCGGGCGGGCGCCGACGTCGAGGACTGGGACTTCGGTCTCACGCGCCGGGACCGGGCCCCGAAGCTGGCCCTGGCCACTGTGCGCCAAGCGTTCGCCGAAGCGCCCTTCGCCCCCAGTGTCCAGTGGCCTCGCATCTCCGTGGTCGTCTGTACGTACAACGGATCGCGCACCATCCGGGACTGCCTCAAAGGGCTCAGCCGACTCGCCTACCCCGATTACGAGGTCATCGTCGTGGATGATGGATCCCGGGACGCGACGGCGACCATCGCACAGGAATACAGCTGCCGGCTGATCCGGACCGCCAACCGGGGCCTCGCGAACGCGCGTAACACCGGCCTGAAGGCGGCCACCGGGGAAATCGTCGCGTACATCGACGACGATGCCTACCCCGACCCCCACTGGCTCAGCTATCTCGCGGCCACGTTCATGAGCACGTCGCACGCCGGGGTGGGCGGCCCGAACCTCGCTCCACCGGGCGACGGACCGATCGCCGAGTGCGTCGCCCGCGCGCCGGGCAGGCCCGTGCATGTGCTGGTGACCGACCGCGAGGCGGAGCACGTCCCCGGGTGCAATTTCGCGTTCCGCAAGAAGAGCCTGGAAGCAGTCTGGGGCTTCGATCCACAATTCCGCACCGCCGGCGACGACGTGGACATGTGCTGGCGGCTGCAACAGCTGGGCTTCACCCTCGGGTTCCATCCCGCCGCCATGGTCTGGCACCATCATCGCAGCTCGCTGCGCGCCTACTGGAAGCAGCAGGTCGGCTACGGCCGGGCGGAGGCGCTGCTCGAGCGCAAGTGGCCCGAGAAGTACAACGGACCCGGGCACCTGCGCTGGGTGGGCCGCATCTACGGCAGCGGGTTGGCGCCGCCCTTCGGGTCGGGTCGGTCCCGGATCTATTATGGCGTCTGGGGACACGCGCCGTTCCAGTCCCTGTACGAGCCCGCGCCGAGTCTGCTGGGCTTCCTGCCGCGGATGCCCGAGTGGCATCTGATGACCGCTGCCCTCGCGGGGATGGCGGCACTGAGTGTCGCGTTTGAGCCGCTGAAGATCGCGCTGCCGCTCTTGATCGTGGCCGTGCTGCCGCCTGTTGCCCAGGCGCTCCTGAGCGCGGCCCGCGTGCCGTTCCCGGAAGCGCCGCACCGCACCGCGCAGCTCAGGCGGCGACTGCTGACGGCGGCGCTGCACTTGCTCCAGCCCATCGCTCGGCTGCGCGGGCGTCTCACGGAGGGCCTCACCCCCTGGCGCCGCCACGGCGCCGTGCGTTTGGCCCCGCTCTGGCCAGTCACCACGTCCCTGTGGAGCGAGCGTTGGGAAGCGCCGCATGAGCGCCTGCGGGAGCTCGAAACGCGGCTGCGGCTCAGCGGCGCCTGCGTGCTGCGCGGTGACGCGCACGATCGCTGGGACTTTGAGGTCCGGGGCGGCATTCTCGGCGCCGCGCGGCTGCTCATGGGGACGGAAGATCATCCAGGCGGCAAGCAGCTGATGCGGCTGCGCTGGTGGCCCGACGTCCCCGTGCGCGGGCCGTTGCTCGCCCTGGGCCTCGCGGCGCTCACCGTTGTGGCAGCGCGGGGCGGCGCCTGGAGTGCAGCCGCCGTTCTCGGGCTGGGCGTCCTCCTGCCTGTGCTGAACATCGCGGCGCAATGCATGGCCGCGATGGGCACGATCTGCCGGGCGGTCAGGCTGTTGCGCAGCGGAGTCGAGTAGTGATGAGCGACCTCGTTCTCTACCGGCGATTGCTGCGTCAGGCCCGTCCGCACTGGATCCTATTCGTTGGGCTGCTGGTGCTCGGCTTGCTCGGGAGCCTCATCGCGCTCCTGAACCCGGTGCCCTTGAAGATTGTGGTTGATTCGGTCCTCGGGACGCGCCCGCTGCCGGCGTTCTTGGCCCCGCTCCTGCCAGAGGCGGTGGCCCGCTCGCCCGCAGCCATCCTGTTCGGGGCGATCGGCATGCTCCTCGTCGTCTCGGCGCTGGGGCAGCTCCAGGGTCTCGGCGGCACGCTGCTGCGCACGTACCTCGGCGAGCGGCTGGTCCTCGATTTCCGCGCTCGCCTCGTCAACCAGGTCCAGCGGCTGTCCTTGTCCTACCACGACTCGCGCGGCACCGCCGACTCCATCTATCGCATTCAGCAGGACGCCCAGGCGATCCAATCCCTTTTGGTCGACGGCGCCATGCCAGCCCTGTCGGCCGCGATCACGCTCAGCACGATGATCGCGGTGACCGCCCGGCTCGACGGCCACCTCGCGCTCGTGGCCCTCTGCATTTGCCCGCCGCTCGCCTTCCTGTCGCGCGCGTACCGGCCGCGTGTGCGCAAACAAGCCCGCCAGGTAAAGAAGCTCGAGAGCTCGGCGCTCGCCGTCGTTCAGGAGACACTCGGCGCGCTCCGCGTCGTCAAGGCCTTCGGGCAAGAGGCACGGGAGAACGAGCGGTTCATGCACCGCGCGAGCGAGGGCATGACCGCGCGCCTGCGGCTCGCGCTGCTGCAGGGTCGTTATGGCGCGCTCCTGGGACTCACCACCGCGCTCGGCACGGCTGTCGTCCTGCTCATCGGCGTGGGTCACGTCCGCTCCGGCGTCTTGAGTCTCGGCCAGCTCCTGATGGTCATGGGTTACCTCGGCCAGCTGTATCAGCCGTTGAAGACGATCAGCCAGAAGGCGGGCAGTTTCCAGACGTATCTCACCGGCGTCGAGCGGGCCTTCGCACTCTTGGACGAGCCGTGCGACGTCCCCGAGCGGCCGCACGCCCGCCCCATAGAGCGAGCGCGGGGCGCCGTGGCCTTCCGCGACGTGTCGTTCGCCTACGACGCCGCGCATACGGTCCTGCACGACATCTCGTTCGAAGCGCCGCCGGGCGCGCGCGTGGCGATCGCCGGAGCGACGGGGGCCGGCAAGACAACGTTGGTGAGTCTGCTGACGCGCTTTTACGACCCGACCGCCGGCGCCATCCTGCTCGACGGCGTGGACCTGCGCGACTACCGACTCGCCGAGCTGCGCGACCAGTTCGCGATCGTGCTCCAGGAGCCCGTGCTGTTCTCGACCAGCATCGCAGAGAACATCGCCTACGGTCGCCCCGGGGCGAGCGAGCAGGAGATCGCAGAGGCCGCCAGGGCTGCGGGTGCGCACGATTTCATCACTCGCCTGCCGCATGGCTATGCGACGCCGGTCGGAGAGCGCGGGATGCAACTCTCGGGCGGCGAGCGCCAGCGGGTTGCCCTGGCGCGGGCGTTCCTCAAGAACGCGCCGCTCCTGATCCTCGACGAGCCGACGAGCTCCGTGGATGTCAAGACCGAAGCCGCGATCCTCGAAGCCATGGACCGGCTGATGCGCGGGCGCACGGCGTTCCTGATCACCCACCGGGCGACGGCGCTCAGCACCTGCGACGCGCGGCTACGCCTGGAGCGGGGCCGCTTGGTGGAGGCCACGCCGTCGCTCGTGGCCCAGGAAGCATGAGCCGCTCCTCCGCCCCCCCCGTCTTGGTGGGAAAGCTCACCTGGCACGCCGCGGTCATCGCTTGGCAGGAGCTTGCACCTGCCGCGCCCGATCCGGAGCGCATCGAGGTGCTGCGCCGCGGGAAGAAATCCACGGTGTACCGCCTCGTCGGAGCGGGACCGGACGCCACGGCGATCATCGCCCAGCGGTCATGCATGGCCAAGGCGGGCATCGAGCGGACGGTATACGAGAAGATCCTGCCGCACCTGCCCGTCACGGCGCCGCGCTACTATGGCGCGCGACAGGAGAGCCCGGAATTCGCGTGGCTGTTCCTTGAGGACGTGGGCGACGAACGCTACGCGGCGACCGAGCCCGCCGAGCGCGCGCTTGCCGGTCGCTGGGTCGCGCTGATGCACGCGGCGGCAGCGCGCGTCGCGACGGCGCGCCGCCTACCGGGCGGTGGGCCTCGTCGCTACCTGACGTACCTGCAGGCCAGCCGCCGGACACTCGCCGCCCACGTCGCCAATCCCGCCCTCACGCCCGAGGAGGCAGCGACGATCCACCGGATCGTGGCTGACCTCGACCGCCTCGCAGGCGGATGGGCCCGCCTGGAGCGCGCCTGCGCCGGAGTGCCGGCCACTCTCGTTCACGGCGACCTGCAACGGAAGAACACGTACCTCCGCCGCAGCCCCGACGGGCCGCAGCTGTTCGCGGTGGACTGGGAGACAGCCGGGTGGGGTGTGCCCGCCGCCGATCTGACTCGGATCGATCTTCCGACCTACTGGTCCGTCGTGCGGCCGGCGTGGCGGGACGTGGAACTGGAGGACGTGCAGCGGCTCGCCGCGGTCGGGCGCGTCTTCCTGCAGCTCGCCGCCATCCACTGGGTGAGCCCAGAGCTTGCCTATGACTCGCCGTTGTACCTGCGCCGGCCCATGTCCTGGCTCCGGGTTCTGCACCGCCGACTCGTCGAGGCCGTGGGCGAGCTGAGAGCAGTCCCGTGAGCGAGCTCCGTGCCGCGCTGCTGCGGAGCGTCATCGACACGGTCGACCCGGACGCGAGCGAGTTGTGTCGCGCCCTGGAGAACGCCCTTTTGGACTCCGGCGCCCTCGGCTCGCCTGTCGCGATCACACGGATCAAATCCCGCGTCTATCGCCTCAGTGCCGGGTCGAACGGCCAGGCGCGCAGCTTCGTACTCAAGCGCTTCGACCCCTGGCTGGCGCGTCGCAACGAGCTTGTCGCGCGGCGCTGGCTGCCCGCGCTCGGGCTGAGCGACCGTTGCGCGCGCCTGCTTGCCACGGCGGCCGACCCGCACGGCGACTCGACCTGGCACGTATACGAAGATCTCGGAGACGGCGCGGTGGACCCCACGCGACCGGATCCCCAATCAGTGATGGCGGTCGTGTGTCTGATCGCCGAGCTCCACACGAAGGCCGCCGGCCACCCGCTGGTCCCGGAGTGTCGGCATTACTGCGGCGATCTCGGGGCGCCATTCTTCGCCGCCAACATGCGCGATGCCCTCGCCGTCGTCGAGGCGCTGGCCCCGCCCCGGGTCCAGCCCACGCCGGAACAAAGCGCGCTGCGTGACCGCCTGCTCGTCCGGCTCCGTGGGCTGCGCGACGAAGGGCCCGAGCGGGCCCGGATGCTCCGGGAGTCGGGGCAGCCTGATACGCTGCTCCACGGCGACCTCTGGACCACGAACGCTCTCGTGACCGCGACGGGCGATCGCCTGACGGCGCGGCTCATCGACTGGGACCACGCGGCCGTCGGCCCCCCGAGCTACGACCTGTCCACCTTCCTCTACCGATTTCCCCGGCGCGAGCGCCCGGCGATTCTGGCGGCATACCGGGGGGCGGTGGCCGGCGCAACGTGGAGCCTCCCGCCGGACGCGGAGCTCGCGGTCCTGTTCGAGACGGCCGAGTACGCGCGCTACGCGAACCGCGTCATCTGGCCCGCGGCCGCGGTGATCCAGGAGAGCGCTGCCTGGGGCTGGGAGCAGCTCGCCGAGGTCGAGCGTTGGTTCGAAGCGCTGGAGCCCGCGCTCCCCGACTGATGGCCACCGTCGTCGTCTCCCCGTTCGACGTCGCGAATTTCCCGGAAGGCGGGGGGCACTTCTGGGTCTACATGCAATACGTCCAGGGGCTGCGCCGGCTCGGGTGTGACGTCTACTGGCTGGAGCAGTTCCGCCACGGCAAGGACCGGGACCGGGACGCGCGCGCCCTGACGACGTTCTTCACGCGCATGCAGCAGTTCCAGATGAGCGGCCGGGTCCTCCTGTACACGGTGGGCCACGGAGAGGACGGGCGCATCGACCAGGTCGGCGTCACTGCGGCGCAAGCCCAGGGCGTGCTGCGACGCGCCGACTTGGTGCTGAACTTCCACCACGCGATCGACCCTCGGGTGCTGGCGTGCGCCCGCCGCACGGCCCTGGTGGATATCGATCCCGGCCTGACCCAGACCTGGATGAGCACCGGCGCGCTGCGCGTGCCGCCTCACGACGTCTACTTCACGATCGGCGAGACCGTCGGCACGCCCGCCGCGCGCTTCCCGGACTGCGGCGTCCGTTGGGTGCCCATCCATCCGCCGATCTGCCTCGACCTCTGGCCCTACGTGCATGACGCGCGCAGCGAAGCGTTTACCACGGTCGCAGGATGGTGGTCGGGCAAGTGGATCAAGCTGCTCGAGGAAGGAAGGGAAGTTCTGTACGACAACAACAAGCGCGTAGCGTTTCTCGAGTACGCGGCGCTCCCCCAGATGACGACGCAGCCGCTCGAGCTTGCCCTGCTGCTCGCGGATGGGGACGTCGAGGACCGGTGCCTGCTCGAGCGCCACCGCTGGCGCATTCGGGACGCCCGCGAAGTCGCGAGCACTCCGGAACGATATCGGGCTTACATCCAGGGCTCGCGTGGCGAGTGGAGCTGCGCCAAGCCGGTCTTCGTCAAGCTCCAGAACGCCTGGGTCAGCGATCGAACCGTGTGCTACCTCGCCTCGGGCAAGCCGGCGGTCGTGCAGCACACGGGGCCGAGCGCTTACCTCCCCGACGGCGAGGGGATGTTCCGGTTCTCGACGCTCGAAGCAGCGGCGGCTGCGCTGGACGCCATCAATACCGACTACGAGCGGCACTGCCGCGCCGCCCGCGACATCGCGGAGACCCACTTCGATGCAACGCGGGTTCTCAGCCGCGTCCTGAGTGAGGCGCTCCCGTGACCGTGCGGATCGGATTCCTGCTGCCGAGCTACTCGAGCCGGAGCACGAGTCAATGGCCGGCCGTCGTTCGGGCCCTCGCGGACGCGGGTGCGGTAGTGGACGTTGTACACCCAGTAGGGCGCGGGGCCGCGCTCGATCTGGCGCTGCTCCGCGTCGCGCACGACCTCTACGTGCTGCGCAAGCTCAGCGGCTTCGCGCTCAGTCTGGGCGGAGCGTTGCACCAGCTCGGAGCCGCGATGGTGAATCCCTATCCCGCGACGATCACGCTGCGGGACAAGATCGTCGCCTCCCGCGTGCTGCAAACGGTCGGCGTGCCCATGCCCGCCACGTACGTCGCGTCGCACCCCGAGGACCTGGCCCCGTACCTGGACGAAGGACCCCTCGTCGTGAAGCCGTACGACGGCGGCGGGGGCCATCACGTGCAGATCGTCCGCACCGCCGCCGAGCTCGCGACCGTGCGCCACGACCGGCACAAGCCGGTGTTCGCGCAGCGCTATCACGCACCTGATGGCCGCGACCGGAAGATCTACGCGATCGGTGAGCGACTGTTCGGTGTCAAAAAGGTCTTCCCGCGCCGGACCGACGCCGAAAAGCGGGGGGAACCCTTCACGCTCACGCCCGAGCTGCGCGACATTGCGGTGCGCTGTGGCCGCGCGTTTGACATCGATCTCTACGGCGTGGACATCGTCGAGAGCCGCGGTCGGCCCTACGTCGTGGACGTGAGCGGTATCCCCGGCTTCAAGGGCGTCCCGGACGCCGCGCCGCTGCTGGCGCGGTACCTCTACGGGGCCGCCGAGCGGGCCGCCCGGGGAGAGGTCGCGCTCACCGGGGCCGTGTCGTGATCATGGAGACCCGGCTGCGGCGCCTGGGCCTGCCGGCGTTCGTCGTTCTGCTCGCCAGCGTGGCGTCGCGGCCGGCCGCCGCGCAGGTCGGCACGACGACGGACATCATCACCGGTACGGTCACCGGGCCCGACAGCCAGCCCCTCGCCGGCGCGACCGTCCAGGCCACCTCCGTCGAGACGCGCGTGTCGCGCCAGCGGACCACCGACGCGCGCGGTCGGTTCACCCTCGTCTTCCCGGACGGCGG
This sequence comes from Gemmatimonadota bacterium, assembly GCA_003221005.1. Classification (GTDB taxonomy): domain Bacteria; phylum Gemmatimonadota; class Gemmatimonadetes; order Gemmatimonadales; family GWC2-71-9; genus AG25. The sequence continues at coordinate 12,706 of QHTZ01000054.1, forward strand.
CGGGCGCTACGAACTGACGGCGCGCTTCGTGGGAATGGCGCCGGCGCAGATCACCATCGCCCGCCAGAGCGACGAGGACCGGATCGTCGCGAGCATCCACATGGGGCTGCTCTCGGTGGCACTCGAGCCGGTCACCGTGACCGCACGCTCGAACGCACGCAGCGATCGCTCGGGCCCCGGGTCGAGCGACCGCAGCTTCAATCCCGACCAGCTCACCCGCCTGCCGATCGACGCCTCGGACCCCGTCGCCATCGCGACGCTGCAGCCCGGCGTGCTCGGGACGGGCGGCGACTCGAGCTCCATCACAGCCAACTTCTCCGTGGCCGGACAGCGGTCCACGGCGAACAACGTCACGCTCGACGGCCTCTCCTTCGGCTCGGCCAGCGTGCCCCAGGACGCGGTCCGTTCGATCCGCGTCGTCACGAACACCTACGACGTCGCCCGCGGCCAGTTCTCGGGCGGCCTCATCGCGTCCACCACGCGCAGCGGCACGAACATTCCCCAGGGGTCGTTCACCTACGCCCTGCGCGACCGCTCGCTCGCCTGGGGCGAAGTCACGACGTCGGCGTTCGGCCAGGGCTCCACACAGAACCAACTCAGCGGCGGGATCGGCGGCCCGATCGTCTCGAACAAGTTGTTCGTGTTCGGCGCGCTGCAGGGGCGCTGGCGTGGCGATGCGCTTCCCTCGCTCACGACAGCGGACGCGGGCACGCTGGTGCGCCTGGGCGTGAGCCCCGATTCCGCCGGGCGGTTCGTCGCGCTCGCCGCCGCGAGCGGGGCACCCACGTCTGTCTCAGGACTTTCGGCCGACCGCAGCACGACGACCACCCTCGCCCTGCTCCGCCTGGACTGGAAGGCATCGGAAGCCCAGACGCTCACCCTGCGCCTCGATGGGAGCTGGGACTCGCAGGAACCCACGCGGGTCGGCACCCTCGCCGTGCCCGCCACCGGGGGGACGCGCTCCACGCGGGGCGACGGGGTGTTCGCCTCCCTCACGTCGTACTTCAGCGGCAATTTCATCAACGAGCTGCGCGGGTACTTCGGCCGCGACCGCCGTACTGCGCGCGGGTACCTCGCGCTCCCGGCCGCACGGGTGGAGGTCGCCTCCGACCTCCCGGACAGCGGCCAGGGGGTCGCGACGCTGGCATTCGGCGGCAATCCCGGACTCCCCGAGCGGATCGATAACCAGGGTTTCGAACTCGCCGACGAGTTCTCCTGGCTCCCCGGCCGCACGGCGCATCGCCTGAAGGTCGGGCTAGACGTACTCGGGACGCGGGTCGAGGAGAATCAGACGTCGAACCAGCTCGGCACGTTCGTGTTCCCATCGCTCGCCGCGCTCGCGGCGGACAGTCCCTCCTCGTTTACGCGCACCCTCGCACCCCTCGGGCGAGCAGGGACAGCGTGGAACAGCGCGCTCTACGCGGGCGACGCCTGGCGCGCCGCTGCGGGACTGTCGCTGTCATTCGGCATCCGCGCCGAGGCCAGCCGTTTCACCGGAGCCCCCGCCTACAACCGCGCCGCAGACTCCCTCTTCGGGGTCCGGACCGACCGGATCCCCAGCGAGATACACATCTCGCCGCGAGCGGGGTTCACGTGGCAGCTCGGCGGCGTGGGCCGGACGGACGTGATCCACTCCACGTACCTGCGCGGCGGCGTCGGTGACTTCCGCAGCATTACGCCGACGTCGCTCTACGCAGCGGCCCTCAGCGCCCCCGGGACAGCCGACGCGGCGACCGAACTCGTCTGCATCGGCGCGGCCGTGCCCCGCCCCGACTGGTCGCGCTACGCCCAGGATCCGGCCACGATCCCCTCCACGTGCGCGGACACCGCGGGCGCCGTCACCGTCACGCCCCAGCCGAGCGTGACGGCGTTCGACGCTGGCTATCGAGCCCCCGCGGCCCGGCGTGCGTCGCTTGCCCTCGTCCAGCGCTTCGCCGGGAACTATTGGGTCACGCTCGATGGCAGCTACGCGCGAGGCCTCCACCAATACGGCTTCAAGGACCTGAATCTCACGACGGTGCCGCGCTTCACCTTGTCCGACGAGGCCGGCCGCGCGGTGTACGTGCCTGCGGACTCGATCGTTCCGGCCACCGGCGCGCTCAGCCCGACCGCTTCGCGCGTCCACGCCGAGTTCGGGCAGGTGCTCGACATCGGCTCCGATCTGCAGTCGGACACGAAGCAGCTCACGCTGTCGCTCACGGGTGCGACCTCACGGGGGGCGGCGTTCCGGGTGGCGTATACGTTCATGCGGGCGACCGATCAGTCGTCGTTCTCGTGCTGTTCGGCCGCCCAAGGCTTCGCGTCGCGGACCACCGCAGGCAATCCGGACGCCCGAGAATGGGGCACGAGCAGCCTGGAGCGGCGCCACTCGTTCGTGGGCACGGCGTCCTATCCGATCACTCGGGCGCTCGAGATCACCGCCTACGGTCGTCTAGTGTCAGGCGCGCCATTCACCCCGCTCGTGGGGTCGGACATCAACGGCGACGGCGCGCGCAACGACCGGGCCTTCTTGTTCGATCCCGCCACCGCCGGCGACTCGGGGCTAGCGAGCGGGATGCGCGCCCTCCTCGCCGGTGGGCCGTCCGCCGTCCGTTCCTGTCTGGCGAAACAGCTCGGCCGCATCGCCGCGCGCAATTCGTGCACGGGTCCATGGCAGCCAGCCTTCGACCTGCAGGTCAATTGGCGACCCGCCTGGTTCGGCCTCGATCGGCGGCTCACCCTGTCGGTATTGACGGTCAATCTGCTCGGCGGCTTGGACCAGTGGCTCCACGGGGCGGCGCACCTGCACGGCTGGGGATATGGGGCGTGGCCCGACCCCGTGCTGCTGTACGTCAATGGTTTCAACCCCGCCACCAATCGCTTCCGCTACACGGTGAACGGGCGGTTCGGAAGCGTCGCGAGCTCGAGCGGTGGCATCACCCTGCCGTTCCAGCTGGCCCTGCAGGGCCGCTACGCGCTCGGGCCGGCTCGCGTCCGCCAGCGGGCGCGCGCCGCTGCTCCCACACCGGCTGTGGAGGCCCCCGCGCTCCCCGCCAACCTCGTCGCTGCCATCCTGCAGCGGCGGGACTCGCTGGGCTACACGCCCGAGCAGGTCACCCAGCTGGCCGCTATCTCGGACTCGCTCGACGCGCGGGACCGTATCCTGGCCGACTCGATGCAAGCCATCGTCCAGCAGGCCGGCGACCGCGCCGATCCCGCCATCGTGCTCGCGCGACTCGGGCCGCTGGTGGCCGCGGCGCGCGAAAATGTGCGGCGGGCGCTCGAGCGTGCGCGTGCCGTGCTCACACCCGAGCAATGGAGCAAACTCCCGGACGCCCTCAAGGCCTCGGGGACGTAAACCCTCGCGACGGTCGCCGCCCCCCGTTAGCTTGCGCCTCGAGGCTGTCGTGACACGCCCCAACGGTCTCACTCGCGTCCTCGCGGGCGTTGGCGCCGCGTCGCTCGTGCTCACCGCGCTGGCTTACGCCCTAGGCCCGCCCGATCGGTGGCACCGCGCGGTGATCGCCGACGTCTCCTGGACGTGGTCGGCCCTCTACGCCCTGCTCTGCTGCGGGCTCGCGCTCCGCCGGTCGCGTGCGGAGGAGCGGCGCGCCTGGACCTGGATCAGCGCCGGGTGCGCCGCCTACCTCTTCGGCCAGCTGGCCTGGAACTGGGACGAGCTGTGGCGGCGTGTGCAACCGCCGTACCCCTCGCTCGCGGACGTCGGCTACCTCGCGATGTACCCGTGCCTCGGCATGGCCGTGCGCGATCTCGTCCAGCTGCAGCCGCAACGACGGCTCGAGCCCCAAGTGGCCCTCGACGCGGGGCTGGTCACGTTCACCGCCGTGGCCCTCACCTACGTCTTTCTCGTCTCTCCTATTCTGCAGACCGGCGGCGCCCCGCTCGCCGTGGCCACGACCGTGGGGTGGGCGATCGCGAGCGTCGCGGTGCCGTGGGCGATCTTGCGACAGATGGTGCGGCGCCAGGGCTTCCCGTTGGCCCCGGCAGGGGTCGTGACCCTCGGCCTTGTCGTCCTGTCGGTCACCAACATCGTGTACGCACCGCGCGCCTTGAGCGGCGCGTACGCGTCGGGGGGGCTGCTCGACCTTGGCTGGGACGCCGGGCTCTTGCTGATCGGCGGCGCCGCAGCATTCGCGCCGCAGTACGGCACCACCGCCCCCGATGGCACCACGCGCGGCCTTTCGAGCGAGCGGGCGCGGACCATCGCTCTCCTGATCGCGGTGGCAGGGATCGCGGCCCTTGCCGTGGCCGGCGCGCTGCGCCCGGGAGCGAGCGCGACCACGGCTCCGTGGGTAGTCGCAGGAATCGCCATCATTGGCGTGCGCTTCGTATACGCGCTGCGCGCCGACCGCCGCTACGCCACGCTGCTCGAAGGCGAGGTCGCCGCCCAGACCCGCTCACTCATGGACTCCCTCGCCGCGACCGCGGGCGCGGAGCGGAACCTCCGCCTGGTGATGGAAGCGGTTCCCGACGCGATCGTCGTGCTGGACCGGGACGGGCGCGCCGTGGACATGAACGCGAACGCGCGCGCCATGCTCGCGCTCCCCTCGAACGCCGCGCCCGACCGCTCGATTTTCGAGTTCCTCGATGCCGACGCCGGCCCCACGGCGCGGCAACACCTGGACGCCGCGTTTCAGGGGGAAGTGCGCCGCTTCGAAGTGTCGTTCCGCCGGCCTGACGGCGGTCGCGGCATGAGCGCGGTTCTGTACGCCCCCGTGCGCGAGGGCTGGCGCGTGTCCAAGGTCCTGGCGCTGGTGCGGGACGTCACAGACCAGCGGCGCACGGAGTCGCAGCTGCAGCAAGCCGAAAAACTCGCCGCGATGGGTCAGCTAGTGAGCGGCGTGGCTCACGAGATCAACAACCCGGCGGCCATCATCTCCGGCTTTGCCCAGACCCTCCTGCTGGACGAGCTCAAGGCCGAGCACCGCGAGATGGCGCAAATGATCTATGATGAGGCGACCCGCATCGGCCGCATCACCCAGAACCTGCTGGCGTTCGCCCGGGCGGGCGGCCGCGAGCGAACGCTAGTCGACCTGAACGACATCCTGCGCCGCACCTTCGCCCTGCGCTCGTATCACCTGTCCACGCTGAATATCGCGGTCGCCCTCGAGCTCGACCCGAGCGACCCCAAGATCTGGGCGAACGCCTCCGAGGTGCAGCAGATGCTGCTGAATCTCGTGATCAACGCGGAGCAGGCGCTGATGACCGTCGAGACGTCGCGCACGATCACGATCCGTTCGACCTCCACGGAGGCCGAGGTCTGCTTCGAGGTCGCGGACAACGGCCCAGGGATCGCTCCCAAGATCCGCGGACGCGTGTTCGACCCATTCTTCACGACCAAACCGGAAGGCGTAGGCACCGGCCTCGGCCTATCGATTTGTTATGGCATCGTGCGGGAGCACGGCGGCCGCATCACCGTTGAATCCGAGCTGGGCCACGGCGCGACGTTTCTGGTGGCGCTGCCCCGTGATCCTCGTGCCGAGGTCCGCGCCGCCGAGCCGAAGGCCGCGGCCGCCGACCCGAGCGGCCACCTCAGCGTCCTCGTGCTCGACGACGAAGTGGGATTGCGCAACGCGCTGCTGCGCTTCCTGACGCGACGCGGGATCGACGCGGTGGGCGTCGGCGACGGCGCCGAAGCGCTGAGCCAGCTGCAGCAGCGCGACTTCGACGTCATCGTTTCGGACGTTCGCATGCCGGGAATGAGCGGGCGCGACTTCATCGCCCATCTGCGCCGCGAGCGCCCGCAGCTGGTGGCGCGACTGATCTTCAGCACAGGCGATTCCTTCGCAGCCGACACCGCGGCGCTGCTTCAGGACGCCGGGGTCCCTACCGTCGCCAAGCCCTTTGACTTCGCCTCGTTGGAGCAGCTGATCCGCGATGTAGCGGCGCGCACTCGAGCCGCGTAGGCTGCCCTAGAACCTTGACCGCCAGAACTCGGCCGCCGTGGGGAAGAGCTTCTCGGTCAGCGTCGCCGACAGCGTGACGAACAGCCCGTGTCCACCCCGCACTGAGAAGTCGGGATCGGTCAGGTCGCCGAAGCGGTAGCCGGTCGCGATTTCGAGGCCGTTCACGGGGCGCACGGCCAGGCTGGGTGAGCCGTCCCATGTCGTGGCACCGCTGGCGCGCTCGATCAACAGGCGGCCGTCGCCGCGCAGGCTCAACCACGGGCTCAGCGCGATGCGCATCCGGCCGCCCACGTAGTCCGCCCACGCCACCAGCGCCTGTGGTGTGCTGTCGGGGTAGAGACCCTCGGCCCGCGTGCGGCGCATCGCGTACCGCGCGCCCAGCTCGAGCGCCGGGGCCGGCGTCCAGATCATCTCCGCCGCGCCGATCATCCGCTGCTCCGCCCCCTGGCTCACCAGGACACCGCCCCCGATCGGGTTGCGCTGGTCGGTCCACTGGAACTTCGCCAGCATGTTCAGCCGATCGCTGTGCGCCGGGCGGAACGCGAGCCCCCACACGCTCGACAGTTGGCGCGACAGCGGAGCACCCAGCAGGGCGTTCTGGGTGAACTGTTGCCGGGACAGCAGGGCGAGCGACGCGTCGAAGGCGACGTCTCCCGCCACCGTGACGAGACGGCTCGACTGGAGCGCGCCGTCCTTGTACTCGCCACGCGCGCTGAGCCGGTACGGCCCGTGCTTCGGCAAGAGCTCCAGGCCGGCGCCGGCGGACCAGTAGTTGTCCTCCGTCTGGAGGAACGGGAGCGCCCGGACGGGATCCGTGACGGCGGCGCTGCCCACTCCCGCCCGCCGCTCGAACATCACGTTGACCGACAAGTCCGACGTGAGCTGGAGCCGGTTGCGGAGCCCGACCACTGCGGCGTTGCCCGCTCCGTTGATGCCGCCGCTCAGCTGGTAGCCGCCCCATGCCTGGGTCCCGCGCCCCACGTCGGCGCGCACGCCGACATTCGACACCGAGTAGTGCCCGAGGCTGTCCGTCCGCGACACGAAGCGCTGGCCGGCCTCGAGCGCCACGGCCGGCGTGAGGCGGTAGCTGCCGCCGAAGCCCCAGAAGTCGGGAGCCAGCTCTTGGCCGTCGAGGCTCAAGTGGCGTTGGACCTCGGTCCAGAGCTGCACGTCGCGGGACGGCCCCCACTTGGTCTTGAGGTTGGCCACGGTCGCGTCGCTCGACCCGAGACCGCCACCCAGCCCACCCGTCACCAAGTCGCTCGCGACGCCGGCGTCGAGCTGCAGGTTGGGCAGGACGGACTGCACGATCCCGACGCGGCTGTGCTCGCGGCCGAGGCCTTGCAGCTCGAACTGCTGGCTCGAGTGCTCGGCCAGCAACGCCGTGGGCCCGAGCTTGAGGGCGCTCTTCACGTTCACCTCGGTCAATCCGGGCTGGAGCGCCACGTTGGCCGGGTTCGTGAATTCGCGGTCAATCCGCATGTAGCCCGCGCCGAGCGTGAACGCGCCTTTGAACAGGCTGTAGCTCGCCTTGGCCAGCGCCCCGAAGCCCGCGGAGTCACCCCGCTCAGCGTAGGCGACCTCAGCGGACACGTCGAGCGCGCCGAACCGCAGCACCCGCAGGTCGCCGCCCAGCAGCCGGTAGGGGTCGCCGACTTGGTCGGCGTTCACGGCGGTGAGCCCGAGGCGGAGCGAATCCAGCCGCACCATGCCCGCGAGCTGGCGCACGTCCAGCGCTGCCCGCCCCGCCGCCACGAGCCGCTGCTCCCCGCCCGAGGCCGCTTCGAACGTGGCGACGATGAAGAGCGGATTCCCGCTCGCGTCGGCGGCGGGAATCGGCTGCTTGAACAGCACGATCCCGCTGGCGTAGTCGATCTCGTAATCCACGAAGCGGATCAGGGCCTGCGTGGCGACGGCGCGCTCGGGGTTCTCGACGTCCCGCGTCTCGATGCGGAGGACGTCGGTGCCCGGGAGGAAAGCCGCTCCACGTGACCGCGCCGGTCGTGACGCGCGCGGCGAGCCCCGTCACCGATCGCCGATACTGCGCGAGGCTCAAGCCGCCCGCGAAGCCCGTCGTGGACAGGTCGCCGAACGCGGCCCAATCGAAGCCGTGCTCCAGCCGGGCCGAAAACCAGCTCTGCGAGGCGGTGCGCGTCTCAAGCTGGCTCGCGTCCCCGAGGAGGGGGTACTGCGACTCCTTCAACGGATCCGCGCTGCGGCCGAACACATCCTGCCCGTCGTTCAGGCGGCGCGAGTCCACACCGAGCGTCAGCGACGTCCGTGAGTCGAGGCGGCCGCGCGCCGTGATGGCGCCGTAGGCGTCCGGGCTCGCGCCGACGCCCACCATGCCCGATCCGGTGACCGTCAACGGCCGCACCTCGGGGAGGATCTCGAGCGGGAGCGTGACCGTCGCGTCCCCCGACTTGAGCTCGAGCACGCCGCGCCTCACCTCGCGACCCGGACGCAGGCTCACCGTCAGCCACCCGGTCGAATCCGAGAGCTGCTGCACCCCGACCGACGACGCGTCTGCGTCCGGTCCCACGGGCTCCGCGCCTTTGGCGCTCACGGTGACGTACGCCGGCTGCACGACGGGCACGTCCCACGCATCGAGCACGCGCACCTTCGCGGCGGCGACCGTGTGTCCGTCCGCCACCAGGGTGAGCCGGCTCGCGTTCACCGCGAAGCGGGCCGGGAGCCCGGTCACATGGACCGCGATCGAGTCCCGGCGCTCGGCGCCCCAGGAATTCTTCATGCGCACGCGCAGCAGATGCGGCCCCGGCGTGAGGGGGACCGCGATGAAGTCGTACACGCCGTCGATCCGCGTCCGCCCCGAGTCGATCGCGGTCGCGCCGTCGTAGAGCACGACCGGTGCGTTGGGCTCGCCCTTCACGCCGACGTACACCCGGTTGGCCGCGAGCACCGACCCGTCGAGCGGGGCGAAGATGTCGATGCCCGGACCCACGGCGAACGGGGCCGCATACCCCCCCGACTTCGCAGCCCGGGCGCGCGCCGGCGGCACGGTCACCGGATCCGGCAGCGGGGATTCGCCCGGCCGCACCGCTCCGGCGACGGGCCACGAGCTGTCCTGGACCGGGACGGTGGCCATGGGCCACCCGGGCGGGAGCGGCGCGCGCGCGGCTTGCAGCACCTGGCCGCTGAACGCGCTGTAATCCGGCCGTGTCTGGCGGACCACCAAGCCCGTCCAAGACGAGGCAGCATCCGGTTGCGGCGCCTCGGTGACCTGGACCCGCACCGGCCAGCGACTCTTGCCGACGCGCAGCGTCGCCGTGGCGGAATCGACGCGCACCGACGACCACGCCACAATGCGGAAGTCACTCCGCGGCTCGCCCACCGGAAGCGGAATTGCCGTGCGGCCGAGCCAGGTATAGCGGGTGAACTGGGTGGCGCCGACGAACACCAGCGCTGAATCCGCGACGGGAGAGAACTCCACCATCGCGTCGAGCGGCAGGCGGGCGTCCTTCCTCACGCTCACCTCGTAGCGCGCCTGCGGCTGGACCACTCCGCTGAGGGCCACGCGCGGTCCGCCCACCCGGACGGCCGTGAACTTAAAGGCCACCATCGTCGAGATCTCCGCCGCGCTCCCCGCCTCCGTCCGTTCCTTCCCCTCCTTGCCCTCCGCCCGCTGCGCATCGGTCAGCCCGTCCGCCCCCTGCGTCCCGCTCGGGACGACGCGGAAATCCACCTGCGGGGTCGTCCACCCGCTGGCCTCGACCGCCTGGATCTCGTCGCCCGCCACGCGATAGCCGGCTGGCAGCGTGCGCGGGTCAACGCGGAACGCATGGCCTCCCGGACGCAGGTTGGCGAACGAGAACTTGCCGGTGGAATCGGTGGTCGCTCCCGGTCGATCCACACCTTCCCGATCGCGGCCCGCGTCTCCATCGGCCAGGCGCGCCGCACCTGCACCCACGCCACGGCCGGCGGCGAGACGGGCTGAAGCGCTCCGGCGGTCGCCCGTGCGATCGCCTGGACCGAGGCGACGGTCCCCGGCGCCGCGGCGAGCGCTACCGCGTAGTGCAGCGTCCGCGTCGCGCCGGGCGCCAGCGGCGCCGTAGTCACGAGAATCAGGTGGCCCGCCGAGACCAGCACGGAATCCGCGCCGATCGCGGTCCCGGTCGCATAGCGGCCGCCTGTGAACAGGGTGTTGTCGATCCGAATGTCGGAGATCGGCACGATGCCGGGGTTCCGCACTACGATCGTGTACGGAATCACCTCGCCGACCGCTACATCGAGCGCGTTGGCAGTCAGGTCGAGCCCGATCACGGCGGTGGGCGGGCCGATGAGGGCCACCTGCGCAGCGCTCGAGCTCAGCGCCGTCGCGTTGGTCCCGGTCAGCGCGGCTACGTTGCGCGACCATACGGTATCCCGCACCGTGCCGCTCACCTGCAACACGAGATTGACGACGCCCGAGTCCCCCGCGGCCAGGGCGCCGATCGCCCAACTCAACACCGGTCCCACTGTGGACGGCGCTGGCACTGCGCTCACGTAGTTAAGGCCCACCGGGAGGGTGTCGGTCAGGACGACGTTGGACACCGCCGCAGCGCCGGCGGCGTCCCCGTAGCGCAACGTGTATTGAACCTGCTGTCCGATGAGCGCTTGGGCCGGACTCACGAGCGCCTTGGTCAGCGTGAGCGCCGGAACGAGCACGCTTGTCTGCACGGCGTTGGAAGCCGCCGTATCGGACGTTCCGGACCACACGTACGTGGCGGCGCTACGGTTGGTCACGGTGCGCGCCGGACCAGAATCCACCTTGGCCTGGAACGTCACCGTGCCCGCCGTGCCGCCCGTGACTGACCCCGCGCTCACGACCACCACGCCGTTCCCGGCCACGATCAAGGAGCCCGCGTCGTCACCCGAGGCGTCCGTCAGGGGCACGCCGTTCCAGCGCATCGAGCCCGCGACATAGGACACGCCGGCTGGGATCGTGTCCGCGAGCGTGACGTTGGAGTCTGCCCCACTCCCGGACGCGGCGTAGTCGAGGGTGTAGGTGAGCACGTCCCCCGCGACCGCCGTCGGGCGATCCACCAGCTTGGTGAGAGCCAACGTCACCGCGCCCGACGCCGTGACGTCGAGCCGGTCCTGCACGGCGCTGCTCACGGCGGCGTTGAACCGGCTGCGCGCGGTCAGCGTGATGGTGTCGCTCACGCCGACGCTGGCACCGCCCGGAATCGCGACCTGCGCGACCAGCGACGCCGTAGCGCCGTAGACGAGCGGAACAGGTCCCGTGAGCACGGAGTCGCCCGCGTCCAGGAAGCCGTTCCCGTTCCAATCGCGATACAGCGTCACCGGCCATCCCCGAGCCGAGACGGCGGCGACGGTGAAGGAATCGGCAGCGTTGCCGCCGTTCGTGAGGGTGTGGGAGAACACGACGGCGGTGCCCGGCGCGCCGCTCGAAACGCGCGGCGGCTGCAGGGTCACCCCGGCCACCTGGCCGACCAGGACGGTTGCGGTGTCGGAGGGAAGGGTGTAGCCGCTCCCTGCGAAGATGAAGCTGAAGCTCGCCCAGTTGGAGACCTGGGTTCCCGCAGGCGTTCCCTGGGCTTCGAGCGACGGTGCGGCGAGCAACCCGACAGCAAAGAGGAAGGCGGCCGCCCAGGCCGCAGCCGTGTGGCTGCGGTGGGCGTACCGCCCTCTCTCTACTGCGCGGGAATCGAGCCGCATGGCGCC
>QHTZ01000055.1:0-33868 GCA_003221005.1 Gemmatimonadota bacterium
CGAAGAAGACGTTGTGCTCACCCCCGGTGTTGATGACGAGGCTGGCGCTACCCCTGGCGATGGTAGTGCCAATGGTGCCCGTGGTGTCGACCGGCTTGGCCATGTTCGCGTCCACTTCCAGCCCGAGGTACTTGTTCAAGAAGAACCCGAGCCGTCCACCCCCGCCAGGCTGCCATTTGAGGCCCCACACCGGGTCGTACCGGGTGTAGGTGCCGAACCCGCCAATTTCCAGTTGGTGGCCGTGTCCCGTGCTCGGCAGGGTCCCGCCCGCAGCGAGGATCGAGTCACGCGTGGCTTTCGGGATCTCCGGAGCCGGCTGCTGGCCGCCACCGCCGCCCCCGCCCAAGAGGAAGGAGAGGCCCGCCGAGCCGGTGAAGTCCAGCGGCTTCTTGCCTGGGGATAGGTCTTTGAGGGAGTAGAATGCCCGGCCCTCGAGCCGCAGGGCCACGTGGCTGCCGAAGAAAATCCGGTCGCCGATGCCGCCGTGGACTTCGTTGCGCCACAGGTATGGCGAATATCCCCCCCAGCGAGAGCGCGTGTAGCCGCCCAGTACGTAGAGCACGTTGTGCTCGCCGCCGGAGTTGAGCACCAGGCTGGCGCTGCCTCTGGCGATCTTAGTGGCAACGGTGCCGGTCGTGTCGACCGGGTTGGCCATGCTGGCGTCCACTTCGAGACCGAAGTACTCGCTCAGGAAGAAGCCGAGCCGCCCGCCGACGCCGGCCTGCCACTTGAGGCCCCACACCGGATCGTAGCGGGTGTAGATGCCGAACCCCCCGATCTCCAACTGGTGGCCGTGTTGCGCGCTCACAGCGGCGACCCCGCCCACGAGCGCCACGCCGACAATGGTGAGAACCCGCATGGCCAGGCTCCTCGGTAGAGACTATCGGGGGCCCTGCAGGGGGCCCCCGAAGACCACCGAAAATAGGGGTTCAGGTCAAAAAATGCGAGACCCGAAAGGCTTGGAGAGAGGGGAGTTAAGCCACTAAGCCTTGAAACTACTTGAAGGTCACCTTGCCTTGTCCCTAACCCATACCGAACAAATGCCGAAAATGGCGGCCTAGATCAGCCCCAGGCTCGTCCCGACCTTCTTGAATGCAGCCAGGGCGAAGTCGAGATCGTCCCGCGTATGCGCTGCCGAGAGCTGGCAGCGGACCCGGGCGTGTCCTTGCGGCACGACGGGGTAGCCGAAGCCGGTGACGAAGACGCCCTCGGCGAGCAGCAGCTCGCTCATCTGAATCGCCTTCGCCGTTTCACCTAGGATCACTGGCACGATCGGTGTCCCCCCCGGGAGCGGCTTGAACCCCAGGTCCAGGAGTCGCTCGCGGAAATACGTGGCGTTGTCCCGCAACGTGCGTACGAGCTCCGGATGGCGCTCGATGCGGCGCACCGCGGCGAGCGCGCTCGCGGCGACGGTCGGGGGGAGCGCATTGCTGAACAGCTGGGGACGCGACCGCTGCGTGAGGTAGTCGGCGACCTCGGCCGGTCCGGCGACGAACCCCCCGGCCGCCCCGCCTAAGGCTTTTCCGAGGGTCGAGGTGATGATGTCCACCTCCCCGAGCATCCCGTAATGCTCCGCCACGCCGCGACCGTGCTCCCCGAGCACTCCGCTGCCGTGAGAGTCGTCCACGACTACGGTGGCGTCATACTGTCGCGATAGTGCTACTATGTCCGGAAGCCTGGCAATATCGCCCTCCATCGAGAAGACCCCGTCGGTCAGGACGAGCTTGAGGCGATGATCCTTCGCGGCGCGGAGCTTCTCCTCCAGGTCCTTCATATCCGCGTGCCGGAACACGGCCGACTCGCACTTGGTGATCGCCTTGGCGAGGCGTATCGAGTCGATGATCGATGCGTGGTTCAACTGATCGGAAATGACGATGTCGTGCTCGCCGAGCAGCGTCGGACAGAGGCCCTCGTTCGCGTTCCAGCAGCTGACGTAGGTGAGGGCGGCGCCGCAGCCGACGAAGCGGGCGAGCGCCGCCTCGAGCTCCCGGTGGATCGTGAACGTCCCGCAAATGAACCGGACCGATCCCGTGCCGGCGCCGAACTCGTCCAGGGCCTGCTTTCCGGCGGCGACCACCTCGGGCTCATTGCACAAGCCGAGGTAGTTGTTGGAGGAGAGGATCACGACTTCGCCGCGCCCTTCCATCCGCACGCGCGGGCCCTGAGGTGACGCGAGGTAGTTGAGGCGCTTGTAGACGCCCTCCTGCCTGAACTGGTCCAGTTCGGCGCGCAGCCGGGCGGCGAGGCTCATGCGATCTCCAGGATGATCTTGCCCGCGTCGCCCGAGCGGATGGCAGCGAGCGCCTCGGCGATGCGAGTGAGCGGAAACTGGTGTGTGATGACAGGACGGGGGTCGAACAGGCCCGCCGTGAGGTAGCGCCGCATCTGGTGCCACGTCTCGTACATCTTGCGGCCGATCACGCCATATACCGTAATGCCCTTGAAGATGATCTCGCTCGCGAAGTCAATCGGGACCTCGCCTTTGGGAATGCCCAGGAGCTGGACGCGCCCGCCCATGCGGACGGCGGCGAGCGCCTGATGGAGGGCGGAGGGGACGCCAGACATCTCGCATACCACGTCCGCGCCCTCGCCACCTGTCTCGGCCTGAACGGTGCGCACGACGTCGTCCTTCCCCGCGTCAATGATGACGTGCGCGCCCATGCGTGCAGCCAGGGCGAGCCGCTTGGGGTTGACGTCCGAGGCGAGGACCTTGGCCGCGCCGGCCGCGCGGGCGATGCCGACCGCGAAGCAGCCGATCGGCCCGCACCCCACGACGAAGACGGTGCTCCCGGGGATCTCCGCGGTCAGCACCGTGTGAAACGCATTGCCCATCGGATCCATGACGGCCCCGACCTCGGTCGGGATGCCGTTTAGCGGGAGCACGTTGGTGGCGGGCATGACGATGTAGTCGGCGAAAGCGCCGTCGCGGTCCACGCCGATGATTTGGGTGCGCCGGCAGATGTGGCTGTTACCGGTGCGGCACTGGAGGCAGTGCCCGCACACGATGTGTCCCTCCGCGGTGACCAGCTGGCCCGGCTTGAGCTCCGCCACGCCGTCGCCGACCACGACGACCTCGCCCGCGAACTCATGCCCCACCACGAGGGGAGGCTTGAGCCGCCCCTGGGCCCAGGCGTCCCAGTCGGCGATGTGGAGGTCGGTGCCGCACACGCCCGCGTGCCGCACGGCGATGAGCACATCGCCGGGGCCGGCCGTCGGTTTGGGCACGCTCTTCACCGTGAGACCGGGGGCAGGCTTTTCCTTGACAATCGCTTGCATCACGAATCGGGACGCGGGGTGCGGGACGGAGGACGGGTCAGAAGATGGACCGCGTGAATCCGCCGTCGACCTGGAGCACAGCCCCGGTAATATAGCTGGCCCGATCGGAGCCAAGGAACGCGACGGCGGCCGCGAGCTCATCGGGGTGACCCATCCGGGCCATCGGGATGTCCGCTACCATGTCGCGCATCACCTCTTGCGGAGTGCGGTGTTCTCGTTTGGCCCGGGTCTCGGTGAGCTCCTCGATCCGCTCCGTGGCCACGAAGCCCGGGCAGACGACGTTCACCGTGATGCCCTCGGGGGCCACCTCGTCCGCCAGAGCTTTGGCGAAGCCGAGCACGCCGGCGCGGGCCGTGGTCGAGAGGATAAGCCCGGGTACAGGCTGTTTCGCAGCGACCGACGCGAGGCAGATGATCCGTCCCCACTGAAGCTTGCGCATGATGGGCACGGCGGCGCGCGCGAGGTGCACCGTGGAGAGGAGATTGACCTCGACGACGCGGTGCCACGCCTCGGCGGTCTGGTGGGCGAACGGCGCCGCGGGCGGCCCGCTCGCGTTGCAGAACAGGATGTCGAGTCGTCCCAGCTCGTGGGCGACGTGCTGCACCAGCTGCTCGGCTTGCTCGGGAACCGCGACGTCCGCCACAAAGGGCTGGACCGGTCGTCCGGTTTCGGACCCAAGCTGTCGCGCGACGGACTCGACCGAGTCCTTGTGACGCCCGTTGACGGCGACGCGGGCCCCTTCCTGTGCCAGCGTCTTCGCGACCGCCCGCCCGAGTCCTTTGGTGCTGCCACAGACGAGCGCCACCCGCCCTGCCAGGCCCAGATCCATACCGGGCGGAAATCTAGGGGTGGGTGTTGGGACGGGTTAGTTGTGAGCGAGCGGGGCTGAATGCAGGGGCACGGCGAGCCGTGCCCCTACCACTGCGGTGTGGTCTAGTGCGACCGCTCTACCGGCAGATGCCGATGCGGATGGTCGTCCCCATCGGGCTCGTCGGCGCACCAACAGTACGCCCAGATCCTTGCCGGGCGGAGCAACTGCCGGCCCGCGCGCAGGATGATACCGAGGGGCTCTTCATCGAGGACTAAGGGAAGGCTGGTCATGAGAACCGCTGCACGGTGAATGACGCCACGTTACAAGGGCAACATTTCTGCCATGTGGGCCCTCTTGCAACGTGGCGTCGTGCAACGTGTTACAGGGGAGGGCCTGGGCGGAGTGGCTAATCCGACACGTTCAGCGCCGTGTCGAGGTGACGCTCGGGCTTGGTGGCGAGGAACCCCGAGCCCGCGCGGGTCCGCCGGCGCCGCGAGATCTCCCAGCCGGCGTACGCCGCCTGGAGCGCTTCCGGGGCGAGCGGGATCACTTCGCGAGCCGCCGGGGTCGGCAAGACGAGGTGGACGCCGCCCGGTCGGGTCCGCGCCTGCAGTTCGGCCAGGACCGCGCTGCGATCCTTCGCTCGCGACGCGGCCAGGGCCGGGGGATCGATGACCACGAGGCTGGGCGCGACGTCGGGCAGCCAGCTGCCGAACTGGATCACGAGCGCGTGAAAGCGACCCGCGAGCTGCTCCGAGACCGCGCGGCTCTCCGCCGCCTCCACGGCGCCGAGGTCTTGATCGAGCAGGAACACTTCGGCGTCGTAAGCAGCAAGGAACAGAGCGCCCGGGAGGGCCGTCGCGCCGACGACGAGCACCAGGTCACCCGGCTCGAGTCGCCGCACGAGGCCGACCAGCGGCCCATCGTGCTCCAGCCCCCAGTGCGTCGGCTCACGTTGCGACAGCCGCAGGGTGCGGTGCCGTTGCCGCCAGCGGGGGAACGTCGGCAGGCGTAAGCGGCGCGCGATGACACGATCCACGTGCTCGAGCAGCAGCACCTCGGTGAGCAAGTATTGTGCGCCGGCGTTTGCCTCCAGCTCGCGCACCGCCTCGTCCCCGATTTCGAGCAGCTCTTCGCGAGTGAGCGTGTTCTTGTATTCCTCGATCCGCTGCAGCATGAACTCTTCGTACTCCTGCTTCAGGGAGCGGGGTGGGCGGCGCACGCTGCGGGACGGCTGGCCCGCCGGAGTGGGCGGGAGCGCGCTCAGCACGGCTCGACGTGCACGATCACCTCGTGCAGCTGGAGGTCGCGCTTGAGCCGCTCTTCGACTTCGTCGGCGATCGCGTGCGCGTCAGCGACGTTCGCTCCCCGGTCGACCGCAATGGTCACCTCCGCGTAGCGCCCGGGCGGCGCTCCCCGCGACCGGATCCCGTAGGCGCTCTTCACTCCCGACACGGTCTCGGCGGTCTCCTGGATCGCGCCGGGCGGCAGGGCGCGCTGGTCCACGAGCACGGGAACGGCGTGTAAGACGATGCCGTAGGCGACCCGCACGATGACCAGGGCGACCGCGATCGCCACGATGGGGTCCGCCCACCACCACCCCTGGCGTGCCAGCAGCACGCCGACGAGGACGCCCACGGTGACCAGCGCGTCCGCCCGGGTATGACGGGCATCGGCGATCAACAGCTGGCTCCCGAGCTCCGTCCCGCGCCGCTGCTCGTACCAGGCGACGACCACGCTCGTGCCGATCGTGAGGACGAGCACCGCGAGCTGGAAATCGCTCACCGTGACGGGATGCCGGCTCGAGACCAGGTGGTTCACGGCGCCCCGCACCAGCTCAAAGCAGCTGACCGACAGGAAGCCGACGATCGCCAGCGTACCCAGGGCTTCGAACTTGTCGTGACCGTAGGGATGATCTTCGTCTGGCGCCTTCGACGCGACTCGCACCAGCACCATGGCGAGGCCGTTGCTCAGGGCGTCCACCGCCGAGTCGAGCGCCCCGCTCAGCACGGCGAGTGAGTTCGCGGCGATGCCCACGAACAGCTTGGCCAGGACGACAATCAGGTTGGCCACGAGGAGGCCGAACAGGACCCGGCGTACTAAGCTCGGTCGGTCGCGAGTTTCGGGTCTGGGGGAGGGCATGCGTGCAAGCTTGTAAACCCGGGAGCCGAAGTCAATCGGACTCGGACGCCGGGTCAGTCCACGGGTGCGAGCAGCGCCCCCTTCAGGTAACCCGTCTCGGGCACGTTGAGCAGCTCCGGGTGGTCGGCGCCCGCCCCTACCCACGTGACGAGTTGCAACCGGCGGCCCGAGTCGCGCGCTGCGTCGGCGAGCATATCGGCGAAGGCCGCGCGGTGCACGTGGTAGGAACAGGAGCACGTGAACAAGACGCCGCCCGGGTTCAGGAGGCGCATCGCCCGCAGGTTGATCTCCTTGTACCCGGCGCGCGCGCGGGGGAGACTTTCCTTGCTCTTCGCGAACGCGGGCGGGTCGAGCACGATCGTGTCGAACCGCTCGCCCTGGCGCTCGAACTGCCGCAGCAGGTCGAACGCGTTCGCCTCACGCCACGTGATGTTCGTCAGGCTGTTGAGCGCGGCGTTGTCACGCCCCCGGGCGAGCGCGTCCGCGCTCGAATCCACTGCGACGACGTCCGCCGCGCGACGCGCCAGCTGCAGCGCGAACGAGCCGTGGTAGGTGAACAGGTCGAGAGCCCGTCCCCCGGGGGCCGTGTGCGCCGCGACCAGCGCGCGGTTCTCCCGCTGGTCGAGGAACGCACCAGTCTTCTGACCGGACCAGGGGGCTGCGAGGTAGCGCACGCCGTGCTCCAACACCTCCACCAGCTCGGGGACGGTCCCGAACGCCGGTACCACTTCGAGGGGGAGCCCTTCGTGCCGCCGGATCGCCACGTCGTTCCGCAGCAGGATACCCTCCGGGGCGAGCGCGGTCCGGATCCCGTCCACGATATCGTCCCGCAGTCGCTCCACGCCGGCCGACAAGAGCTGGGCTACGACGTAGGGCCCGTACCGGTCAACGACCAGAGATGGCAGGCCGTCACCCTCGGCGTGCACGACCCGGTAGGCCGTCGCCGCGATCGTGCCGCGCCGTGCGAGGGCCGCCGCGATCCGCGCATTCCACCAGGCGGCGTCGACGTGCTCCGTGCCGCGGGTGAGGAGCCGGAGTCGGATCTCCGACTTCGGGGAGTACAAGGCCTGCCCGAGGTGCCGGCCGCGGCGATCGGTCACCGCCATGAGGCCGGCCTCGTCGCGCGGCTCGGCGTAGACGTCGGTGCGGTAAATCCAGGGGTGTCCCGCAGTCCAGCGGCCGGCGCCCTTGGCGGAGACGACGACCGTGTGCTGCCGAGTCTCCCCCGCGGCTGACCGCCCGACCGCTTGACTGCCCGTCATTTCGTCCGGTCGGGGCGGAGCTGGGCAGCGCCCCGGAGGTAGATATGTTTCAGCTCGCGGGGCGACTTGGTCGTGTAAAAGTGGAGCAACAACCGGATGCAGTACGGCACGCCGTCCGGCACCGCCACCTCGCTCGCGCCGAGCAGGGGGACACCGTCCCATCCCAGGCGCCGCGCCGCCCGGGCGGGGTATTCCGCCGTGAGGTCCGGCGACGATGTGAAGATCGCGCTCTCCACCTCATCCGGGGTGAAGCCGTTCGCTTCCTGGAGGGCGCGGATCAGCTGCTCCGTCGCCTCGAGGATCGCCTCTCGCGTATTCGCCTGCGCGGTGGTCGCGCCGCGCAGTCCACGCAGGGTCTTGGCCATGGCACTCGCTGATCGGTTGCGCTTGATGGTGCTCACGGACGCCCAGTTACTCAAGGGGCGGGACCCCGTCGACGCATGCCGTCGTGCCGTGCGCGGCGGCGCGACCGCGGTGGAAGTGCGGCTCAAGGAGGCGCAACCGCGGGAGGTCCTCGCCCTCGCCCGGGCGCTGGTCGGCGCCCTGTCCGTCCCGGTGCTCGTAAACGACCGCGTGGATCTGGCCCTCGCCGCCGGTGCCGCCGGCGCGCACCTCGGTCACGAGGACGTCCCTCTCGCTGCGGTGAAGCCGCACGTCCCTCCGGGGTTCCTGCTCGGGATCTCGGTCGGCTCGCCCGTCGAAGCGGCCCGCGTCCAGGGGTGGCCGGCCGATTACTGGAGCGTCGGCCCCTGCTTCGCCACGGGGCACAAGCCGGACGCCGGACCGCCGCTCGGACCCACAGGATTCGCCGCGCTGGCGCGGCTCGCGCCGCGCGGCGTGCCGGTGATCGGCGTCGGGGGGATCACCGCGGCCAATGCGGACGCGGTCAGGCGGGCTGGTGCCGCCGGCATCGCGGTGGTGGGCGCGATCTGGGACGCTAGCGACCCGGAGGCCGCCGCCCGCGCGCTTCGCTCCGCATCCGCTTGACGGTACGAATCGCCGCCTCATGCTGGGCGAGCGTGACAGAAAAGATGTGCTTGCCGTCC
Source organism: Gemmatimonadota bacterium (assembly GCA_003221005.1). Classification (GTDB taxonomy): domain Bacteria; phylum Gemmatimonadota; class Gemmatimonadetes; order Gemmatimonadales; family GWC2-71-9; genus AG25. The sequence continues at coordinate 8,538 of QHTZ01000055.1, forward strand.
GGCTGCGCCACGAAAAAGAGAAAGGGCAGGGGGGCCGGGTAGAGTGCCGCGAGCAGGCTCGCCCGCCCGGGCTCGCCGATCGGGCCCGGGGGCAGGCCCGCGTGGAGGTAGGTGTTGTACGGCGAGGCGATCGCGAGGTTCTTCTCCCACACCCGCTTGAGGCGCCGGCCGTAGGCGTAAATCACCGTGGGATCCGCTTCGAGCCTCATCCGTCGCCGCAAACGGTTGTGGTACACGGCGGCCACGAACGGTCGGTCGGGATCGTAGCGCACCTCGGCCTCGATGATGGACGCCAGGGTCACGATTTGATAGCGCGTCATGTGGAGCGAGTCGAGCCGGGCCTCCCACTCGGGCTGCCATTGCTCGCGGAAGTCACGGATCATCACGCGGATGAGCTCGCGCGCGCCGACGTGCAGCGGCAGGGTGTACGTCGTGGGGTAGAGGTAGCCCTCGACGCTGCGCGCCTCAGGCGGCAGGCCGAGCTCGCTGCGGAGCGCGGGATCGCGCGCGGCCGCGAGGAACGAGTCGCGCGGCACCCCGAGCGCTTCCGCGGCGAGCGTCGCGACCTCGCCGAGCATCAGGCCCTCGGGAACGGTCCAGCGTACCTCGATGCCGTGCCCCCGGCCGAGCGCGGCCACGACGTCGCCCCAGGCGGCGTCGGGACGCAGCAGGTAGTCGCCGCTCTTGAGCGAGCCGCCGAGCCCGCGCAGCCGGGCATACAGGCCGAACAGCGAGGCGTGCCGGATCACGCCGTGAGCGGCGAGCGAATCGACCGCAGCGTCGAGGGTCGCCCCCGCCGGGATGGTGACGGTGACGCGGGGCTTGTCGGATCGCCCGCACGCGGCGACCACGAGGGTGAGACAAATGCGGAACGCGGACTTCCTCGCCCTCATGTCCCGCTCCCGCGCCGGGCGTCGAGATAGTGTTGCAGCAGCAGCGTGGCGGCCAGCGCATCGAGATCGGCCTTGCGGCCGCGGGCCGACCCTCCCATTTCGCGCACCGCCTGGAGCGCGCGGGCGGTCGTGAACCGCTCGTCCCACAGCGCGACTGGCAAGCCGGCGCGGCGCGCGATATGGCCGGCGAGCTCGCGCGCCTGGTGCGCCGGCTCGCTTTCCGACCCGTCGGCCGCCAGCGGCAGGCCCACCACCACCCCGGTCGCGCCGTGCTGCTGGATGAGCGTGAGGAGTCGCTGCATCGGGAAACGCTTCCCGGTGCGGCGCGTGAGCGTGGTGAGGGGTTGGGCGAGGACCTGGTGCTCGTCGGAGAGGGCGAGACCGATGCGTCGTTCACCCCAATCGACGGCGAGGATCCTGCCCGTCACCCCTGCGCCATCGTGGCGAAGAATTCGATATTGGTCTTCGTGCGCTTCATCCGCTCGAGCAGGAACTCGATTGCCTCCACCGGCGGCATGTCGGAGAGGAAGTTACGGAGCAGGTAGACCTTGTTGAGCTCTTCCTTGGAGAGCAGCAGCTCCTCCTTGCGGGTCGAGCTGCGCTGCACGTCGATCGCGGGATACACCCGGCGGTCGGCGATACGCCGGTCGAGGATGACCTCCATGTTGCCCGTCCCCTTGAACTCCTCGAAGATCACCTCGTCCATGCGGGAGCCCGTATCGATGAGCGCGGTCGCGATGATCGTCAGGGAGCCACCCCCTTCGATGTTGCGGGCCGCGCCGAAGAACCGCTTGGGCTTCTGCAGGGCGTTCGCGTCCACGCCACCGGACAGGATCTTGCCGGAATGCGGGACCACGACGTTGTGCGCGCGGCCGAGGCGCGTGATCGAGTCGAGCAGGATCACGACGTCCTTGCCGTGCTCGACCATGCGCTTCGCCTTCTCGATCACCATGTCGGCAACCTGCACGTGACGGTCGGCAGGCTCGTCGAAGGTGGAGGAGATCACCTCCGCCCCCTTCACGTTCTCCTCCATGTCCGTGACCTCTTCGGGCCGCTCGTCGATGAGCAGCACGATGAGGAAGATCTCGGGATGGTTCTCGATGATGGAGTTGGCGAGCTTCTGCATCAGGATCGTCTTGCCCGCCTTGGGCGGCGAGACGATCAGACCACGCTGGCCCTTTCCTATGGGACACAGGATGTCCATGACCCGCATCGACAGGTCGGCGTCCTTGCGCTCCAGCCGGATCCGCTCCTCGGGATAACGTGGCCGCAGGTTGTCGAACGCGACGCGGTGCTTGGCCTTCTCGGGTTCGTCGCCGTTCACCACCTCCACCTTCAGCAGCGCGAGGTAGCGCTCTCCTTCCTTGGGGGGCCGGACCTGACCCATGATCGTGTCGCCCGTGCGCAGGTCGAACCGCTTGATCTGGCTGGGAGAGACGTAGATGTCGTCCGGGCCGTACAGATAGTTCCAGTCCGGGCTGCGGAGGAAGCCGTAGCCCTCGGGAAGGATTTCGAGCACGCCCTCGCCGCGCAGCACGGTATCGGAGTCGAGGAGCGACTGCTCGATTCGGAAGATGAGGTCCTGCTTGCGGAGCCCTGAGTAGTTGGTGATGTTCAGGGTCTCGGCCATCGCGTGCAGTTCCGCGACGGATTTCCTCTTGAGTTCAGCGATATCCACTGGTGGTTTGGCTCCGTTACACTACGGCGGGCGGACCCCGGGACTGGGGGAGTGAACGCGTCGAAGTGAGAACTAGGGAATGTGCAGAGGTGCGAGCATATAGTAGGCCCAGCCTCTCCGCCAGTCAAGAGCGCTCGTGCAGCTGAACGAGTTCCTGGTGGCGTGGCGCACCACGGTCCTGCACGATCGGGAAGTGGTTGATGCGCTTGTACATCCGGCCCACGCCGCCCCCTCCCCGGAGCTTGCCCGGGAGCTCGCGCGCTGGCCCGGCCGCTTCTATTGGTCCGCCGAGCCGGACGGGCACCACCTGATTCTCACGCGCCGGCTCGGGCCGCCGCGACGCGAGCGTTGGCCGGTCCACATCACCTTGTTCCTCGCGACGCTGCTCACCACCACGTTCGCGGGCGCGGTGCTCGCGGGCGCGATTCCCTACGACAATCCGCTCGATCTCTTCACCGGCGCGTATCCGGTGCCGCCGGCGTTCGCGCGCGCCTGGTCGTCGGGGCTGCGTTTTTCGGTCCCCCTGCTCGCGATCCTGCTGTGCCACGAGCTGGGCCACTACCTCACCGCGCGGTGGTACTTGCTCGACGTCTCGCCGCCCTACTTCATCCCCGTGCCGCTCGTGCCGTCGTTCATCGGTACCATGGGTGCGTTCATCCGGCTCCGGACCGTGCTCGCCGACCGGCGGCAGCTGTTCGACGTGGGCGTCGCCGGTCCGCTCGCGGGGTTCGCGGTCGCGCTCCCGGTGCTATGGATCGGGCTTGCGCACAGCCATGCACTCCCAGGCCACGGCGCCGTCTCCGGCCTGCTGCTGGCGATCGGCGGTGAGACCGCAGGCCTCGGCGACTCGCTCGTGACCCTGGCGTTACGGCGGCTCACGCACGGCGACGCGCCCGCGGTGCTGCTCGACCCGGTGGCCGCCGCCGGTTGGTTCGGGATGTTCGTGACGATGCTCAATTTGCTCCCGATCTCGCAGCTGGACGGCGGGCACATCCTGTACGGCGCGGTGCCGCGCTGGCATGGGCGCTTCGCGCTCGCGTTCTGGCTGTTCATTATGGCGCTCGGCTGGTTCTGGTGGGGTTGGTTCCTGTGGGCGCTGCTGGTGCTGGCGCTGTCCCGCGGGCGGCTCGGCCACCCGCCCGTCCTCGACACCTACCGCCCCCTGCCGCGCTCCCGCCGGGTTGTGGCGTGGTCGGCGCTGGTGCTGTTCGCGATCACGTTTGCGCCGGTGCCGTTCAGAATCTGAGGGACGGGGGATGAGGGACGAGGGACGGGTGGCTTCGGAACCACACGTCCCCCGTCCCTCGTCCCTTCTCCCTGTCGTTCAGTATTGCGTAAGTCGCAGAGTCGTTTATCTTTGCCCAAACCAGCCTCACGGGGCCGCATGCCCGCACAACCGGCTCGGTACTCGAGTCCCGATTCCAACGCAGCGGTCGTACACGACCTCCCCCCCATCCGATTCGACGGACAACTCATCGCCATTCGCCTCCTGGTGCGGCGCACTGAGGACGGCATCTGGCGCGGCCGCATCATGTACGGCGCGCCCGACACGGAGGGGGAGCGCTCCACGGCGGAGATCTTCTGCGCGGTTTCCGAGCAGGACCTGTGGCAGTCGGTGCGGGATCTGCGGGATCACCACCTGCGGGACCTGTACCGGTCGCTGTTGTGATGGTGGAGTCGGAGAAACTCCGCAAGCTGCGGCACGACCTCTCCAATCCCCTGGCCGCAATGCTCGCGGAGACGCAGCTTCTGCTGCTCAATGCCGATGCGCTTAGCGGTGAAGTCGTGACCGGCCTGAGGCAGATCGAAACGCTGGCGCGCAAAATGCGCGGCATCATCCAAGACACGGACGTGTGAGTCGGCAGCACCGGCCGCGGTTCTCTCCGCCGTCCCGTTGGTGGCGCCCCCTGCCGCGCCTAATGCCGCGGCGCGCCCCCTGGCTACGCTGGCCCCCGCCCCCGCCCCCGCTGCCCCCGCCCTCTCGTCACAGCGCTGCCGGTTTCCCTGAGGTGCTCTGCCGCAGGCTTGCCGCACCGTTCCTGAAATAAAGGAAGAGCAGGCCGACGCTGGCGACGCTGGCGCCGTACTTGAGGGGGGCGGGAGCGTCGCTCGCCGACAGCAAGCCCTCGATCGTCCCCGCGATGGCGAGCAGCGAGACCACGGCGCCGATCATGCGGGCCGCGATGCGGCCCTCGACGACCAGGGCGTCCCGGCGGGTGCGATCGCCCGGGGCGATGAGCGCCCCGGCCAGGCGGAAGCCTGCCCCGGCCGCGACGCAGATCGCCGTCAGCTCCAGCACGCCGTGTCCCGCCACGAACGTCGCGAGATAGCTGGCCGCGTGGTAGTTGGCGAACAGCCCGAACCCCATGCCGAGCATTAGGCCGTTCTGGACGAGCAGCCACGCCGTCAGGGTCCCGGCGAGCAGACCACCCACGAACACCCAGAAGGACACGACGACGTTGTTGCTGATGATCATCGAGGCGATCACGGGGAGGTCCCGCTCGTCCGACTGGGCGTACCCGACGCCGCGGGCCTGGTTCTCAGCGGCTTGCTCGGCCCGGCTGACCATGACCGGCATGAGCTCCTCGCCGAGTGCCGGGCGCTGGCGCATCATGGTGAACCCCACGAGCGCCGGCACGGCGAGGAGCAGGCCCGCGGCGGCGACGTAGCGGCGGGACGCGACCACAGCCGCCGGGAAGTCCCGCAGCAGGTAGCGGGCGACCGGGGCGCGGCGGTCTGAGCGACTCTGGTACAGGGCGTTGTGTCCCGCACTCACCAGGCGCTCGAGGTACTCGATCACCGGCGGATCCACCCCATAGGTGCGGGCGCGCGCGAGGTCGGCGGCCACTTCGCGGTAACGCGCGGCGAACCCCGGAATCTCGGCCGCCGGAAGCCTCCCCACGCCCCTGCGCTCCACGCGCCGCGCCACCGCGTAGAACGCCTCCCAGGTGTCGCGCTTGCGGGCCAGGAAGCGCTCGGCCGTGACCGACGTCTGTCCGGCGCTCCCGGGCCGCGCCCGCGTCCCGAACCGGCTCGCCCGCCGGCGCTGCTCCGCGCCGTGCAGTTCAACGAGGTAGGCCTCGTCGTCGTTCCCCCTCCGCCCCGGCCCGCGCGGCACGCGCGTCTCGAAGCGGCGGACCAGCTCCGCTGTCGTGCGGGCCCGCAGTTCGGCGCTCAAGTCCGGCAGCCGGGCGACGAAGCGGTCGAGCAGCCGGTACTCAGCGTCCGAAAGCTCCGGGGGGCCTGGTTCGAGCACCTCGACCTCCCCGCCGCCGACGGCGCCGAGGCTCCATTGGGTCGGGCGGTCGCGCACGACGATCGTGCCCGCCGCTATGTCGCCCAGCCGCTTATTGCTCTTGTGGAGGAAGACAAGCAGCAAGCCCGGGAGGAACGGCAGCAGCGGGAACAGGCAGTCGAGCAGCCGAACCAGGTTGCGGATCACCGCCGCCGCCGGTGTTACGGGATGGCCGGTGTCCATCACCACGCGGAGGCCGAGGGCGCGTTTCCCCGGGGTGCGACCGCCGTTCAGCGCCTCGAACAGGGTGAAATAGAGGAAGAAGCTGAACACGTACAGCAGCAGCAGCAGGGCGACGCCCCAGGGGTTGGCGCGGCCAGTGGCACTCTGCCCAAACACGCCGATGACCGCGGCGATCAGCATCAGCCCCAGCACCACGAGCGTCGTATCGAGCAGCGCCGCAGCCGCGCGCGAGCCCAGGCCAGCAAGCTCGACGTTGAGCTGCACGTGCTCCGGCGTTTCGATGCCGAGCCGCCGCCGCAGATCGAGCGGCGCCGGCGGGACTCGCGCGGGAGGGGTCACGTCCTCATCTTACCGCCGTCCTCTTCACGGAGCGAGTGCGGCATGAGCGAGTTGCGGCCCATGGACGTCGGCGAAATCCTCGACGGCGCCTTCACGATGTATCAGCGCCACTTTGGGCTGCTCGCGCAACTCGGGATCGCGGCCCTCTGGCTCCCGGTGGCGCTCACCACGTACATCCGACTGTCGGGCGGGGAGCAGAGCCACCTCCTCCTCACCCTGGTGACTGTCGTGTGTCAATACTTCGCTGGGCTGGTCCTCACGGCCGGCGCAATCCGGGTCATCTCGGACTCGTACCTGGGGCGCGCCCCCCGGCTGGGGGACGCCCTGCGGCTCGGGACCGGGAAGATCTGGCCCCTGTTCCTCGTGGGTCTCGGGAAGGGGCTGGTGCTCGGGTTGTGCGTTGCGGTGGTGGGCGTCGCGACGGCGATCTTGGTCCCGGCCCTGGCGAGCGCGAAGGTGGCGGCGGCGCTGACGGCGGTGGGGCTGGTGGCGTTCGGCATCTGGCTGGTGGTCGTGGTCGCGTGCGGCTACGCGGTCACGACGCAGGTCGTCGTGCTCGAGGACTTGGGCAGCGCCTTTGACGCCTTCACGCGCTCGTGGGAGCTGACGAAGGGGTCACGGCGCAAGATCTTCTCGACGGCGCTCGTGGCGTTCGTCATCTTCGTGCTCCCCACGGGAGTGATGTCGGGGGTGCGGGACCTCGTGGCGGCGCGCTACCCCGTCGTGGGTCAGATCGCAGCGGTCCTCGCCGCGCTGCTGCCGATTATCATGACGCCGCTGCTACTCGCTCCGGCGCGCGCTCGACGAGGTGTTCGCGCGCCCCGAATACCGGTGGGTGGCGACTCGCAACCCACTCGACTGGCTGCTCGGTCTGTGGCACCGGCTGCTCGCGCTGCTCGAGGGCCTGGGGCGCGCCCACCCTGTTACGTACCGACTGCTCGCGATCGGACTCGCCTTGCTGCTCGTCGGACTCGTCGTCCACATGGGCTATGTGGTGTGGCGCATCACGCGCCCCACGGTCCGCACCGAGCCGGCGGGCCCTGCCCGTGTAGGTGGCGATCGCCTGGACGCGCGCGCACACCTGGAGCGCGCCGAGGAGCTGGCGCGCCTGGGCCGTTACCCGGAGGCGCTGGCGCACCGGTTCCTGGCGGTCGTGCTGCAGCTCGACGCGCTTCGAGCCCTCACGTTCCATCCAGCGAAGACGCCCGCCGAGTACGTGGTCGAAGCGCGCCTCGACACGGCGGGGCGGGCATCGCTCGCCGACCTCGTCGGCCAGCTGTACCGGCATCTCTTCGGCGCGGTGCCGTGCGACGGGGACGCGTATCGGGCATTCGGGGCGGCGGCCGACGTGGTGCCTCTGCATGTCGCGTCGCACTGAGCTGTGGTGGGTGCTGCTCCTCGCGGGGGCGGTGACGGTCGCGGCCATCGCGGGGCTGAGGCACGGTACGCCGCCGCCCGACGTGGACTACCGGACCTCGGCATTCCTCAGCGGGCCGCGCGGGAGCAAGGCCCTGTACGAGGTGCTCGCTCGGCTCCGTTTCCCGGTCGAGCGGCGCCGCGCGCCGCTGTTCGAACTCACCCGCGCCACGGCGCGGCGCCCCGCGGTGCTGCTCGTGCTGGGTCCCGTCATTCCGCTGCTCCCGGCCGAGCTCGCGCAGGTGGCGCGCTTCGCCCACACGGGCGGCTCGGTAGTCGCTGCGGCGGGTGGCGGAGGTATCGCGCGCTGCGCCGGGTGGCGCCCGCGCCATGCCCCGAGCCCGTTTCTCGACGACACCATTGGCGTCCTCCCCCCGCGGCCGGGGCTCGGGCTCCCTCCGGTCGCCAACGTGCTCGAGCCGGTGGTCGCCGCCGAGCAGCAATCGAAGGTGGACGAATGCCGGCTGCTGGTGCCGTCGGCGCGGGACACGCTGCTTGCGGCGCGGGACGGGAGTCCCGTCGCCTTGCGACTGCGCTACGCGGGGGGTGGCAGCATCGTCCTCTGGGCGGACCAAGGCTACTTCCGCAACAGCGCCTGGCGTGAGGGGAGCGTGCCGTATTTCGTAGCCCCATTGCTGACGCCGGCGCAGCCCGGCCTGATCGTCTGGGACGAATACCACCAGGGCTTCGGCGAGGAGGTGTCGCTGGCTGCGACGACGCTCGATTGGCTGGTCAGCACGCCGGGCGGGTGGGCGCTGCTCCAGCTCATCGGTGTGCTCCTTGTCGCGCTTGCCGTAGCGGCGGTGCGGTTCGGCCCGGCGCGACCCGCCGTGGAGCGGCGCCGCCGCTCGCCGCTCGAGCATCTGGAGGCCCTCGCCGCCGGGCTCGAGGGCGCGGCGGGAGTCGACACCGCTCTGCAGCTCACGGTCGCGGGGCTGCGGCGGCGCCTCTCTCGGACAGGGCGGGAGCGAACGCCGCCTGGCGGCGAGCGGCAGTGGCTCGCCGCGCTCGAGTTGGCCCTGCCGACCCCGCGCGGCCGCGCCGCGGTACGTCGCCTCGAGCGGTCCGTCAGCGAACCCGGGGGCGTGGAGCGGGTGCTCGCCGCCGCCCAAGCCGTGGAGGACGTGTGGGAGGAGCTTCGCCCGCGCACGACGCGCGACGCATCCTAGACGCTGTGCGGCTGGTGGTGCTCGGCCAGGACGGCGCGACGCGGGAGGCGCTCATCTGTCTACTCGCCCGCGGCCATGTGCTGCTGGAGGGCGTGCCCGGCACTGCCAAGACGCTGCTGGTGCGGACTCTGGCGCTCGCCCTTCAGGTCCGCTTTCAACGCATCCAGTTCACCCCTGACCTCATGCCCGCGGACATCACCGGCATTTCGCTGCTCTCGGGCACGCACGAATTCACTTTCCGGCCCGGCCCGGTGTTTGCCGATCTGGTGCTCGCGGACGAGATCAACCGCGCCCCCGCGAAGACACAGGCCGCGTTGCTCGAAGCGATGCAGGAGCGCACCGTCACCGTGGACGGCACGGCGCACCCCCTCTCCGACGTCTTTACCGTGTTCGCGACGCAGAACCCGATCGAGTTCGAGGGCACGTATCCGCTCCCTGAAGCCGAGCTCGACCGCTTCATGATGAAGGTGCTGATTGGATACCCCGCGGCGGGGTTGGAGCAGGGGATCCTCACGCGCTATGTCGGGGGGTTCGAGGCCGACCGGCCCGCGACGTACGGGGTGACCGCGGTGACCGATGCCGCCGGGCTCGAGCGGCTGCGCCGGGCCGTGGAGGCGGTGCGGGTGGAGCCCCAGATCACCGCCTACATCACGGCCATCGTGCGGGCGACGCGCGAGGCGGCGTCGCTCACGCTGGGGGCAAGCCCGCGCGCCGGCGTGGCGCTGCTCAAGGCCGCACGGGCTGGCGCGCTGCTCGCGGAGCGCGACTACGTGATCCCCGACGACGTAAAGGGGATGGCGCCAGCGGTGCTGCGGCACCGCGTGAGCGTCGCCCCGGAGCTCGAGCTCGAAGGCGTGACGCCCGATGCCGCCCTCCAGGCCGTGCTCGACAAGACCGAGGTGCCGACGACGTGATCCTGCCGACGCGGCGCGCGCTGGCGCTCGGCGCAGCCCTGTCGGTGGTCGGTGTGCTCGGCTTCCGCGCGCCGCGCGCGCTCGACGCCATGCTGGTCGCCGACCTGGCGCTCGTGCTGGGCATCTGGCTCGACGCGAGCCGCGCCGTCCGTCCCGGGTCGCCCGATCTCGTGGTGCAGCGCGAAGTGGCACCCGCCTTCTCGGTCGGCCGGGTGGGCACGGTCGTCTATCGCTGGATCAACCGCTCGCGCCGGCGGCTCCGGCTCCGGGTGCGCGAGGTCCGGCCGGACATCCTGGGCGGGACGCAACGCCCGCGGGGCGTGTCGGTCGGCCCACGCGGCGAGGCCCGCGAGACGCTTCCCGTGATGCCTGTACGTCGGGGCCGCGAGCGGGCTGGAGCGATGGTCGCAGACAGCACGGGCCCGCTCGGGCTCGGCCGGCAGCGAGAGTGGATCGCTCTCCCGTGGGACGCGGTGGCGTACCCGCCGCTCGTGTCGGTGCGGCTCCGCAGCTCGGTGGCACAGCCGCGGCGGCGCCGTGAGCCGGGCGTTACGCCTGTCCGCCGGCTGGGCGAGGGACGCCTGTTCGAGTCGTTGCGGGAGTGGGTGCCGGGCGACGACATCCGTCATATCGACTGGAAGGCGACAGCCCGGCGCCGCAAGGTGATCGCCCGGCAGTACGAAGCGGAGCGGCGCCAGCATGTGCTGCTCGTGCTCGACACGGGGCGGCTGCTGACCGCGGAGATCGCGGGCGTCGCCCGTATGGACTACGTGGTGCAGGCGGCGCTTGAGCTGGCCTACACTGCGACGCAGCACGACGACAACGTGGGCATCATGGCGTTCGCCGACGGCGTGCAGCACTTTGTCCCCCCCGAACGCGGCCGGCGCGGTCTGAAGGGCGTGGTGGACGTGCTCGCGGTCGTGGAGCCGCGTCTCGTCGAGCCCGACTATCCCGGCGCGTTCCGCTATCTCGCGGTGCGCAACCGCAGGCGCGCGCTCACGCTGCTGTTCACCGATGTGATCGCTCGCTTCGCCTCCGAGGCCCTGGTGGCGAGCGTCGGCTCGCTGCGCCCTCGCCACCTCCCCCTGGCCGTGACCCTCCGCAACCCCGAGCTCGACGCCGTCGCCGCCTTGCGCCCCCGCGAGCCCCGCGACGCGTTCCGGAAGGCTGCAGCCGAGGAGTTGCTACACGCGCGGGAGGAAGCGTTGACGCACATGCGGCGAGCGGGCGTGCTGGTGCTCGACGTCGCGCCCCAACGCGCGGCCCAGGCGGTGGTCGCGCAGTACCTCGATTTGAAGCGGCGGGGGCGTCTCTAGTAGATTGGGGCCGGCCTTCGCCGGATTGGCGCACATGCGAGCCGGACCCCCGATCACGCTGGCCGTGGCACTGTGCAGCGGCGCAACCGCCGCGACCTGCGTCTTTCCGACCGAGCGCGACTCGTCGGTGCACGTCAGTTTGACCAAGATCCCCATCCTGTTCCGCGGCGAGGACACGGTCGCCACGGCACGGGCCTGGCAGATGGTCGGGCCAGGCGATTCCCAGCCGATCCCGAACGTCGTATTTGTCTGGTCCAGCAGCAACCCGAGCGTCGCGACGGTGGACGGCGCCGGTCACATCGTCGGCGTGACGTCCGGGACCGTGATCATCACCGCGGCGGCGGCGAACTTCGACAAGCAGGCGCGGGCGGCGGCCGACACGCTGCGGGTGGCCGCCCCGCTAGAGATCGACAGTCTCCGGCCAAAGGGCGTGAAGTACGGCGAGATATTGTCTATCTACGGCGTGGGGGTCGACTCGATCTTCTCGGCGTCGCTCGCCGGCGCCCAGCTCATCCGCGTGCCGTTTGCGGACACCCAGTTCGCGGGCGGCACCGAGCGTTCGAAGTGGTGGGTACCGCCGCCCGCCCATACGGACACGCTGTTCTTCCTCGGGATTTCGGGCCCCAACGGCATCTTTGGCTTCTTTCACGGCGACACCACCCGGGTCACCGAGGTGGATCTCTTTGAGCCGAACGACATCATACCTACTACGATCAGCCTGAACGCGCCGCCGCCGTTCGCCGTGTTTCCGACGCTCGAGTTCACGAATCCGGCCCTCGCGTTCGAGCCCATCAAGCGTCCCGCGCTTGCGGGGTCGGACTGGTACCGTTTTACGCACGCGGGGGCGCGCGACGTGACGATCATTCTCAGTGCGCCACAGATCGCTCGCACCTTCTCTACCTTCCTCACCGACTCGCTCATCTGGGACCCGGCGAAACAGACCTACACCATCGGTCCTGACTCCTGGACATTCGGTCCCAAGTCGCACGTCTGTCACGGAGTCCCCTGGGCCCCCGCCGCCTCCCCCTCCACCTCCATGCCGGATGAGGCACCCGCGGACTCCACGATCGTGGCGTTCAAGAACCTGAGCCTGCCCCACGACTTCCTGGATGCCGTCGCGGTCTATACCGCACAGGGACGCTACGGGCTGACGGTGATCACCGGGTACCAGAGCGAGCTACCGGCGGACAGTCACGAGGACGACAACTCGTGTAACGCCGCGGACTCTCGTCAGGTGTTCGCTGTCCCGTTTCGCGACACGCTGGCGATCGAGAACCCGCACGACGTGGACTGGATCCGTTTCACTGTCGCCAGCCTGGGCAACTATCAGTTCCGGCTCCACGCGTTCCCGGGCGTCCACCCCGACTCGCTGAAGGACCTCGATCTCTACGTGGTCAAGGTGCCCAATCCCGGGGACCCGTCTCTCTCGATCATCATGGCGGACACCGCTGCGGGCTCGGACGTAAACCGCACGGTCGTAGGGCTTGCTGCGGGGAGCTACTACGCGGTGGTGGTCGACTTCGCGGGGACGGCCACGATGTACGAGATATGCGCCGCGCCGCTGCTCGGTTCCTGCAGCACAAGCTTCCCCGCGCCGCCCCTGTCCACCGGCGCTAGCACCGTGCGGCAGCGGTCCGCTCAGGCACCCCTCCTCCTGCCGAGCCCGCGCCCATGACCAACGGCACGGTCGAATGCATCAGCTGCCATACGCCGGTGCCCGAGAACAGCCGGTACTGCTCGGTGTGCGGCGCCGACCAGTCCGGCGGTGGTGGACCGACCAGCACCACGAGCGCCGCGGCGCTGCTCCAGCGGCTCCAGCGCCTCGTGGAGGGCAAGTACAAGATCGAGCGGATGCTCGGCAAGGGCGGGATGGGCGCGGTGTTCCTCGCGCACGATCTCACGCTCGAGCGCGAGGTCGCGATCAAGCTGCTGCCGCCCGACATCGCCCAGGACGATCAGGTCGTGCGCCGGTTCCAGCAGGAGGCCAAGACCGCCGCCAAGCTCGACCACCCGAACATCATCCCGATCTACCGCGTCGAGAGCGAAGGCGGCCTCAACTACTTCGTGATGAAGTACATCTCGGGGACGTCGCTCGAGGACGTGTTGGAGCAGAAGGAGCCCCTCGCCGCCGACTACATCCAGCGGGTGCTGTGGGAGGCTGCCTGCGCGCTCGGGCACGCCCACCAGCGCGGCGTCGTGCACCGCGACGTCAAGCCGGCGAACATCATGTTCGACCATGACGGGCGCGTGATGCTCACCGACTTCGGAATCTCCAAAGCGCTCCAGGCGGCCACCGGCTTCACAGCCACGGGGATGATCATCGGTACGCCGCACTACATGGCGCCCGAGCAGGCGAAGGGGGCGACGGTGGATGGACGCGCCGACGAATACTCGCTGGGGGTGGTCGGGTACCGCATGGTCACGGGCGCGCTGCCGTTCAGCGGCGACTCGGTGCACACCATTCTCTACAAGCACATTTTCGAGCAGGCGCCGCAGGCCAAGTCGCTCCGGGCCGACATCCCCGACCACATCTCCGCGGCGATCGGGCGCGCGATGTCGAAGGACCCGGGCGAGCGGTTCGCGACGATGGAGAGCTTCGCGACCGCCGTGTGGCCGGAGCAGCCGGTGGTGGCAGCGGGCCCGGCGCGCCCGCCTACCCGGCCCGCGGCGCGGGCTCGCGCCGGCGCCACTCCGGAGGCGCCGACCGAGGTGACAGCGGCGCCCACGACGCCGCTCCCTGTGGCGCGGGGTGCGGCGCCGCGCAAGTCGAAGACCGGTCTCCTCGTGAGCGCCGCGCTGGTCGCGGTCGCGGCCGTAGGAGGATACCTGGTGTTCGGGCGGGGCACGGCAGCGCCGCCCGAGCCGGCGTCGCAGCCCGCCGCCACGCGGGTGGACACCGTTCGCGTCTCGGACACCGTGCGGGTCCCACAACGTCCCTTCCGGATCGATCGACGCCAGCCGGTGACCGTTCCTTCCGCCGGCCAACAGGGCTACGTCACGGTGAATGCCGAGCCGTACGGCGAGGTGTACGTCGACGGCGTGGATGTCGGCCCGACACCCGTCGTGCGCTACGCCGTCCCTGCGGGCGCGCACACGATCAAGGTCGTGCGCGAGGGGTACCGGTCGGTGACCGAGCGCGTCCAGGTGGACGCCGGGAACACCGTGCCGAAACGCTACACGCTCTTGCCCGAGTGATGAGGGCCATGCGCTCGAGCGGCTTGCTCCTGATGCTGGCGCTGGGCATCCCGGCGGCGGTGCGTGCTCAGGCGGCGCCCGCGCCGCAGAACGCGACGCTGCGCGCCGCGATCCAGGCGTACGAGAACCTCGACTTCACGCGCGCGATCACGCTCGCGCGCCGGGCGCTGAGCGAACACATGACCGGGCCCGATCAAGCGCGCGCCTACGAGCTGCTCGGCTTCAGCTACAGCGCCACCGACTCGCAGGTCAAGGCGGTGGACGCCTTCAAGCAGGCCATCCTGCTCGATCCCGATCGCCAGCTCGACCCCAACAAGGTGTCCCCCAAGATCACGAGCCTCTTCTACTCGGCGCTGGGACAGGTGCTCGTGGTGCGGCAGCTCCAGGCGGACAGCGCGCGGTTCATCGGTGGGCAGGGCGCGGTGCCGCTCCGGTTCACGGTGACGAGTCCGGCGCGGGTCCGCGTGCGCGCGGTGAGCGGCTCGACTTCGCTGCTCGTCGACTCCGCCGTCCTCACGGGAGCGGTCAACGTGCGCTGGCTCGCCCGACTCCCGAACGGCGATCCGGTCCCGTCCGGGACGTGGCTCATCGTGGTGGAAGCGACCTCGGGGCAGAACACCTTCTCCGCGTCGCGGTCGCTGCGGGTGACCTACAGTCCGGTGGACACGCTGCCGCACCTGACCAGCTTGCCGGGTTACAAGGAGCTGCCGGAGACCGAGGTGCCGCCGCAGAGCTGGCGCCCCTTGGGACTAGCGTTCCTGTTCACGGGCAGCGCCGCCGCGGGCGCGCTCGCCCTCAACAACGACGGTCTGGGCTCCGCACCGGGGCGCGAGCTGATCGGCGTAAGCGTCGTGACGCTGGCCGCGGGCTTCGTGATGACGCTCCGCAAGCCGGCACCGCGGCCGGCAGAGGCAAACATCCTCTACAACCGGCTGCTGCGCGAGCAGCTGTCGCAGCGCAACGCCGACATCGCGAAGGAGAACGTAAAGCGGCGCCAGCAGGTCCAGCTCACGGTCGTGCCCCTGCCCAAGACCGGAAGCGCGCGGTGAGGGCCCTGGCGCTGGGCGGCTTCTTGCTGGGGCTCTGCACCAGGTCCGCGGCGGCGCAGCACGCGACCCTCGGGCCGGCGGTCGCCGTGGCCGAGTATCGCGAAGTCGCGTCCAGCCTGCGCTACAGCGGCGTCGGCCCCGGGGCGTCGGCCCGGGTGACGTGGCATCGCTTCACGCTCGATGCCGCGATCGTGTCGATCCAGATGAAGCCCGCGTCCGGGAGCGCCGCGACGCAGAGTTTCCGCGCTACCGAGATCGACGGGTGGCTGCGGTGGGATGCGCTGAACTACATGAGCTTCGAGGTGGGACTCACGCAGCGCTCGCCAGACTCGGATTTCGCCGCGCAGTCGCTCGGTGCGGTGCGCGTGGGTGCCCGCACGCGCTACCTCCTCGGACCCGGTGCCACCATCTGGCTGCGGGGCGACTACCTCGCGGGCGCGCAGTTCTCAGGCGGCGGCACCGCACCGCTGGCCCTCGAGTTGGGCTTGGGCCTCGATCTCGAGTTGTCGCGCCACGTGCGCGCCCAGGTGGATTACTCCTTCCAGCGCCTGGACCGCAAGACCAACCCCGCCGGCGGCGCGAAAGCGAGCGTGCCGATCGAACAGTCGCTCGCGCGCCTCGGGCTGACGGTAGGACTGTAGCAGCACACTAGGGCGTCGCGCGGGCGCACCGGGTCGCGCCGCGGTGCACCCGATCGGCGAGCCGGTGAACCCAACCCTGCATTGTGCCGTCGCCGGGTGCTGGACGTAACCGGCCGCGCGGCAATCACTTCCGCACCACTCCATCGCGCGACCGGAACGTCCGTGATATCGCTCACCCCCGCGCGGGGTGCGGTGCGGCATATGCTTGGACGACAACAGCGGAACAACGATACTGCACTACGGTCGTAATGAAATCATCGCGTGCGGGCAACCGGGCCGCCCGACTGCGGCCGCCGGCGGCTCTGATCGCCGGCGGGCGCGAAGGGGCCGCCTGGGACGTCGAAGGCATCCTGGCGCGACGTGGCTACCTGGTGTTTCGGGCCCACGCGCTCAGTGGCGCTGTTGCCCTGGCGCGGCGCGTGCGTCCCGACGTGATTATCCTCGACGCCGCCCCGTCCGACCCGGGCGGCCTCGCGTTGAGCCGAGAGCTTCGCGGCGACCGGGAGGTCGGGGTGAGCACTCCCGTGCTGGTCGCCACGCGCGAGCAACCGACGCCGCGGCAGCATCGTGACGCGCTGCGCGCCGGGACGTGGGGCTTCCTCACGTCGCCGCTCGGGGCGGCGGAGGAGGAGCTCGTAGCCACGCTCGACACGTTCGTGCTCGCTAAACGCGAGGCGGACCGCGCTGGGCTCGAGAGCCTGCGGGACGCGGGGAGCGGCCTGTACGACGTGCGCGGCCTGGCGCACCGCGCGCGGGAGCTCACGCTGCAGGCGTTCCACCACCACGCGGGACTCGCGTGCGTGGCCTTGGGGCCGGCGACCGACGCGGAGGAACGGTTCGCGCGGGCGCTGGCTTCCGGTGGCCGGCAGTCGGACGCCATCGGCCGTACCGGGGCCGCGGAGTTCGCCGTCGTCGCGCCCGGCACCGATCGCGGGGGCGCGGTGAAGCTCGCGGAGCGATTCGCGCGGCTGGCGCCCGGCGTGGCGCTGCGCGCGGGCTACGTCGCCGTCGGGAACGTGCGCTACACGCCGCTCGAGCCGAAGAACATGCTGGCGCACGCACGCAGGGCGCTACGGCTTGCCCAGGCGGAGCACGCCGGGGCATGGATCCGCGCATTCGACGAGCCACGGAGGTGATGCGGTGAACCGGACGCGGCTGGTGCTGCGCCATCTGGCGCTGCTCCTGACTCTCACCATCGTTTATCTCGTCGCCGGCAAGCTTGGCCTGCGGCTCGCCTTCGTGCACGCCAGCGCAACCGGCGTATGGGCGCCGACGGGGATCGCCCTTGCAGCGTTCCTGACCCTCGGCTACGAGGTGTGGCCGGCCATCCTGTGCGGCGCGTTTCTCGTGAACCTGACGACCGCGGGGACGGTCGCGACCTCAATCGGCATCAGCATCGGGAACACGCTCGAGGGGGTGGTCGGCGCCTACCTCGTGACCCGCTTCGCCGCCGGCAGCCGGGCCTTCGTGCGCGCGCGGGACGCGCTCCGTTTTGCCATCCTCGCTGGCATGCTCGCCACGACCGTCAGTCCCACGATCGGCATCACCACCCTCGCCGTGGCGGGGTTCGCCCGCTGGGCGGACTACGGATCCATCTGGCTGACGTGGTGGCTCGGAGACGCGGTCGGCGCCCTCATCGTCGCGCCGGTCCTGCTGCTGTGGACGGCGGACCCCCGGCTCGGCTGGAGCAGACGCCAGCTGCTCGAGGCTGGCGCCTTGGTCGCGACGCTCGTCGCCGCCGGCGTGATCGTGTTCGGCGGCGCCCTCCTCCCGGGGATCCGGAACTATCCGCTCGAGTTCCTGTGCATGCCGTTCCTGCTGTGGGCGGCGTTCCGCTTCGGCCCGCGCGAGGTGGCGACGGCGATCGTCGTGTTGTCGGTGATCGCCATCTGGGGCACGCTGCACGGGTTCGGTCCGTTCGTGCGGGACTCGGAGAACGAATCCCTCCTGCTGTTGCAGGCCTTCATGGGCGTCACGTCGGTGATGTCCACGGCGCTGGCCGTGGTCGTCTCGGAGCGGAAGCACGTCGAGGAGCAACTGCGGCGCCTGGCCGTGAGCGATCCCCTCACCGGGCTCGCCAATTACCGGCAGCTGATCGAGGTGCTCGACGCCGAGATCATGCGGGCGCAGCGCAACGGCCGGTCGTTCGCGATCCTGTTTTTCGATCTCGACGGCCTCAAGAAGATCAACGACCGCCACGGCCACCTCGTCGGGAGCCGGGCGCTGTGTCGCCTGGCCGAGGCGATGCGGGCTTCGTCCCGCGCCATCGACACGGGGGCCCGCTACGGCGGCGACGAGTTTGCCTTGATCCTTCCCGAGACAACGGAAGCGGCAGCCTGGCAGGTCGCGACCCGCATCACGGAACGACTGGCGGCGGACCGCGAGCATCCAAAGCTGTCGGTGAGTGCGGGTGTCGCGGAGTATCCGCGCGACGGGGATACGGTCGAGGTGCTGCTCGGCGTCGCGGACCGGCTGTTGTACGAGGCAAAGCCCCACGTCCCGAGCAGGTCCGCGCGCCGCGCCTAGGCCCTAGAAGTGGACGCGCGGGCTGACCCGCCCGCGATCCCATGCACTCGTCTGCCAGTTGTCAGGCCGCTCCGCCGTCCGCACCCATGGCGGGAGCGGCACCGCCAAGTACGCCGCCAGGGCGACGACGTACGGCTCGTACATCCGCCGCAGGTCCGCCAGCCGCTCGGCCGTCTGCCCGTCCCGCAGCCGCATCCCACCGTCGGCGAGCCGCGCCCGCAAGCGCGCGAACTCCTCGTCCGGGAGCCGGTCCGCCGGCGGCGCGGTCGGCGGCGTGCTGAAGACCTGCGCCAGATCCACCACGGAGTGTCGCGCCATCGCGAAGGTCAACTCGGCTTGGCGCACGCACCATCCCTCGAGGCCTACGATCACGAGGGCGCTCGCGTCGAGGATCGTCGTCAGCGCGGCGAGCCAGGACTGATTGTTGTGTTGGGAGCGGAAGTACGCGAGCACCGGATACGAGATATGACTTTCGAGGACGTCCGCGGCCCAGCGCTCCCACTCGTGCAGCAGCTCTCGGAGCGCCTCGTGTTGCCCGTCCTGACGGTGCCGCCACAGCAGCTCGCCCGCCGTCGGTGGCGAGCCGGCGCGCGCGTCCAGCAGCGAAATCGCACCCTCGCGGCGGGAGAATGCCTGGTAGATCACCGGGAGGTACCCGATCACGCTCGCGAGAAAGGCGAACCCCGTGCCCGCCTCGATCACCGTCACGGCCTTGGCAAGTGCCGTCCGCGGCACGACGTCTCCCAGGCCGAGCGTGAAGAAGGTCGTGCCGCTGAGGTAGAGGTCCGCCCCGAAGCCAGGTGATCCTCCGGTCATGGCGAGCGCCGACCCAGCCGCCCATTGAACCATCCCGAACGCGAGCACGATGCCGATCGCCCACACGCTGAGGAGCGCGAGGAGCGAGAGGGGCCCGAAGAAGCTGAGGAACGCCTCGCGCCGCTTCGCAGGGAGCAGCCGCGCGGTTGCGCGCCAGGGGAGCCAGGTGCCGCGGTAAAACAGGCGCGTGATCCGGAACCGCCGGCTGACGCGGCGCGGCAGAATGATCGTCTCGAAGGCGTCGAGCAGTACCGCGGCGAGCAGCGCGGCGCCCAACGCACCGATGCCCCATCGCATAGCGGCCGGAAAGCTAGCGCGTTTGTGGTCCGGCAACTCGCAGGGCAAATGGAGCGTCGCGCCGGTGGTTTGTCGCAATTTCGCCCGCCCGTGCCGCAAAAACGCCCTATTTCCGTGGTTGGGTGTGCTGGCATCTTGACTGGTAAGTCAAAGTTCCCCTAGGTATTAGCGTCTCGCGTCCCAGGGGGGCGAGCACCCACCCGTCAATGGACCGAAAGGATCCGAAGCATGGCTGAGGTGAGGCAGGGGGCCACGACGTCCGCGCTCGTGATCGTGGGCTTGGTGTGCTTCGGTCGGTCTGCGCTCGCCCAGCAACCCGACTCGCTTGGGGCGCTCAAGCGACTGAGCATCGATCAACTGATGAACATCGAGGTGACGTCGGTGTCCCGGCGTGCGGAACGATTGTCGCACGCCGCCTCGGCGATCCAGGTCATCACTCAGGAAGACATTCGTCGCTCCGGTGCATCGAACCTTCCCGAGGCACTGCGCCTCGCCGCGAACCTGCAGGTCGCGCAGATCGATTCACGCCAATGGGCCATCAGCGCGCGCGGTTTCAACAGCACGACGGCCAACAAGCTGCTGGTGCTCGTCGACGGACGGACGATCTATACGCCGTTATACTCCGGGGTGTTCTGGGACGTGCAGGATGTAGCCCTTTCGGACATCGACCGGATCGAGGTCATCAGCGGGCCGGGCGCGACGTTGTGGGGGGCCAATGCCGTCAACGGGGTGATCAACGTCATCACCAACGACGCCAAGGAGACGCAGGGGCTGTTCCTGTCGGGCGGGGGTGGCACGGAGCTACGCGGCTTTGGGACCGCGCGCTACGGAGGGGCGCTCGGCTCCAAGGCTCACTATCGAGTCTACGGCAAGGGATTCGCGCGCGATCCGACGGTGTTGCCGAGCGGCCAGGACGCCCCCGACGACTGGCACATGGAGCAGGGCGGCTTTCGGATGGATTGGGATGCGGCGAGCAACCGCGTTACGCTCCATGGAGATCTGTACGACGGTCGGATCAGCCAACCGAGCCCGAGCGACATCGCTGTCAGTGGCGGCAACGCGGTCGGCAAGTGGTCGCATACGGTCTCCGCGACTGCCGGTATCGAGGCTCAACTGTATTACGACCGGACTCACCGCGACATTCCGGGCACGTTTGGCGAGAATCTCGACATCTACGACGTCGACCTCCAGCACCATGCGCTGCTGGGCACCCGGCATGACGTGGTCTGGGGGCTCGGCTACCGGCTGATCAACGATCGCGTCGCTAACACGTCGGCGCTGGCGTTCTTGCCGTCACACGTCGCGCGCCAGTGGTTCACGGGGTTCGTAGAGGACGAAATCGCATTCCTGTCTGACCGGCTCCACGTGTCACTCGGCACGAAGCTCGAGCAAAACGATTACACGGGCTTCGAGTTCCAGCCCAGCGGTCGGGTGAACTGGACCCCCAGTCCGCCGGCGACGCTCTGGGCCGCCGTCTCCCGGGCCCTCAGAACGCCCTCACGAATTGATCGAGAGTTCTTTGCCCCCGGTCAACCGCCGTACTTGCTCGCCGGCGGCCCGAACTTCCGGTCTGAGGGGCTGCGCAGCCTGGAACAGGTGAATCCGCCTGCACCCTTCCCCATCGTCATCGGAAACGGGCAGGAGGGCGAGTCCTACGGAGCGGAGTTGACCGGGGACTATCGCATCTCGGGTCGCTGGCGTGTGCGCGCCGGCTATACGGAGTTGCGCGTCCACATCTGGGCCAGCCCCGGGAGCACCGACACGACGCGCGGCAGCGCCGAATCGCACGACCCGGAGCGTCAATTCATCGTCGCTACGTCGGCAGACTTGCCCGCGCAGCTGAGACTCGGCGGCGTGTTGCGCTACGTCGCCAGCATCACCAACCAACAGGTCCCCGACTATGCCGAGCTGAATGCCCGGCTTACGTGGCAGCCGACGCGGACACTGGGCCTGTCCCTCGTGGGGCAGAACCTGTTGCATGATCGTCACGCCGAGTTTGGGACAGGGGCGACGCGTCGCGAAATCGAACGCGGCGTGTTTGGGGGCGTTGAATGGCATTTCTGAAGGCGATCGTCCTCCGAGCCTGCAAGCCGCGCGGCGTGTGGGGCGTGCCCGGCGCTTGGTTCCGCGCGGCCGCTCTGGTGCTCACGGTGGGGGCCGGCCTGGCCGCGCAAGGCGGTCGCGCCCCGGAGTATCAGGTAAAAGCAGTGTTCCTGTTCAACTTCGCGCAATTCGTCGATTGGCCGCCAGAAGCGGTACCGGATTCCAAGGCGCCGCTGGTTATCGGCGTGCTGGGGGACGATCCGTTCGGTGGCTTCCTGGAAGCGACAGTGCGCGGGGAACACCGGGGCGCGCGGCCATTCGTGGTGCGTCGTTTTAAACGGGTGGAAGACATCAAGACATGTGACATCCTGTTCATCAGTCAGTCCGAGGGGGACCGGGTGGACGAGATTCTCGCGACTCTCAAGAGCCGGCCGATCCTGACCGTTAGTGATGGTGAAGCGTTTGCGGAGCGCGGAGGCATGATCCGCTTCGTCACCGAGAGCAATCGCATTCGGCTCAAGATCAACCTGCAGGCGGCGCAGGCGGCACACCTGACGATCAGCTCCAAGTTGCTGCGGGTGGCCGAGATCGTCACGCCGACCAGGTCCTGAGAATGGCGTTCCGCGACTGGCCGATCAGACAGAAGCTGACCGCGATCCTCCTGGTGATCA
Source organism: Gemmatimonadota bacterium (assembly GCA_003221005.1). Taxonomy (GTDB): domain Bacteria; phylum Gemmatimonadota; class Gemmatimonadetes; order Gemmatimonadales; family GWC2-71-9; genus AG25. The sequence goes on from QHTZ01000055.1 coordinate 30,979, forward strand.
GCGGCTTGGTGCTGCTGCTGACCTCGGCCGCGTTCGCGACCTACGAGGTCCTGACCATTCGGCGGAGGACGGTGGCGAACCTCGCGACGCTGGGCCGCGTCCTCGCGGCCAATAGCACCGCCGCGCTGGCCTTTGCCAACGCGGCCGACGCGAGGGAAATCCTCTCCGCGCTACGCGCCGAGCCGCACATAATAGCGGCGGGTCTGTATACCCAGGACGGCCGGTTATTCACCAGGTATCCCGCGGACCTGCCAGACGACGCCCTGCCCGCGAGCCCAGAGATGGACGGGTACCGCTTCGAGCGCGGGTACATTATCGGACTCGAGCCTGTGGCGGAGGCGGGGAATCCGCGTCTGGGCACGTTGTACTTGAAGTCCGATCTCAAAGCCGTGTCCCGCACGTTGCGGCTTTCGGTGGCCATCGGCGCGAGCGTCTTGGCGATCTCGCTCTTGGCGGCGTACGTCCTGGCCGCGCTGCTGCAGGGACGAATCTCGCAGCCCATTACGGCGCTGGCGGACGCTGCAGCGGCGGTCTCCGCGCGCCAGGACTACTCCGTGCGGGCGCCCAAGGTCGGGGCGGACGAGTTGGGCGCGCTCACCGACGCTTTCAATCAGATGCTCGGCCGCATCGAGGAGCAGGAACGCGCTCTCAGAGCCAGCAAGGACGAGCTGCAACGCTACGCCTCGGAGCTCGAGCGGCGCGTCGCTGAGCGCACCCACGAACTCGAGGAGCGCAACCAGGCGCTGCGGCGCAACGCCGCCGAGCTGAGCGCCGCCAACACCGAGCTCGACGCGTTTGCCTACTCGGTTTCGCACGACCTCCGGGCGCCGCTGCGCAGCATTGACGGGTTCAGCCAGGCCCTGTTGGAGGAGTACGGGGGGCGGCTGGATGACGCCGCCCGCGGCCACCTCGACCGCGTGCGGGCGGCGAGCCAGCGCATGGCGCAGTTGATCGACGACCTCCTGGGGCTCTCGCGGGTCACCCGCGCCGAGCTGCGGCACGAACGGGTGGACCTGAGCGCGCTAGCCCAGAGCGTCGTGGCGGAGCTTCGGGGGAGGGATCAGGAGCGCGCAGTCGAAATTGCGATCGCGCCGGACCTGACCGTGGAGGCCGATCCGGATCTGCTTCGTGTGGTGCTCGAGAACCTGCTCGCCAACGCGTGGAAGTACACGGCGAAGCGTTCGCCGGCGCGTATCGAGTTCGGGCTCACACGCCACGACGGCAAGTCAGCGTTCTATGTCAGGGACAACGGGGCGGGCTTCGACATGGCGTACGCGAACAAGCTGTTCGGCGCGTTCCAGCGCCTGCATTCGAGCAGGGAATTCGAAGGGACGGGCATTGGCCTCGCGACCGTGCAGCGCATCGTGCACCGCCACGGCGGGAAGGTCTGGGCGGAGGGGGCCGTGGGACAGGGCGCGACATTCTACTTCACACTCTAGACCTTCAGCAATGGACGGCCATGAAAGACTCGATGATCCTGCTGGTCGAAGACAACGCTGACGACGAGGCGCTGACCCGGCGCGCGCTCCAGAAGAACAACGTCAGGAATGAGCTCGTCGTCGCGCACGACGGGCAGGAGGCCCTGGACCTGCTCTTCTCCGGCAGGCGGCTTCCCCAGCTCATCCTGCTCGACCTCAAGCTCCCCAAGATCGACGGGCTGGAGGTGCTCCGCCGCCTCCGGGCCGACGAGCGCACCAAGCTGTTGCCCGTCGTGATCCTCACGTCGTCGACCGAGGAGCGCGACCTCGTGAACGGGTACAGCCTCGGTGCCAACAGCTACGTGCGCAAGCCGGTCGATTTCACCGAGTTCACCGAAGCCGCGCGGCAGCTGGGCCTGTACTGGTTGCTCCTGAACGAGGCGCCTCCCGCTCCGCAGCGCATGCGGTCCTAATGGGCATCCCACTCCGCGTCCTGCTGGTCGAAGACTCCGAGGACGACGCCCTGCTGGTCGTTCGCGAGCTGCGGCGCGCGGGGTACGATCCGATCTACGAGCGCGTGGACTCGGCGCCCGCCACGGAGGCGGTGCTCGACTGCCACACCTGGGACCTGGTGCTCGGCGACTACAACATGCCGCACTATTCAGGCACGGCGGCCTTGCAGCGGCTGCGCGAGCACGGTCTGGGGCGAGTCTCATCAGTCACTCTGGCCAAAGCCCTTCCCGGCACAGCCACGTAGAGCCGTCCTGCGGATCGGCATACACGTGCTGGCGACGACGCCGTGGGCGGGTGCCGCCGGAAGCGCCATGCACGTTGGGTGCGGTCTGTTGGCCCGCAGCACGCGATGCCGACCCCCGGAGTGCGAGCCCGAATCATCCCCCGATTTCCCCGCTCGCCAAGCTTAGGTGGGACGCTGTAAACTTGTGTGCCTTCGCTGCCCCCCTGGGCACGGCTTCCACGTGGACTTGAGGAGGAGATCGCGAGATGCACATCACCCTGAGCGCCCGGGTGGGCGCTGCGCTGGCGTTGCTCGCTGGCGGCCCATCACCAGCCCGCTCACAGATGCACATGCAGCACCCGATGTCCATGACCGAGGGTCCGCTCGGCATCCCGGAGACGCGGCAAGGATCGGGGACCTCGTGGCTCCCCGACGCCTCCCCGATGCACGCCTCCCACTTTGCTCTCGGAGCGTGGACGCTGATGCTCCATGGGAACGCGTTCTTCATGTATGACTGGCAAAGCGGGCCGCGGGATACCGCACAGGCAACGGGCGGGGCGCGGGGCGGTGACCAGGTAGGCATGCTCGACTGGTTGATGTTCGCGGCGAGCCGCCCGTTCCTCGGGGGACAACTGCACCTCCGCGGCATGTTTAGCACCGACCCGTATGAAATCACCGGCGCCGGCTATCCGGAGCTCCTCCAGACGGGCGAATTTTACAAGGGCTTGCACATTCA
>QHTZ01000055.1:33895-49844 GCA_003221005.1 Gemmatimonadota bacterium
CGCGCCCGCGGGCGAGCCCGCCCTCGGGCCGGTGGCATTCATGCATCGCCCGTCGGCCGAGAACGATCCCTTCGCGCCGATTTCGCATCACTGGCAGGACGCCACCCACATAACGTTCGGCGTCGTGACCGCCGGACTATTCACCCGGTCGGTGAAGCTCGAGGGGTCCTGGTTCAACGGTCGTGAACCGGACCAAAATCGCTCCAGGCTAGAATACCGTAACCCCGATTCTTATAGCGCGCGCGTCACCGTCAACCCGGGGTCGCGCTGGAGCGTGTCGGCATGGTACGCCCACATCAACCGGCCGGAGGGGGGATTCCTCCCCAACATCCGCAAGTATGGAGTGTCCGTACTCACCACGCAGTCGTGGCGCAAGAGCGGGCACTGGGCGAGCGCGCTGATTTGGGGCGCGAACGCCCCGATCATTTACGAGACGGGGTCGAGCAGTTTCTTGCTGGAATCCAACCTCGATCTTGACGGAGTGAACGCCATCTTCGCTCGTGCCGAGTACGTCAAGAAGCAGGCCCACGATATCATCCCCTTGTTCCTCGGCGTGCCGCCTCGGACCCTGTACGCTCTCTCGGTACTGGCGGTCGGCTACCATCGGGTGATCCTGACCCCGGGCCGGTTGAACGTGGGCCTCGGCTTCCGCGGCGCTGTAAACTTCGTGCCGGCGAGCCTCGAGAGCTTCTACGATTCGCAAACCCCGGTGGGGGGCGCAATCTACCTGACCCTGCGACCTGGCAGCGTACCTGCGGGGGGCATGATGGACATGCCGGGGATGTCGCATTAGCGATACACAAGCATCGCGCGACCGGTGGTCGATGTTGCCGTGGCGGCTCGAACTGGTGGACTATTGGGACGTGAGCGGGGCGAGGTATCGCGACCCTATTCGCAACCGTTTTTCTACGGCGATGCGCCAGGCGGGATTCGAACCCACGACCTTCGGCTCCGGAGGGCGAGTTGGTCGGCGGTACGCAACGCCAGCCAACGTCGTATCAGCAGGTTAGCGCCAGCCAGCGCCGGTGGGCAACGCCCCCGTCGCAACTGAAATCGCAACTGTTCGCGGCGCCGCCGCGGGCGGCGACGTCGAGCGAAGATTGCCAGCGGCGCGCGTGCATCGTCGCTACCATGAGTCACCGCATTGGTCGTCACGGACCGGCAAACAAGTGGCAAACATCTGGCCGCCGGTGTGGGTGCCCCTGAGGGCTAGGGCTTGACAGGGGGCAGGCGAAGCCGTGGATCGGGATCTGCCACGCGCGCCTCAATGGGCGGCAAGGGCCGCGCCCACGAAGGTGCTGTACGTGGAGCACTACACCCGCGGTCCACACGTCCCCATCTTGCAGCGATCCTTCACCAACTCAAGCGCTCAAAGGGCCCAGCGTGATAGATGTGGGACGTGGCATAGACATGGGCGATCCCGCCGTCTTCCGCTCGGTTGTCGAAAAGCTCATGAGGACGCTGGGTGAGAAGTGGATCAGGGATCGGTTGGCCAAACTATTGCGTAGCTCGAAGGCACCGCTCCCCAGAGACGAGGGATCGCGGTTGCTGGGTGCGCTGGCAGAGTACCCCGACATGCTCCGCGCCCTTGAGGCGGGACAGGCACCCCGAGATCCCCACCTGCAGCTGTCTCTCGGGACGGTCGCTCGGGTGGTCTCGGAGTGTTCAGCGGTGCCCGGGGGTAAACGCTTGAGAAGAAGGCTCCGCCGCCACGCCCAGGCCGACCGGTGGGCCGAGTTCTTTGACACGCTCTTCGAAGGTGAGGCGGCGCTCTACTGGCGCAACCAGATGCAGGCGCGCGTGGAGTTCCCCGCCAAGGATCATCCGGACTTTCTCGCCGCCGTGAGCCTCGTCGGACACGAATTCTTCATACCGAACGAGTGCAAGCGGATTGAACCGGTGGAGAAGCGCGAATCCGAACTCGAGCAATTCGCTGCTGCACTGGATCCGGACGTACACGCGTGGGTTGTGGGCCATGCCCCGGTCAAGGTCGTAGTCTGGCTTCATGAGGAGGCAGCACGGATCTCACGAGTGGAGGTTGTAGGGCTGATAACCGACTTGGCCGCAAAGGCGGTAGAGCCCTCTGTTGGTGTGCGCTGGCTCACGGCGTCACACCCGAAGGGACTGTTCCAGGTGAGTGTCGCGAGTGCCGGCAAGGATGGAGAGGTCAAGGAGCGGCCGATTAAGATCAACGACATTCCTGCGGTGGGACCCCTCTTGGTGCGCACGAAGAGCGTCTATCGCGGTCAGCCACAGGATCCGGTCAGCCTCGTATACGCCGTGAGCGTCCGATCAGACGCCTTGCCCAATCGGATCGGCGCCCTCGAACGCAACCTCAATGAGGCGGTTGCGCAGGTCGCCGTCTCGACCACAAAGGCGCCTGGCGTCGTGAACGTTAGAATCCGCCCTCCCCGAGCGTTGGGTGATCTCTATGAGGCGGACGCCATCGTGCGCCGCGTCTTGCGATCACTAGATGCAGAGCACATCGCGCTGGCAGTGCTCTTTTGGAACGAGAGCGAGCGGGAGGAGGGGGATTGGCAACAAGTGGAAGGCCAATCCCAGCGAGTCGTAACGGTCGGCTACGGTCTCATCCCGTATTTCATCGCCCACGGGCGCGCTCCGATCGACTTTTCGCCCATCGACTCGAGGGCGAGTCGTTTTGGTTCGGCAGCGGCCATACGAGATCCCGAGACCGGGTCGATGGTTCCGGTGGACAGTCAGTTCTTCGAACAGTTGGAGCGCACACCGATGGTCGCAGGAGACCCTACAAGAAAGGAACCGGGAGCATGGATGTACTTCGAACTGGAGCAGCCGTTTCCAGAAGGGATCACCCGCCAAGCCATTCAGCCCATAAAGGCCGAGGGCCGGATTTTCCTTCCTATCTTCGATGATCAACAACACGTTCGATTTGTCGAGTTTGTGGGGCGTGAGCCGGTTTGCGTCGCGACACTAGATCTCCGGGCTTGGCAGGGGCAAAGGGAGTTCTTGTTCACCGTACGATGGGACGACGACCGGTGGAGTGTGAGTTCCCCTACGCCGGACGAGACCGCGCAAATCGTGGCGTTGAGTAGCCCTCTTAGGCCGGTGTTCCCGTAGCCTGTACCCTAATCGCGGCCGCGCTCTGAGGGTACGGAAAGGCGCATTATCGTAGTCATCTTCAGGGCCGGCTCATGGACCAGAAGGTCCCGGGTTCAAATCCCGGCGCCCCGACTATGGAAGTCGTTGCAACTAGTCCCGAGCTGGACGAGCAACCCACGTGCTCCACCGCCCCGATCCGCGCGCCAATTCGAGCGCAACCCTGGGGCTCCCCGCGGCCCCTGCTTGATACCTACTTGACTGGCCCGGCCGATCTTGCAAGCATACGACCAGCCTCGGAGACACGATGCGTCCTGCGATTCTGCTTCTTTTTTCCGCATGCATTGGATGCGATCTCAACGAGACTCCACACGAGCCGACGTTCTTCTTCAGCGCGTACCCACGCGGCACGACGGTGGGGGCTGTTCTCACCCCGACGCCTCAGGTCCGGATCCTGGATTGGACGGGCTACCTGGACTCCAACGCGACCGACCTCATCACCATCAGCCTCTCTGGGAACCCCGGGGGAGGAACGCTTTCCGGCGCTACGACCGTGGCTGCGGCGAACGGTGTCGCGACCTTTCCGAACCTGAGCATTGACAAGCAAGGGGAGGGGTACGTGCTGACCGCGGCACCAAGAGTATTGCCTGCCTCCAGATTCCCTGCCTTGGGCGGCGCCTTCAATGTGGCATGCGCGTGCTGGAGCAGTAAGGCGCCGATGCCGACTGGGCGCCCCAGTCTGGGCGTTGGCGTAGCGAACGGCGTCCTTTACGCCATCGGAGGATACAGCCAAACCTCCCTGGCGACCGTCGAGGCCTATGACCCGGTGGCCAATACCTGGACGACCAAGGCACCGATGCCTACCTCGCGTTTTGCTTTGGCCGTCGGCGTCGTGAACGGCGTCGTCTACGCCATCGGTGGATTCAACTACAGCAGCGGTCTGATCCTACCGAGCGTCGCCTACGATCCGGTGGCGAACAGCTGGACGACCAAGGCGCCGATGCCCACCCCGCGCTCGGGTTTAGCAGTGGGCGTCGTGAACGGCGTTCTGTACGCCGTGGGAGGCGATAGTGGTGCTGCCGAAATACCCGTCGGGACGACAGAGGCTTACGACCCGTCGACGAACAGTTGGACGACCAAGCCGTCGATGCCCACCCCGCGTTCCGGTTTGGCTGTTGGCGTGGTGAGCGGCGTCCTCTACGCCGTCGGCGGAACCGATGGAAACTACTACCCCTCTGTATACGGCCCCCCCCTGACGACCGTCGAAGCCTATGACCCGGTGACAAACAGCTGGACGACCAAGGCGCCGATGCCGACCCCGCGTTACGGTTTGGCGGTTGGCGTGGTGAGCGGCTTCCTCTACGCCGTCGGAGGCAGCGGCCCGACGGGGACCGTCGCGGTCTACGATCCGGCGGCGAATAGCTGGACGAGCAGGGGACCGATGCTGACGTCGCGGACCTCCCTGGGTGCCGGCGTTGTGAACGGCGTCCTGTACGCCGTCGGCGGATTACCCCTTTACAACGGCGCTGCCCTCGCGACCCTTGAGGCCTACGACCCGGCTCAGGACCGTTGAGGTCTGGCGGCCGGGCTCAGAGCAGCGGCAACTCGAGGCCGTCCTTATGATGCCTGCCGGCTGGCCTCGATGATGGTTTCCGAGCAGCCGACCGTGCCCCAGCGCTCAAACTTACAGGGACCTTCGGCTTCTCCGGAGGGCGAGTGAACCGGCGTCGGGCAGCGCGCGCTAACGCCTTCTCAAGGACTTAGCGTCGGCCAGCGCCCGCAAGCAACGTCTGCGTCGCAACTGAAATCGCAACTGTTTTAACAGCGGCTGCCGGCTAATCACCGCCAGACCGACGCCTTCTTGGCCCATGTGCTGTCCTGATACCGCTGGGTGAAGGCGCGCGCGGTGTCCTTCAGCGACGCCCCGTCACCCGTCGCTTTGTAGGGCGCGACCCCCGCCCAGTAGAGTGCCTCCGCTGCCGCATCGGTATGCGGTAGCCGCTCCACAATCTCTCGGAAGCGCCGCTCTGCGTCGGCCCACCGCTCCTGCTTGAAGGCCATGTGCGCCAGGCCGAGCATCAGTTGCGCGAGGAAGTCGTCCGCGGGAAGAAATCCCTCCACGCGGTGGCGCTCGACGCCGTCGGCATCCAGCTCGAGAATCGTCGGGGTCCATGGCGCGCTGTAGCGCTCGCCGTAGCGCTTGAAGTCCCCCGGGTTTTCTTTCACGTGCACCCGGGCAGGCAGGAAATGCTGGTTCACGAAGCGCACCACGCGTTCATCCGGCCACACCTCGGCATCCAGCCGAGCACAGCCGCTTCACATCGGAGCGGCGCTGAAGTCGAGGAGTACTGGTTTCTGCTGGGCCTTCGCGTCATTCAGCACCTGGTCAACGTCACGGCGAAATTGGATTGGCATCGCATGCTCGCGGGCGGATGTGACTTCGCTCCAAGATAGCCAAGCTCACAGATCTCCGGCACCGGCCTCCAAAGACGGCGGGTCGATGCGGGCCCGCCGTTCTTGTGCTCACGCAGGGCCGTTGGGGACCACCAAATACCTCCACGTCCATCACGGACCGGCAAACGGTATGGCAAGCAGGTTCCGCATCCGTTGGTCAGCTTTCAGGTCTCGCCTCCGGAGCAGGGGGATGAACCCGATTCCGATTCCCTCGATCTGGTGCGACCCCGAAGGCTTCCCCGAGAGCACCGCGGATTCCGTCGGCCCCACTGCCGCAACGTATAGCTGAGGATTGGGCCTCGCAGCGCGTGCGCCGCGCTATGAATCCGCCGGTGCAATGGACACGTCGTGCGGGCCCGCGCCGATGTCGGGTAAGTCAGTCGGAGCTTGGTTTGGGACGGGTCTTGGTGGGGCGGGTGCGGACTGCGCCAGTGCAACCGCGATCCTAGGCATCGGGCGCAGTGGGCGGGATGTTCTTGTTCATTCGGAACACGTTGTTCGAGTCCCACTTCGTCTTGATCTCGACGAGCCGATCGTAATTCTCCCCGTACGCGGCGTGGACACGGTCGCTTCCCTCCTCCTCGGTCAGAAAGTTGACGTACGTGCCCCCCGTCGAAAACGGGCGCAAGTCTTCCCAGGCCGCCCGCGCCCACCCGATGTTCGCCTTGTCGTCGTCGGCCCGTTCCCACGATGCCGTGATGTTGAGGACCGAGGCAGCGTCGCGGTTCCCCGCCGGGGAGTGCTCGGCCGACAGTCGGTTCAGCGCTCCGTCGATCGGGAAGACCAGGATTGCGGAGTGGGGCGACGGGATCCGCTTCGCGTGCTCGATGACCTTGGCAAGCATGTCGGGCTCATGCCGTGGCAGGTACTCTGACTTCCAATAGTACCGCCTGCCCTTCGGTTGAGTCGCGTCGAGCAGGCTCTGCTGCGACACATATGGTCGCCACTGAATGATGTCGCCCACCGGCGAACCGAACCTTTTGATCGGGGCGACCTGCCGCTCGCCCTCCGCACGCGGGCCCGTCTGACAGACGAAGATCGCCACGATGGGCTTGCCGTGGATCTCCTTGGGCAACCATGGCGCTGGCGGGGCGTTGCGCAGGACGGCGACGCAAGTGAGTTCGGGCGGCGCCTGCGCGGTCACGGTGCGGTACATCTCGAGCACCTCGTGCGCGTCCTCCGCGCGCCACGCCATGGCCCCCGCCATTACCTCCGGTCCGACGGGGTGAAGCTTGTATTCGAAGCTCGTCACGACCCCGAAATTGCCGCCTCCACCCCGCAGGCCCCAGAAGAGGTCGTGGTTCTCCCGGGCGCTCGCCCGCACAAACCGCCCGTCTGCCGTGACGACGTCCATCGAGAGCACATTATCGCAACTCCAGCCGAACCGGCGCGTGAGGTAGCCAAAGCCCCCCCCGAGCGTGAGCCCGGCAATGCCCGTGGTCGAAAGGAAGCCGAGGACTGCGGCCAGGCCGTGGAGCTGGGTCTCGCGGTCCAGGTCACCTAAGAGACAGCCAGCCTGGGCACGCGCCGTGCGCGCCGTCGAATCCACCCATACGCCACGCATGAGCGACAGGTCGACCATCAGTCCGCCGTCGCAGACCGCGAGACCGGAGATGTTGTGCCCACCACCCTTGATCGAAACGGTGACGCCGTGCTCGCGAGCGAAGTTCACGCACGTCACGACGTCGGCGACGCCGAGGCAGCGCGCGATGAGTGCAGGCCGACGGTCGATCATGGCATTCCAGATGGCCCGCCCGTCGTCGTAGCCAGGGTCGCCGGGGAGCAAGAGCGCTCCCCGCAGGTGGCCCCTGAGGTCCTCGACGGTGTTTCGCTCGAGCGTGACGACGGTGCCTTCGCTCGTCCTCACTGCCACGCTTGTCACACGCACTTGATTATAGGAACAGGCACAAGGACTCGCCGCGGCGATGGGCCGGGCAATGTCAAAGGTCGCCCGGTACGCGGCGGCCGTCCAGAGCATGGCCCGAGCGACTGCGTGAATCCAGCGGCCCCCGCCGACGCGTCCCGGGAGGAACTGCGGCGAGCGTTACGGAACGCTCGCCGCTTGTCGTTTCATGCTGTTATCCGATTTAACCCCCGCCGCCTCATCGCTCAAACCGATAGTGGAACAACGCCGAGACAAGTTCGGAGACGGCGGGTCGCACGCTCCGGAGCGGCCAGGCGTTCGGTCGCGTGGCGACTGATGATCGCCAGGGTGCTCGTATCGGAGAACGGTGGCTCCCCTGCGAGCATTTCGTAGATCCGCCGACACACCCGCTCGCAGCGCGATCATGGCGAGGTGCCGATTGCTGCACAGTTGTCAGCGCCAGCTCGATAACTTGCGGAGTCATCGGCCTTGGTTGCCGGGTGGGCTTGCTGAGGAAGAGCGAGGAACTCGATACATCGCTGCACCCGCGGGGATTCGACCGCTGGGAGAGTCAAGGTCCCGCCGGGACCTTCGGCCTCGTTGGCCGAAACGTGAAACCGCGTCTGTAAGTCGATGCGCCAGACGGGATTCGAACCCATGACCTTCGGCTCCGGAGGCCGACGCTCTATCCAGCTGAGCTACTGGCGCGTGTTGTGCCGCAACACCTAAGCCGACTGCGGGCGGCGGCGGGCCAGACCGATGGTTGCCGTAACGGCCTCATTGATGCTCCCGCACCGTGAGCTTGGCTCCGGAGGCCGACGCTCCATCCAGCTGAGCCACTGACGCCCACTCGGTCGGACGTCGGAAGGAAAAGCACGGACGGTGTTGGCGTCCGGCAATCCGACCGTCCGACAGCAGGACTGTAGTCGGGGCGAGAGGATTTGAACCTCCGACCTCCTGGTCCCGAACCAGGCGCGCTAACCGGGCTGCGCTACGCCCCGAAATGGTCCGACCGTCCGACAGTCCGACCGAGTGCGCCCAGAGGGAGTCGAACCCCCAGCCTTTTGGTCCGTAGCCAAACGCTCTATCCAGTTGAGCTATGGGCGCGCGCGGAGTGGGCGGTACTAGATTCGAACTAGTGACCTCTACGATGTCAACGTAGCGCTCTAACCAGCTGAGCTAACCGCCCAAAAGACTAGACGGGTAGACGGCGAGACGGGTAGACGGGTAGCGGTTCGTAGTGATCAAAGGGGAGAGAACCACTCTCGCTTCTCCGCCCCACTCGCCGCTGTCCGTCTACCCGTCTGTCCGTCTACCCGTCTAGCAGTAGCGGGGGTGGGATTTGAACCCACGACCTCCGGGTTATGAGCCCGGCGAGCTACCAGACTGCTCCACCCCGCGTCGCCATGGTCGGACCGTCGGACTGCTGGACGGTCGGACCGTACTTGGTGCTGCTCACCTCACTGTCTGACGGTCCGACTGTCCGACCGTCCGACGGGCAGAGCGGGAAACGGGACTCGAACCCGCGACCCCAACCTTGGCAAGGTTGTGCTCTACCAACTGAGCTATTCCCGCAAAGACTAGACGTCGAGACGGGTAGACGGGTAGGAGGTATCCGCGTCCGTCAGGCTCGCCAGTCTTGCACCCCTGCCAACTGTAGCCAAACAACTCCTCGCCGTCTACCCGTCTACCCGCCTAGCTGGTGGAGGCGAGGGGGATCGAACCCCTGACCTCGTGAATGCCATTCACGCGCTCTCCCAACTGAGCTACGCCCCCATTATATTGGGCGCCCCCCGCGGCGCCCCGGTTCGGCGGGAACACGCCATCTTATCGGGGCGTTATGGAGGTGTCAAGCGATTTTGTGCCCAGACGTGAACTTTTCCCCCCGCGGTCGGTATCAGGGGGGACCCGAGATCCATACATGACCAAGCAGACGCGACGGAAGAAGACCACTCCCGCCTCTCGGGCGAAGCCCCGCGCCGCCGCCAAGCCGGTGGCCACGGGCGTGGCCGCGTCTGCCGCTAAGCCGAAGACCGGGAAGAAGCGCGGCCGCCGGCGTGGCCTGCTCGCCGGCCTCGGGCATCACGAGCACGAGCGCGACATCCTCGACCAGTATCTCCACGAGGTCTCCAAGACCCCGCTCCTCACGCAGAAGGAGGAGATCGCCCTCGCCCGCAAGGTGCGCGCCGGCGACCAGGAGTCGATGCAGGAGCTCGTCAAGCGCAACCTGCGGTTTGTGATCTCGGTCGCCAAGAAGTATCAGAACCGCGGCCTGCCGCTCACCGATCTCATCGGAGAGGGGAACGTCGGTCTGCTCACGGCAGCCCGGAAGTTCGACCCCGACCAGGGCGTGAAGTTCATCTCGTACGCCGTCTGGTGGATTCGGCAGGCGATTCTCGCTGCGCTGGCGCGACAGGGCCGCACGGTGCGCGTCCCGTTGAACCGGACCGCCGACCTCTCCCGCATCGTCCGCACGGCCGAGTACCTGCGGCAGACGTTGCGGCGCGAGCCGACGCCCGAGGAGATCGCGGAGGCCACGAAGCTCTCCCTGGAGGTGGTGCAGTCGCTCGCGGCCCTGAACACCGGCGACGTCCGCCTCGACGCGCCCCTGGATCCCGACGGGGACCGGTCGCTGATCGAGCGGTTCATCGCCGAAGACCTCCCGGACACCGAGGACCAGGCGATGGATCGGTTCCTCTCAGACGAGGTCGAGTCGGCGCTCAACACGCTGCAGCGGCGCGACGCCAAAGTGCTGCGCCTGTACTTTGGGCTGGACGGCGGCCGCGAGCACACGCTCGAGGAGATCGGCGGGATGCTCGGCGTGACGCGGGAGCGCGTGCGGCAGCTGCGCGACCGCGCCCTCAAGCGGCTGCGCGATGGCGATGTGGGAAAGGCGCTAGCCAGCTTCGCGGCGTAATCGCCGTTGTACGTCGCTACGACGTTACGTTGTACGAACACGGCCGGTGGACATCCGTCGGCCGTTTCGCTTTCGGGGAACGTAACGACGTAGCGACGTGGCGACGTGTCACGTCGCACCGTAGGTTTCCCCCCGTGATCGACCGGATCGGCCGCAGGACTGTCGGCCTCATCCAGGCTGTCGGTCGCTGGGGCCAGTTCATGGCGGACATGGTGCGCGCCCTCCCCGACGTCACGACGTGGGGACGGCTCGCGCTCGTTCAGATGCGGCGCGTCGGCGTGGACTCGCTCCCCGTGGCGCTGTTCATCGCCGCCTTCACCGGCGTGGTGCTGGCCCTCCAGGCCTCCTACACCTTCACCGGCACCGTGCCGCTCTATTTCGTCGGCACCCTCGTCGGTAAGACCATGATGCTCGAGCTCGGCCCCGTGCTCGCGGGCCTCGCGCTCGCGGGTCGCGTGGGCGCGAGCATGGCCGCGGAGCTCGGCACGATGAAGGTCACCGAGCAGGTGGATGCCCTCGAAACGCTGGCCTACGACCCGCAGAGCTTCCTCGTCGTCCCACGGGTCCTCGCCGGAACCGTCATGTTCCCCATCGTCGTCGCCCTCGCGGTGCTCGTCGGAATCATGACCGGCTGGATGACGAGCCTCTGGCTCCTCAACCTCTCGACGCCGGAGTTCGTCAAGGGCCTGAGGCAATTTTATCAGTTCAAGGACACGTGGTTCGGTCTATTCAAGAGTGCGACCTTCGGCTTCACGATCACGACGGTCGGATGCGTGGTGGGGCTTTCCACGCGCGGCGGGGCCGAAGGCGTGGGGCGGAGCACGACGCGAGCGGTCGTGTATTCGGCGGTCGCGATCCTGGTCCTCGACGCGTTCTGGGCAGCCGTGCTGCTGCGGTGATCCGCTTTGAGAACCTCCACAAGGCGTTCGGCGACAAGCAGGTTCTCGCCGGGCTCACCCTGGAAGTCCAGGACGGGGAGACGATGGTCGTCATCGGCTATTCCGGCACCGGGAAAAGCGTCGCCCTGAAGCACATCGTCGGGCTGCTCGACCCCGATGCGGGCGACGTGCTCGTGGACGGCCGCGCGGTCTCCACGCTGGACCGCGACGCCCTGAACGCGCTGCGGCGGGAGATCGGCTACGTGTTCCAGTTTGCGGCGCTGTTCGACTCCCTGACGGTGGCCGAAAACGTCGCCCTCGGGTTGCGCCGGCGCGGCCTCGATGACGACGAGATCGCCGAACGCGTGACGGAGGCCCTGGCGCTGGTGGATCTCACCGGCGCGGGCGAGCGCTACGCGGCCGAGCTCTCCGGCGGGATGCGCAAGCGCGTAGGGATCGCCCGCGCCATCGCCCTCCGCCCCCGCTATATCCTTTATGATGAGCCTACCACCGGCCTCGACCCCGTCACGTCCGCCGTGATCGATCGGCTCATGGTGCGGACGCGAGAGCACCTGGGGGTGACGGGGGTGGTCGTGACTCACGACATGCGCAGCGCCTACACGGTCGGTGACCGGATCGCCATGTTGCACGAGGGTCGGATCCGCCAGGTGGGGACGGTTGCGGAGGTGCAGGAGACCGACGATCCGGTGGTCCGCCAGTTCATCGAGGGGCGCCCAACATGAAGCGCGAGAACGAGTTCGCGGTTGGCGTCGTGGTGATCGCCAGCTTCGCGGTGGTGGTGGCCGGGGCCCTCTGGCTCTCGGGGGCGCACCTCGGAAAAGCCGAGGCCGTCTACACCGCCCGGTTTCGCACGGTCGGTGGGCTCAGCGTCGGGACGCCTGTGGTGCTGCGGGGAGTGCGAGTGGGGCGCGTGGAAGGGATCCGCCTGGCGTCGGGAAACTGGGTCGAGGCGGACCTCAAGATCTATAGCGGCGTGACCCTGCCGCAAAAGCCGGCGGTGATCGCCGCCTCGGCCTCGCTGTTCGGCGAATGGGCGGCGACGCTCGTGCCGCAGGACCAGCTCCCGGACGATCCCAACATCCGTCAGGCGGTGGCGGAGGCGGCCGCGGGGGCGGGGACCAAGTGGCCGGGCGCTACGCTCCCCGACATCGGGCAGCTCACTGCACAGGCGAGTCGTATCGCGACCGACATCGGGACCGTGGCGAACCGCGTCCAGAGCGCCTTCGATTCCGAGGCGGTCGCGGAGCTGCGACGCTCGATCAGGGATTTCGGGCAAGTCGCCCAGCGCCTGGCGCGGGTCACCAACGAACAGGCCGAGGTGCTCGGCTCGGTAGGGACGAACTTGCGCCAGGGTTCCGACCTCCTGGCGCATTCGGCGACGGATCTGTCTGCCACGCTGGGGCGTGTGGACTCGGCCACCAACCGGGGCCAGCTCGCCACGATCCTCAACAACTCGGCGGCGACGAGCCAGGACCTGCGAACGGCGTCTGCCAACCTGCGGGACCTGACGGAGGCCGCCCACAAGAACCAGGAGAGCCTCATCCGTGTGCTGGTCTCGGCCGATACGGTGATGTCCCGCATCGCCAACCGCACCGGCACGCTCGGCCTCCTCGTTTCCGACTCGACGCTGTATCGGGAGACGACCCTCACCATGATTCAGCTGCGGCAGCTGCTTTCGGACATCCAGGCGAATCCGCGCAAGTACTTCACGTTCAGCGTGTTCTGACGTCGATGCCAGCGAAACGCCGCCAGCCGCGAGCCGAGCGGGAGACGAGTGCCGGCGGCGTGGTGTTTCGGCGCGGCGCCGGGGGCGACGTCCGCTTTCTGCTGATCCGGGACTCCTACCGCAACTGGGGCTTCCCCAAGGGACACCTCGAGCCCGGCGAGCCTCCGGCCGACGCCGCGCGGCGCGAGGTGGCGGAAGAAACCGGCCTTGCGGAGCTGATCCTGCACGGACCGATCCAGGTGATCGACTGGTACTTCCGGTTCCGCGGCAAGACGATCCACAAGTACTGTCACTTCTTCCTGTTCGAGGCGCAGCACGGGGAGCCCGTGCCGCAGGTGGATGAAGGCATCACGGACTGCACCTGGCGCTCGCACGACGAGTCGCGCGAGATGATCTCCTACGACAATGCGCGGGGCGTGCTCGAGCGCGCGGCCGAAATGGTTCGCGCCATGGATGCGGAGCGCGCCTCGTGACAGCGGTGATCCCGGTGTTCAACCCGCGGCGCGACGCCCGCCGCTCGGTGCGGCAGGGCTATCCGCGGGGGATGGGCGGGGGGAGCGTACGCCTCTGCCGCGGGCTCGCCCAGGTCGAGCGTTTGCTGGCACAGCGCCTCGTGGATGCGGTCGTCCTCGACGTGAAGGCGGCTCCCGAGGCAGCGTTAGCGCTGCCGCCGCGGTTTCCCCGGATCCCGATGTACGCGCTCTCCGCGTTTCGGCCCGACGATGGCCCGCTGATCGCGGCCTGCTACGGCGCCGGGTTCACCGGAGTGCTGGTCGAAGGCGTAGACAGCGCGCTCTCGGGGGAGTGGGTCGCCGCGCGCTCCGCGCAGGTCGCCCGGCGGGAGGCGCTGCGCGACGCGCCCAAGCTGCTGCGGTTGACCGACCGGCTGCAGCTCGCGGCGTGGGAGGAAGTGTTGCGGCGGGTCGCCGCTCCCATCACCACGGGGCAGCTGGCCCACGCCCTGCGCGTCACGCGGGAGCACCTGTCGCGGGAGTTCGCGGCGGGGGGCGCCCCCAACCTGAAGCGGGTTATCGACCTCGCGCGCGCCGCGTGCGCGGCCGACCTGCTAGGAAATCCCGGGTACAGCGTTCACGGGGTGGTGCGGATTCTGGGGTACGCCTCGTCCAGCCACCTCGCGGCCGTGGGCCGGCGGGTGGCGGGCGCGACGCCGCGCGAGCTGCGCCATCTCGGGCCGCGAGGAGTGCTGTGGCGGTTTATTAGAGGAAGGACGAGGTCGAGAGTCTGAAAGGCGGAATTGGGAACGCGGAATGCGGAACAGATCGACCGATCGTCGAAACGCCGGCGGCCTCAGCGGATCGAACCTGCAACGCAATTCCGCACTCCCCATTCCGAATTCCGCATTCTTGTGATAATTTTCACAAACTTCCACCCCCGATCCCATGGCGACCGATTCCATCCTGAGACCTGGTGAGCTCAAAGAGATCCTGCTGAAGGAAATCCAGGCCGCCGACCTGGCAGAGATCGACGTCCGCGAGGTGGGCACGGTCCTCGAAGTGAAGGACGGCATCGCTCGCGTGTACGGCCTCACCCAGGCCATGGCGGGCGAGATGCTCGAGTTCGTCTCCTCCGAGACGGGGGAGCGGATCACCGGCCTCGCCCTGAACCTGGAGGAGGACAACATCGGGGCCGTCATTTTCGGCGACTACCTCAAGCTGCGTGAAGGGGACGAGGTGCGGCGCACCGGGCGGGTGCTCGAGGTGCCCGTCGGGCCGGCGCTCGTGGGGCGCGTCGTGGACTCCCTGGGCCGGCCGGTCGATGGGCTGGGGCCCGTCAAGACGAGCACGAGCCGCAAGGTGGACGTGGTGGCGCCTGGAATCATCCGCCGCCAGCCGGTGAAGGAGCCGCTCCAGACCGGGATCAAGGCGATCGACTCGATGATCCCGATCGGGCGGGGCCAGCGCGAGCTGATCATCGGGGACCGCGGCACCGGCAAGACCGCGATCGCGATCGACACGATCATCAATCAGCGTGGCACGGGGGTGATCTGCGTCTACGTGGCGATCGGGCAGAAGAACTCAACCGTCGCGGCGGTGGTGGAGCGCCTGAAGGAGCACAGCGCGATGGATTACACCATCGTGGTGGTGTCCTCGGCCTCGGAGCCGGCGCCGATGCAGTACATCGCGCCCTACGCCGGCTGCACAATGGCCGAGTACTTCATGTTCGACGAGAAGAAGGCCACGCTGTGCGTGTACGACGACTTGTCGAAGCAGGCCGCCGCCTACCGGCAGCTCTCGCTGGTGCTGCGGCGTCCGCCGGGCCGGGAGGCGTACCCGGGGGATGTGTTCTACCTGCACAGCCGTCTGCTGGAGCGCGCCGCCAAGCTATCCGACGAAATGGGCGCGGGCTCGCTCACCGCGCTGCCGATCATCGAGACCCAGGCGGGCGACGTGTCGGCCTACATTCCCACGAACGTCATCTCTATCACCGACGGTCAGATCTTCCTCGAGACCGACCTGTTCTTCTCCAACGTGCGTCCCGCCGTGAACGTCGGCATCTCGGTCTCGCGGGTGGGCGGCAACGCGCAGATCAAGGCCATGAAACAGGTGGCCGGGCGGCTCCGCCTGGACCTGGCGCAATATCGCGAACTGGAAGCGTTCACCCAGTTCGCCACCGAGCTCGACCCGGCCACGCAGCGGCAGCTCGATCGCGGTGCGCGCACGGTCGAGGTGCTGAAGCAGCCGCAGTACCAGCCGATGCCGGTGGAGCAACAGGTGATGATCATCTTCGCCGTGACGAATGGTTTCCTGGACGACGTCGCGGTGGACACGATCCGGGACT
This sequence comes from Gemmatimonadota bacterium, assembly GCA_003221005.1. Lineage (GTDB taxonomy): Bacteria > Gemmatimonadota > Gemmatimonadetes > Gemmatimonadales > GWC2-71-9 > AG25. Next base: position 49,630 of record QHTZ01000055.1, read on the forward strand.
GGGAGCGCGGCTTCCACGAGTTCATGACGGCGCAGCACCGCGAAATCGGTGAGGAGATCCGCACCCGCAAGACGCTCTCCGAAGACCTTACGGGACAGCTGAAGCGCGCGATCGAGGAATACAAGGCCCTGGGGCCCCGCTGACATGGCGAAGCCCCGGGAGCTGCGGCGCCGCATCCGATCAGTCCAGAACACGCGCAAGATCACGAAGACGAT
>QHTZ01000056.1 GCA_003221005.1 Gemmatimonadota bacterium
AACACTCCCGAGCCGCAAGGCTCCTGAAGGGCCCTGGGAGACTACCAGGTTGATAGGCGGCAGGTGTAAGGCGCGCGAGCGCTTCAGCCGAGCCGTACTAATTGCCCGTGAGGCTTGATCTCTTCTCGGTGATTCGCGTGCTGAGCCTCGGACACTACAACATACCCTCGTCGATTTCTCTGCTGGCGACTAGCGCGACAGGGCCACACCCGTTCCCATCCCGAACACGGTCGTTAAGCCTGTCAGCGCCGATGGTACTGCGACTGCGAGGTCGTGGGAGAGTAGGCCGCCGCCAGCGTTCACTACCAATGTCCAATGTCCAATATCCAATGACGAATTTCGAAATTGGGTATTCGACATTGGACATTTTACATTTTGCCAGCTGCCGTCCGGACGCTGGTCGCGAGGATCGCGACCAGTTCGTCACACTCCCGACTGACCGTCTCGACGCTCTCTGAACAAAGATTCATTCGTTGGATGAACTTCAACCACGCCTGAGTCTCGCGCAATTCCTTGAGGCAGACCCTTAGCTTGTGCACAAAATCCTGGCGGGACTCGGCCGCCTGGGCTTCGCCGTAGTTCGCAAACGGTGACGTGCCGCTCCGGATGACCTGCACGGCGACATGCTTGGCGATCTGAGTCGACGGAAGGCGGTCTGTCAGCACACAAATCTGTACGGCAAGGTTCATCAGCCGGTCCTCGAGATCGTAACGGGGCGCAGGCACGCACGGGGATAATGCCCCAAGCCCAAGCAACCGTGATCAATAACGCGCCGCAATCACCTATTCAGCGCACTTCGAAATTGGGCATTCGGCATTGGACATTCTACATTGAGGGCATGTCTCGCCTGATCGGCTTGTTCCTGATCCTCGCCTTCGCCGCCGCGGTAGTGGTGGGCGGCTCCTGGGCGCTCGCCTACAACGGCGTCGCCACGCTGCTCGGCGACCCACCCCCGCAGATGGGGATCCAGACGACCACGTTCCTCTGGGATGGGCTGACGCAGGTGGAGGGAGCGCCGCGCGTGTGGTCCTTCGCCTTTTACCCGACGCTCATCCCCGGGGCACAGAGCGTGCGGATTTACGTCACGCCGACGGGGCGTGTGGTGTGGACGGAGCCGGCCGACCTGGCGGCGCGCGTGAAGAAGCTCCACGCCACGGGCTATTGAGCCACCGTGGGTTGACCCCGCGTTGATCGATCGCGCGCAGGATTCTTGAGATGTTTCCGGACGTGGGCACCTCTCAGTTGCTGACGGCCCGCGACGTCGAGCGGATGTCGCTGCCGGGCAAGGTGACGGAGCTGATCCGCGGCCACCTGGTCGTGCGCGAGCCGCCGGGCACGCGGCATGGCCTGATCGCCGCCAACCTGACGTATTACCTGAGCGACTTCGCGCGCCGGCACGAGCTCGGCATTGTGCTCGCGCAGGATACCGGGTTCAAAATCACGTCGGACCCGGACACCGTTCGCGCGCGAGGGGGTGGGAGAGTAGGCCGCCGCCAGCGTTCAACTACAAATGTCCAATGTCCAATACCCAATGATCAATTTCGAAATTGGGTATTCGACATTGGACATTGGACATTGGACATTTTGTCTCTACGGTCCGCTCGGCCCGCGGGTCGACATCCAGAGATCGTTGCCCCCACTCCCGCCCGGCCGGTTCGACGTGAAGATCAGCGTGCCGCCGTCGCGCGACAAAGCGGCCTGCGAGTCGACGTAGCTCGTGTT
>QHTZ01000057.1 GCA_003221005.1 Gemmatimonadota bacterium
CGAGGACAACAGCAATTCGTGCCCATCCGTGCGCACCGCAACCTTCTGGTCGGTGCTCGTCGAATTGAGCTCGGACACGGCGACTGCGGGACCGAGCGGCTCACCGGCGCTCGACAGGGAGACCCTGTAGATGTCTTGGTCGCCGCCGGTGGGACCCCGATTGAAGTACAACGTGGCGGTTCCTTCCCCGTCTCCTCGCACGTAATACGCCGCCTGCTCGTTCACCGCGGTATTCACGTCGGGGCCCAGGTTCACCGGGTCGCCCCAGATGTCACCGTCCGCGCCGGTGCTGATCCGCAGCGACACCCAGATGTCGGAGCCGCCCTGGCCACTCGATCGGCCACTGTAGAAGAACAGCATCCGCCCGTCGTCCGAGAGAGTCGGCGCTCCCTCGTTCGTTGAGGTGTTGATGGGGGCCTCGAGATTCACCGGCGTTTCCCAGGAGCACTGCAAGCACCTGCGGTGGGACACCCAGATGTCGTTTCCGCCCAGTCCACCCGGTCGAGTCGAGACGAAGTACAGCGCGTGCTGATCTGGGGACAGGCCGGCGTTCATGTCGGCAGCGCTCGAGTTGACCACCGGGCCGAGGTTCACCGGCTGGGACCACTCGGCGTTGTCGAAGCGGTCGGCCAAGATCGGCCTGAGCCGAGCCTGCGGCGCGACCGCCGTGTCGTTGCAGGCTAGCGCCACGAGTGTGGCGCTAAGCCAGAGTATCGAGCCCTTGGTCATGGAGCCTCCTTGCCGCTCGGCGTGCGCGTTGACATGTAGATGTCCCTCCCCCCGACACCCGCCGGCCGATCCGAATCGAACAATAGGATGCGGCCGTCTGGCGACAAACTGGGGGTCAGCTCACCGAACACCGAGTTCACGGCTCCAACGTTTTCAGGCGTCGACCAGGCATCGTTCGGGCTGCGTCGAGTGGACATCCAGATATCGTTGAGGCCGATCGAACCGGCGCGGTTGGACGCGAAAAAGATCTCTCGTTCATCGAAGCGGACCGTCGGGCTTACGTCATTCGCCACTGGGTCGCTGAGCTCGACAATGAGGACGGCGGGCCCAAGCGTCTGGCCGTCCCGCGTCACTGGCGCATAGTAGAGGTCACCCGTGCCAGCAAGCGGCTGCCGATTGAAATAGATATTCCCTCGGAGGTAGTCCCCCATGTTCTCCGCCGCTGCTGTGTTTACGTCTGTCCCAAGGCGTTCGGGGACTTCCCAGCTGAAGTCGTCCTTGCGGTCGGCTCGATGCGAGACGTAGATGTCGTTGTCTCCCGCCCCACCGGGCCGAGCGCTGCTGAAGAACAGGAGGTGCTCGTCATCGGACAGCTCCGGCCCGACGTCCGAGAACGTCGAGTTAAGAACGGCGACGTTCACGGGTGTCTCCCAGGGACAATCGGCGCAGTCGCGCTGCGAGACCCAGATGTCGTTATTCCCCACCCCCCGACGCGGTTGGACGCGAAAAAGAGGCTGAGGCCATCTTTGGAAATGGCCGCGTGGTTATCGATCGCCGTGGAATTGATCACTGGGCCGAGGTTCACGGGCGCAGACCACTCGGAGTTGGCAAAAAACATGGCCTGGATGCCGTACACGATCTCGTCGGACTCAGGGCCGCAGGCAATCAGCGCCACCGCGCCCAGCACGCCGGTCCAGCGTTTTGCGTTCATAACTCTCACCTCGCTAGAGGATCGGTGCCGTGCCCTGAAGGGCTGGCTCGGCGTAACCAGGCGTCTTTAAAAGACGCGCGGCTTTGGCCGAGCCGGCGTTTCAACGCACGGATACGGGGCAAGATCTCCCCGCGATGGTGCTTGAGCCTTCTGTCAAGGACAGCTCGTCGCCCGCGTGCCTGCGATCGGCGCCGTGGCGAAGGGGGTGTAGGTCGGCGTCGCCGCTCCAGGCTCCACGACAAGGGCGGCGGTCCCGGTGCCGGGCGGCGCTCCAACACTCGTCGGCCCGCTCGCCGAGCCCCACCAGTTGCAGCTCGCGTCGAGGGATGTCGTGATGTTCGGGGCCACCCGGAGTCCAGCGTGGGCGTTCCCCTCTATGTCGTTGAACCGCACCACCGGCGCGGACGGGGGGAAGGCACGGATGCTGCCTACCCAGATTGCCGCCGGCAGCGCGTTTGAGATGGGCACGGCGCAGTCCTGTAGAAAGCCCACGATCGAGTTCCGCTCGACGCGCCCCGTGTACAGCTCGTAACGAATGGCGGTCGTCGGGAGGCAGGAGCCACGACTGTTGCGGATCCTGTTCCCGATGACGTTGACGACCCCGGTAAAGCCGATGTTCGCGGTTTGCGTCGCGACGGGCCCGATGTCGATCGCGGCAGCCCGCCCCGGCGGATGGCATTCATCCAGATCGTTGTTGACGATATCGGCGTTGATCCCGCTACTACTAAACGCCAGGATGAACATGCACACCCCGGTTCGGCGGATCACGTTGTCTTCGAGCGTCGCGTCCATGTCGGCCTGCAGGCTGATGCCGTATGGGCCCAGGTCACCCCCGTCGAGGAAGCTCTCCCGCACCACGAGGCGAGCCCGCCCGCCAGTCTGCGCGGCATTGTTGGCTATCCGCACCAGGCGGTTGTTGCCGGGACCGACTCCCACGGCGACGATCGTGACGTGCTCGATGGTGACGTCCACGACACCGTTGCCGAAAACTCCGTTCACGCCCGGCTTGATCACGGTCAGATCTCGGATCGTGACGGGGCTCGGTGTAGCGACCTCGACGGCCGTGGTGGGCGCTCCCGGCGGTGCGATGATCACCGGCCCGCTCCCATCCCCGATCCCCTCGAGCGTGAGCCCCTTGTCGATCACGAGCGCTTCGGCGTAGGTGCCGGGTTTGACCTGCACGAGGCCCCCAGGCTCCACCATCTCAATCGCCTCTTTAATGGTGGCCGCGATGGCTGCGCCGTTGGCGTTGGGGTTCACCACGATCGTATGCTGCCGAGGGACGCCGCCCCGGTCGAAGCTCGGCGCGAGCGCGGCGTCCAGGCCGGCGGCGGGCTCGCCGCACGCCCAGACCAGCGCGCCCGCGAGCACGGCCATGCCCAAGACCTTCCGATTCACGAGCCACCTCCTGTATTTCGAAATTGCGCATTGGACATTGGACATTGGACATTCTGCAGTTTAGCGGCCCGTCGCTCCCGTCCCCGCGATCGGCGCCGCGGCGAACCGGCGTCTCGCGAAAGTGCCCCGACGCCTCAGTCATCGCTGCGATCGGCGTCCATCGGTGCAGCCCTGACCCTCAGGGCATGTTGCATCTCCACGCAGAATCGTCTCGGCCGACAGGACATTGGGCTCGTGCTGCATCAAATACCTCGGCGTGAGATAGCGCGTGAAACGCAGCCCATCGGCTCCCTGCTCATCGAGCGCCGCATTGAAAAACGACACGGCCAGGATGACCGAGAGGCGCGACACCTCGCGGGCATCCTGGGTGCGAGGCACGTTACTCTCCGTGACATCGACGCCCGTGATCGTCTGGACGAGCGGTCTGATGTCCACCGGCTCGACGAACGCATCGTAGGAGCAGTAGTCGAGCGTGCTGCCGAACGTCGCCACCGTCGGCGTGAGCAGCGTACGGACCGTCCGGTCTTCCAGGATCGCCCGCGGATTCGCGAGACGCACGCCGCCCGCCGCCTGCATTCTCGCGCACAGGGCGGAGCCGAAGCTCAGATGCTCGGCGTCCCTGACGACCACAAAGAGCCGGGAGTTGCTGGAGAGCATGTCGAAGAACGCCCGCACCACCGGCACGGGTTGCGTCTCGTCGGATGCCCCCGCCATCATCAAGATGGGCACTCGTACCGCTGCCATCTCGGCGGGTGCGAACGTCAGACGGCCGGAGGACATGGTCATGATCGCGTCGATCCGAGACTCAATGGGGATGCCCAAGGCGCTGCTGCCGGCGACCGCTGCCATGGCGGTGAGCATCCCCCTGGAGTGACCGATCACGCCGACGCGCGCCACGTCGATTCGGCTTCCGAACCGGGCTGCGTTGAGGTTTGTGAATTCGTCGATCAGCGCGGAGACGTCGCGGACGCGGTTCTTGACGCTCGTGCCGATCGCCTCGCCACCGCACGGAGGCTGGAGCGCATCCAGGCACGCGAGAAGGGAGCTCCCGACGAGCTGATTGATGTAATCGACGAGCGCGTCGTCCTGGGAGTTGTTGGTGTGCTCCGCGCTCGCCACGACGAACCCGTGGCTCGCGATGGCTTCCGCGGTGAACGCATGATCGAGGGCGTCGGTGCCGGACCCGTGGGACCAGATCAGCAACGGAAACCGTGGTCCCCGAGCGTCAATGTCCGCCCCCTCGTGGGCCAGCGGCGAGGGAATCGTAAAAGTCAGCGGGTCGTAGGTTCCCGGGACGAGCGGGACGCCGAACAGACGCGATCGGTAGGCCGTGCGCGGCGCCGCAGTGACGCCCGCGGGGTGCGCGGGATACCACACGTGAACATCGAGCGGCCGCCGCTCGCCCGCGCTTCCCGTGTGCACAACCTGGATCATGGTGTGACCGACGCCGTAAGGCCCTACATCCTCAGGAACTCCATCCGCCATGAGGCTCGGTCGCAACGTAGCGTCCGGTCCGGCGGCGGGCTCGCCGCACGCCCACGTCAGCGCGCCCGCGAGCACGGCGATGCTCAAGACCTTCCGATTCATGAGACACCTCCTGTCAAACGAATGTCCAAGGTCGAATGTCCAATGCTCAATTTCGAAATTGGACATTGAGCATTGGACATTGGACATTCTGGTTTAGCATCCCGTCGCCCCTGTCCCCGCGATCGGCGCCGTGGCGAACGGCGCGAACACCGGCGTCGCCGCGCCTGGCTGGACGACGAGGGCGTCCCCCGTACCGGTGCCCACCCCCGACGGCCCGCTCGCCGCGCCATACCAGTTGCAGCGCGCCTCCAGGGCCGTGGTCTGGTTCGGGCCAATGCGGAGTCCGGCCTGCGCGTTGCCCACGATGTCGTTGAACCGCACGACCACCGTGGTCGCGGGGAGCCCGCGAATGCTTCCCACCCAGATCCCGGCGGGCAGGACGCGTGCTGATGGGAACGCGCACGCCGCCACGGCACTCGGGATGCGATTGCGCTCAATGCGTCCAGAAAAGAACTCGTAGTTGATGGCGCTCGTGGTGAGACATGAGCCCCGACTGTTCCTGATCGTGTTGCCCATGATGTTCACGACGCCCGTTGCGGTCGCGGGTCCCGGCAACGGGAGCCCACCCGCCGCTGTACCAATGAGCAACGCTCCCGCCCGTCCGAGCGGATAGCATTCGTCGAGATCGTTGCCGATAACGTCGGCATTCGTTTCGCCGCCGAGGTCGGCGCGCATGACCACATGAATGCACGCACCTCCCATATGGCGGACCACGTTGCGCTCGATCAGCGCATCCACGTCACCTGAGGGACGGATTCCGAACATCTGGGGGAAGGGGGGAGTGCCCGAGTTGGCGAGGGGCACAGCTCCGTCCAGGAAGCTTTCCCGCACTACTAGGCGTGCCCGTCCGCCGGTCAGGCTGGCATTGTTAGCCACTGCGATCAGCTGCCCGACGCCAAGTGGCGGATTGACGGCTAGCAACGTGACGCGCTCGGCGGTGACGTCCACGACCCCGTTGCCGAGGACGCCGTTCGGACCGCTAACACGCACCGTCACATCGCGGATGAATACGGCCTCGGACGTGGCGACTTCGACCGCCGTGGTAGGCGCACCTGGGGGCGCAATGATCACCGGCTCGCTGCCGTCGCCGATCGCCTCAAGGGTCAGTCCCTTGTTGATGAGAAGCGCCTCAACATACGTCCCAGCCTTGATCTGCACCTTGCCCCCGGCCTCCACCATGTCGATGCCTTCTTGAATCGTGGCCGCGATCCCGTTGCCGCTGGCGTTCGGGTTCACCACGACCGTGTGGTGTTTGCCGACGTCCATGGCGAGGCTCGGCACGAGCCAGGCATCGGGCGCGAGCGTCGTGTCGGTACAGGCGAGCGTGGCGAGTGCTACGAACAGGGCGAACCTGCGGTTCCGCGTCATACCCCACCTCCATGGTTGCCATCCCGCGCCTTCAGCATGCTCGTCTTACGGCCCGCTCCGCCCCCGAGTCGACATCCAGAGATCGTTGCCCCCGCTCCCGCCAGGCCGGCTCGAGGTGAAGATCAGCGTCCCGCCGTCGCGCGACAGAACGGGTTGCGAGTCGACGAAAGGCGTGTTGAGCGGGGCGCCGAGATGCTCCGCGGCGGACCACGCGTCGTGGATGCCCTGGCGAGTGAACCGCCAGATGTCCAAGTCGCCGAACGTTCCCGTCCGATTGGAGGACAGCAGCAGCTCATGCCCGTCCGTGCGCACGGCCAGCTTTTGGTCGGTGCTCGTCGAATTGAGCTCGGTCAAGACCACGGCGGGGCCGAGCGGCTCACCGTCGCTCGACAAGGAGACCCTGTACATGTCTTGCGTGCCGCCGACGGGAGTCCGATTGAAGTACAACGTGGCGGTTCCTTCCCCGTCTCCTCGCACGTAATACGCCCCCTGTTCGTTCACAGCCGTATTCACGTCGGGGCCCAGGTTCACCGGGTCGCCCCAAACGTCACCGTCTGCGCCGGTGCTGATTCGCGGCGACGCGTAGATGTCAGAGCCACCCTGGCCACCCGGACGGCCGCTGTAGAAGAACAGCATCCGCCCGTCGTCCGAGAGAGTCGGCGCTCCCTCGTTCGTGGAGGTGTTGATGGGGGTCCCGAGGTTCACTGGCGTTTCCCAGGGGCACTGCACGCAACTGCGGTGGGAAACCCAGATGTCGTTTCCGCCCAGTCCACCCGGTCGAGTCGAGACCAAATACAGCTCGTGCGCATCCGGGGACAGCCCGGCGTTCATGTCCAAGGCGCTCGAGTTGACCACCGGGCCGAGGTTCACCGGCTCCGACCACTCGGCGTTGTCGAACCGGTCAGCCAGGATCGGGCCGAGCCGAGCCCGCGGCGCGACGGTTGTGTCGCTACAAGCGAGCGCAGCGAGGAGCGCGGGCAACCAGAGCAGCCGATTCGTTGGCATAGCGCACCTCCCTATTTGGTCTATAGCCAGATCGCTGCACCTACGTCCTGACCGTGAGTTCGAGGGATCGGGTCGAACTGGCTAACCTTAAAGGGTGCGCCCGAAACGGGCCCTCAGTAGCTACCCACGTGGGGGAGAAGCTCCACCGAAGACGTGTTCGAGATGGGCATCTCGGTTTCTGAAGCGAAGGTGGTGTACGAGCGGACGCCGCAGGAGTCCGACACGATGGGGACGCCGACGATCACCACCACCATCAGCGACCACGCCGGCAACCCCTTTGTGGGCGCGTTCGCGGCGATGGCCACGGCGATGGTCGGCGACGTGACCTAGCGCTGCTCCGCCTCCGCCCGCGCGTAATACGCGGCCCACGTCGTCGCCCGTCCTACGACCAGCGTGCGCGGCAGCGCTTCGAGCTCCACCTTCACGCTGCGGTACTCCCGGCGGGCCGACCGGAGCAGCGACTGCACCTGGCTCGCGCTCGTAGGGACGTCCGACGCGACCACCAGCCAGTAGGTCGGGGCCATGGAATCCACGATCGGGGAGGCCGGCGGCGGCGCCCGACGGCCGGCGCGCACCAGGTCGTCCGGCGAGCGCAGCACGGGCTCGAGGATCCGGGGTGGGGCGCCCACTTCCGGCTCCGGTGCTTCCATGTAATGCCAGCCCACCTGCTGCTGCGTTGGCTCGTCGTCGCGCTGCGGGAAAATGCGATCGATCGTCCCGTCCTGCTCGATCCGGAGCACGATGACATGCGCCGGCTGCGCCAGCTCGAACCGCACCTCGCTGGGCGAAACGCTCACGATCCCCGGACCGTACGCGTCGGCGGCGCCGAGCCGCGTGACCGCGAGCGGCGCCCACGAGCGGGGCGCTGGGTGCCCGCCGCAAGCGGCGACCAGCAGCAATGCCGGGGCGGTGGGCTTGCGCATGCTTCACAATGCGGCACCAGCGAGCCGGCATCAAGCCCGGGGCTGCTTGACGGCGTGGCGCCCCGCCTTTTGCTTCAGCATCTATGACGAAATGCGGCACCGTGGTGCTCGCCGGCCGCCCCAACGTCGGCAAGTCCACCCTGCTCAACGCGCTCGTGGGCGAGCATCTGGCGATCGTCTCGCCCAAGCCGCAGTCCACCCGGCTGCCGGTCGTCGGCCTACTGACTCGGGGCGACACGCAGTTCATCTTCACCGACTCGCCCGGCTTGCTCGAGCCCCAGTACGCGCTGCACGAGACGATGCGCGCCGCGGCCGTGCGCGCCATCGCTGACGCCGAGGTGATCGCCTACCTGCACCCGCTGCTCGAGTTTCCCGCGCCCGACCTGCAGACAGTGGCGCGCCTCGAGAAACCGCCGCGCGCTGTCGTAGTGACGGTCTACACCAAGGCCGACGTGGTTCGACCGTCCGACCGTCCGACCGTCCGACCGTCCGACGGGGTGGTGGTCTCCGCGCTGCGGGGTGAAGGCATGGACACGCTCCTTGAGCGGCTTGCGGCGCACCTGCCCGAGGGTCCATTTCACTACGACCCCGAGGAGATGGCGACGCAGCCGGCCCGGTTCTTCGCGGCCGAATTCATTCGCGAGGCGGCGTTCGAGCAGCTGCACGAGGAGTTGCCCTACAGCGTCGCCGTGGAGATCGATGAGTTCCGGGAGGGTGCAAGCCCGGTATATATTCGGGCGGTGGTGTGCGTCGAGCGCGACAGCCAAAAGGGTATCGTGATCGGCGAGGGGGGTCGCACCATCAAACGGCTCGGGACCGCCGCCCGCGCCAAAATCGAAGCGTTGCTCGACACCCGCGTGTTCCTGGAGCTGCACGTCAAGGTGTTGCCGAAGTGGCGCCGCCACCAACCGTCGCTCAAGCGTCTGGGGTACGCCGGATGAGCCTTGCGCCCGACCTCCTGGAGATTCTCGTCTGCCCCAAGTGCAAGGGCCCGCTCGAGCATCGCACGGCGCCGCGGGAGGAGCTGGTATGCCATGCCTGCCGCTTGATCTACGCGGTCGAGGACGACATTCCCATCATGTTGATCGATGAGGCGAAGCATTTCTGACGGACGGTCGGACCGCCGGACGGTCGGACAGGCTGCCCTGGTGGCGCTTCTCCTGTCCATCGGTCCGACCGTCCGACCGTGCCGCCCGCAGGCCGTCAACAACGCCGGTGCGCTCTTCCTTTCGTTGCCGGTGGGCGCGCGGGCCGTCGGCATGGGTCAGACCGCGGTGGCGCTCGCCGGGCGCGGCGAAGCCGCCTTCTGGAATCCGGCGGGCCTCGCGACCATGCCGGAGAGTGAGTTTGCGCTCGAGAGCGCGAGCCTCGCGGCGGGCGCGAGTCACGCGCTCACCGCCTACTTCCACTCGCACGGCATCGGGGTGATCGGCGGGGCAGTGTACCTCCTCGATTATGGCGACCTCGACCGCACCGACTCGACCAACAACACGATCGCCCGCATCTCTCCGCGCAACCTCGAGTTTCTCGCTTCGTACGCGACCGAGCTGGGTAGCTCACTGACGCTGGGAATCAACTACAAGCTGGTCGAGTTCCGCGTGGACTGCAGCGGCGACTGTCGCGATTTCCCGGGCGGCCAAGGGGTCACCAACGGGGTGGACATCGGCGGCCAGCTCGCCGTCGGCGCCGATGGCGCGTTGCGGGTCGGTGTCGCCGTGCGCAACATCGGCTTTAAGCTGCAGGTGAACAACCGCGACCAGGCGGATGCGCTCCCCGCCCGCCTCGTGATCGGCGCGCTGTACCGGCTGGCGCTGCACGTCGAGCGGGGGGCCGCGGGCGGGAGCGGCGACGGGATCGACGTGAACCTCGCGGCCGACGTGGACAGCCGGTGGGGGAGCTACGGCGACTCACAGATGCGCTTGGGGGTGGACGTCGGGTACCAGCGTATGCTGCGGGTGCGCGGCGGCTACGCCTTCGTGCGCGATGGCTTGAGCGGGCCGTGTGTGGGGATGGGCGTCACGAGCGGCGCTATCGGAGTCGACCTCGCGCGCTCGTTCTTGAGCAGCTCGGATTTCGTGGCGGATAACCGATGGCGCTGGTCGGCTGGCAGGCCGGCGTCGGCCAGGGGGTGGGCGGGGGGGCGGGGGCGGGGGACTCGGGGCAGGCGGCGCGGCGGCGCTTCTGGGTCCGACCCGTCGCTTCCTTTCTTCTTCCCGGCTCAGGTCAGTTCCTGTCTCACCAGAACCGCGCGGCGGGATACGTCGCCGCTGAACTTTACACCCTGGTCCGCTACTTCCAACTGACCCACACCGGCCGGAGCGCCGCCGATCAGTTCCGCGATCTCGCCTTTCAGGTTGCCCGCCACGACTTCGCTCCCACGGGGCGTGACACGGCGTTCGAGTATTACGAAACGATGGAGCGCTACATGGCGAGCGGCGCGTTCAACCGGGCACCGGGGCCGGGCCTCGTGCCCGAGAGCGACAGTACGACGTACAACGGGGCGGTGTGGCTGCTCGCCCGGCGCACATTCTGGCGCGACCCCGCCAGCCCGCCGGATCCGACCTCGCGCGAGTACCAGAGTGCCCTGCAGTTCTACCAGGCCCACGCCGTAGGGGAGGGGTACCTCTGGTCGTGGCACGGCGTCGAGGCCCAGCTGGCCGAGTTCCGCGCCGCCGTGGCCAGGAGCGACAACGCCTTCCGGAGCGCGCAGGATCAGCTCGGGCTGCTGCTCGCCAATCACGTCGCAAGCGCGGTGGACGCCTTGATCTCGAGTCGCCTCGCCAGCGCCGTGCGGCGACCGGCCGCTCTCCATACCGCCCTCGGCCGACGCGGCTTCGCGGTCAACGTTTCCCTGGGTTTCTAGCGCGGTGCAGGCCGAGCCCATCCTTCAAGGATGGGAAAATTACGGCTGGTTTGACACTCCGGCCTACGGGACCTAAGTTTAAGTGGGCTCAACCCTTACGCGAGGAGCCAGGTGCGGACGCGCCCGACGATTCTCTTCTTCTCGCCGGCCGGCCGTTCCGCACCTCACTCCCTGAGGCAGTGGGCGGACGGGAAGGGCCTGACCGTCCTCCAGATTCCCGCCGCAGCCGCGGTCCAGGAGATCGTGATGCGATCCCTGCCGCAGCTCGTGGTCATTGACGCGGATGGCTCCGAGGCAGCCGGCCTCGAGCTGTGCGCCCAGCTCAAGGCCGATTCCTACTCCGCCATCGTGCCGCTCGCCGCGGTCGCCACCCGCCATACGACCAACGGTGTGAAGGCCTGGTTCGCCGCGGGAGCCGACGAGGTCATCACGCCGCTGTTCGAGCCCGCGGAGCAGGTGAGCCGGCTCGACGGCCTGATGACCCGCACGGCGCGCGACGTGGCGGTGAACCCCTCCACCCGCCTGCCGGGCACGACCGAGATCGAGCGGGCGATCCGACGGCGCATGGAGGACGGCGGGTTATTCGCCGTGTGTTATGCCGACCTCGATCACTTTAAGGAATACAACGATCGCTACAGCTACTACGACGGCGATCGCGTCATCTATATCCTGTCGCGCATCTTGCACGACGTCGTCAATGGCATGCTGGGCGCCCAGGGGTTCGTGGGTCACATCGGCGGGGATGACTTCATCTTGGTGATTCCGTTCGAATCGATTGCGGCCGTATGCAGTGAGATCCTCGAGGTGTTCGACACGTTGATCCCCTATCAGTACAACGAGCAGGACCGGCGCGCCGGGTATTACTTCGGCAAGGACCGCCGCGGGCAGCTGCACCGCGTTCCCCTGATGACGCTCTCTATCGGGATCGTCACGAATCAGCACCGGAGGTTCGCGCATCCAGCCCAGGTGAGTGAGCTCGCCACCGAGATGAAGAGTTACGCCAAGACGCAGGTAGGATCGGTGTTTGTGGTCGACCGGCGACACGACCCCGAGCCGGACGACGACAGCGGGGGACGCCCGCGCTGATGAACGTCACCTGCCCGTCGTGCGAGACCGTCTATCGCGTGGACCCCGCCAAGGTCCCGGCGGGAGGGGTGCGCGCGCGCTGTGCCGTGTGCAACAACGTGTTTGCGGTGACTCAGACGTCTCCCGCGGCCACGCCGGCTCGAGCAGCCCCCGTCGCCCCCGTCCCCCCGGCGCCTCCGCCTGCCACTGCGGCGCCGGTGTTCACGCCGAAGCCCCCGCCCGTGGCGGCGCCCCCGCCCAGACCTGCCCCCGTACCTCCGGTGCAGCCGCGACCGCCGTTCGCCCGGCCGTCCGGTGCGGTGGGCGCGCCCGTGGCGCCGCCGCGCCCGGCGGTACCTCCCGCGGCACCGCCTGTCGGTGCGCCGCCCCCACGGCCTGTTGCACCGCCGGCGGCTCGCGCGGCGCCCGTGGCCGCACCGCCGACGCCACCGTCGACTCCCCGGGCGGCCCCTGCGGCACCTGTGCCCGCTCCCGCGCCTGCTCCTGCTCCCCCAGCCCCTGGGCCCGTGGGCGGTCCAGGAAAGCGGATGACGGGTCCGCTCCGCCCCGTCAATCCGTTCATGGTGCAGGATCCCAAGCAGAAGGCCCGTCGGCTCGCTCGCGCGCTGGTCTCCGACCTCGTGGTGTACCACCCTGAAAAGCGACAGCAGGGGATTCGGGATGGCACGTTGCCCCTGCTGTTCAAGGACGAGATCGAAAAGAGCTGGCGGGAGTACGTGGAGCAGGTGGGGACGGACCTCGCCAAGAGCACGCCCTTCTGGACGGAGGCGCTCAACGAGATTCTCGCAGGAGGTGGCAAGGTCTTCTGAGACTGGCCCGGGGTTCGCTAACCTGTTATATTTCCTCGCAGTTAGAGCCGTCCTCCGGGAAGCCGGCGGACGGCTCATATCTTACCTAGCCAAGCGAGCGAGCGATCCGTGGCCCTATCCGACCGTTTCCAAGACTTCCAACGGCGCCTCACCGAGCTCCGGGGCTTCCTTTGAGGTAGATGGGAAGGTCAAGCGCCTCGGGGAGTTGGAGCACGTGATGGCCGAGGGCAACATCTGGTCCGACCCGGCGCAGGCCAGCCAGGTGGTGCAAGAGGTCAAGGAGCTCAAGCGCTGGGTCGAGCCCTACCAGGCCGTGCGCAAGCGGATTGACGACGCGCGGGCCCTCTACGAGCTGTCACAGGACGAGTCAGACGAAGGGCACGCGCATCTCGTGGCCGAGGTCCTCAAGGGGAGATCGCTCGAAGACGAGGCTGACCGCATTGCCGCCGACCTCGAAGCCCTCGAGCTTCAGAACATGCTCCAGGGTCCCGATGACTCGCGCGCTGCGCTCCTCACCATCCATCCGGGTGCGGGCGGCACCGAGTCGCAGGACTGGGCCGAGATGCTGATGCGGATGTACGTGCGCTGGGCCGAGCGGCACGGCTTCAAGGTCGAGGTTCTGGACCTCCTCGAAGGAGAGGAAGCCGGGATCAAGTCCGCCGAGATCCAGATCAGCGGCCGCTACGCCTACGGGCTGCTCAAGGCGGAAAAGGGGGTGCACCGGCTGGTGCGCATCTCGCCGTTCGACGCCCAATCCCGACGGCACACCTCCTTCGCCTCGGTGTTCGTCTACCCCGTGGTCGACGAGGACATCGAGATCGAGATCCGGGACGAGGACTTGCGGGTGGACACGTTCCGTGCGTCGGGGAAAGGCGGCCAGCACGTCAACAAGACGTCGTCGGCGGTGCGGATCACGCACCTCCCGACTGGCATCGTGGTCTCGTGTCAGCAGGAGCGCAGTCAGCACAAGAACAAGGCCACGGCGCTCAAGATGCTGAAGGCGCGGCTGTACGAGCGGGCGGTCGAGGAGCGGGAGGCGAAGAAAGCGGAGGTGGACAAGCAGAAGATGGATATCGCGTTCGGCAACCAGATCCGGTCCTACGTGTTCCAGCCCTACACGATGGTCAACGACCACCGCACCGACCTGAAGGTGAGCGACGTCCACAAGGTGATGGACGGCGATCTCGACCCCTTCATCGAGGCGTTCCTCAAGCGCTTCGGGAGCAAGGCCGCGTGACGAGCTTCGTCGAAGAGGCCCGGCGCGAGAAGCTCAAGGAGCTTCGGAAGCGCGGCGTGGAGCCATTCGGCTACCGGTTCGAGCGCACCAGTCTCGCCCGGAGCGCTCTCGATGGATTCCGCGAAGACGACAAAGCAGTGCATCGCTTAGCGGGCCGGCTTGTGTTGCTGCGCCCGATGGGGAAGGTCACGTTTGGCCACCTCGAGGACGCGAGCGGCCGGATCCAGCTTTACTTCAAGCGGGACTTTTTGGGGGACGACACGTACGGGGTCTTGAAGCTCCTGGATCTGGGCGACCTCGTGGGCGTCGAGGGCCCACTGTTCCGCACCCAGACGGGCGAGGTCACCCTCCAGGTTCGGGGACTCACTGTGCTCGCGAAGTCGCTCCGACCGTTGTCCCTCGGCAAGGAGGACGCGAGCGGGGTGCGTCACGGCGAGCTGTCGGATCCGGAGCTACGGGCCCGTCAGCGTTATGCTGACCTGGCGGTGCACCCTGAAGTCCGCGAGGTGTTCAAGCTGCGGGCGCGTGTCGTGAGCTTCATCCGCAAGTTCCTGGACGCGCGGGGGTATCTCGAGGTCGAGACACCGGTGCTGCAGCCGCTGTATGGTGGCGCCGCGGCGCGTCCGTTCAAGACGCACTACGAGGCACTCGATACCACCGTCTACCTACGCATCGCCGACGAGTTGTACCTCAAGCGATGCATCGTTGGGGGGCTCGAGCGGGTGTACGAGATAGGGCATGACTTTCGGAACGAGGGTTTGTCGCGCTTCCACAATCCGGAATTCACCATGGCTGAATGGTACGAGGCTTATGCCGACTACGAGGTGATGCGGGAGATCGCGGAATCCATGGTTGCGAACATGGTGGAGGAACTGTTCGGCACGACGACGCTGGAGCGCCACGGAGCGACGCTTTCGTTTCAGCGCCCCTTCGCTCGTAAAGACTATTACTCGCTCGTGCGTGAAACGGCGGGTGTGGACCTCATGAGCGCCACAGGGGCCGAATTGCGCGAAGCGCTCAAACGCCGCAATGTCGTCGAGACCGATCAGCTCACCATGCCGAAGCTGACGGATGAAGTCTTCAAGACCTACGTCGAGCCCACGCTCGTGCAACCCACGTTCGTGTTCGACTACCCGAAATCCCTGTCCCCCCTTGCGAAGGTGAAGCGAGGCGATCCGCAGCGGGTAGAGCGGTGGGAGCTGTTCATCCAGAAGCGTGAGGTCGCCAACGCGTTCAGCGAGCTCAACGACCCCGAGGACCAAGCCGAGCGGTTCGCGCAACAGGCGAATCTGCGGGCCGCGGGGGACCAGGAAGCGCAGCAGCTCGACGAGGACTTCCTCCGGGCGCTCGAGTACGGCATGCCGCCGACGGGCGGCGTCGGTCTCGGTGTCGACCGGCTGCTGATGATCCTCGCGGACCAGGCAAACATCCGCGAGGTGATTCTGTTCCCGATGCTGCGGCCCCAGGAATGACGCTCCCTTCTCCGGCGGTGTGGCTCGCCACGGGCGCGGGAGCGGTGCTGCTCCTCGCCGTCCGCTTCGCGCGGGAGCTGTGGCCGAGCCGGCTGGAGCGCCAGATCGCCCTGCGCTACCTGCGCAGCCACCGCTCGTCGCGGCTCGTGTCGCTCATCACGCTTATCGCCGTGGGAGGCGTGACCGTCGGCGTCATGGCCCTGGTGGTCGTCCTCGGAGTGATGAACGGCCTCCAGTCCGACCTGCGCGACAAGATCCTCGTCGCCAATCCGCATCTCCGCGTCCTCACCTATGGCGAGGGGTTGCGGGTGGACGATTGGCGCCGCGCGCTCGAGCAGGTGCGCCGCATGCCCGGCGTGGTGGCGGCGGCGCCGTTCGTGATGACCCAGGGCCTGCTCTCGGCGGGCCACGACTACGCCGAGGGGGTCGTCGTGCTCGGCGTGGAGCCGGATACCGGCACGCGGGCCGTGACGACGTTCGCGCGACACTTCGTCAAGGGCGATCTCCGCTTCCGCACCCGCCGCGCGGACGTCGAGGGCGGGGTGGCGCTAGGCACGCGGCTCGCGAGCAAGCTGTCCGCGTACCCCGGGGGCGTGGTGACGCTGGTGTCGCCTGCCGGCGCGCGCTTTAACCCGAGCCTCGGCGCCTTCGTGCCACAATTCCACCGCTACGAGGTGACGGGGATTTTCGACACCGGGATGTACGAGTACGACAATAATTATGTCGCGCTGCGGCGCCCCGTGGCGCAGCGCTTCGCGGGGCTCGACACGGCGGTGACTGGGATCGAGGTGCGGCTCGCCGATCCCTGGAACGCCGCGGCGCTCGGGCAACAGCTCGAGCTGCAGTTGGGGTATCCCTACCGCGTGCTCGACTGGCAGTCTCAGAACGCATCCCTCTTCTCGGCCCTGAAGCTCGAGAAACTCGCGATGGCCCTCGTAGTGTTCCTCATCTGCGTGGTGGCGGCCTTCAACGTGGTGGGGACCTTGACGATGGTCGTGCGTGACAAGACACGGGAGATCGGGATCCTGCTCGCCATGGGGCTCGAACGCGCGTCGATCCGGCGGATCTTCCTCGCGCAAGGGATCCTGATTGGGGTCGTGGGGACGTCGCTCGGCGCAGTGCTCGGCTTCGTGCTGGGCGGGATGGTGAACCGCGGCCAATGGATCCACATCGACCCCTCCATCTACTTCATCGATCACCTTCCCGTGCACACGCAGCCGGTCGACGCCATCCTCGTGATCGCCGCGAGCCTGTTCGTGGCGACGCTCGCGCCGCTTTACCCCGCGATTCAGGCGGCGCGGCTCGACCCCGTGACGGCGATCCGCTACGAATGAGCGCGCTACTCGAGGCCCGGGGCATCCGCAAGGTCTTCGCGGGCGGCGACGGCCAGCCGCTCGAGGTGCTGTCGGGGATCGACCTCGAGGTGCGCCGGGGCGAAGTGGTGGCGATCGTGGGGGCGTCAGGGGCGGGGAAGAGCACGCTGCTGCATCTGCTCGGCGCGCTCGACCGCGCGACTGCGGGGGACGTGTGGCTCGACGGCTCCCGCTACGCCGACTTGGACGCGATCGCACTGGCAGACATCCGGAATCGTAAGTTGGGCTTCGTCTTCCAGTTCCATCATCTGTTGCGGGAATTCTCCGCGCTCGAGAACGTGATGATGCCGCTGCTGATCGCCGGCATGCCGGCGCGGGGCGCGCGCGCCCGCGCCGAGGAGCTGCTCGCTCAGGTGGGCCTCGCCGGGCGCATGTCCCATCGACCGGCCGAGCTGTCGGGTGGCGAGCAGCAGCGCTGCGCCGTGGCGCGGGCGCTGGTGCACGACCCCAGCCTGGTGCTCGCCGATGAGCCGTCGGGGAATCTGGACCACGCGAACAGCGAGCGCCTGCACGACAACTTTTTCCGCCTGGCCCGGGAGTTCGAGACGGCGGTGGTGGTGGCGACGCACAGCCGGCCGCTCGCAGGGCGCGCGGACCGGATCCTGTGGCTCGAGGACGGGCGCATCACGGCGGTCGAATCGGTGGACGCGATACCCTGATGCTGTGCGACAGTTGCAAGGAACGGGAAGCGGTCATCAATCTGACCCAGGTGGAGCACGACTCCAAAGTCACGCTCCACCTGTGCGAGCAGTGTGCCCAGGCGAAGGGCGTGGAGACCGGCGTCGCGGTGCTGAAATCCCCGCTGGGCGGCTTCATCACGGCGATGGGGAAGGGAGCGACCAGCGTGCTCCCGACCACGGACGGGCTGCGGTGCTCCTCCTGCGGCGGCACCCTCAAGGACTTCCGTGACAGCGGCCGGTTAGGATGCGCGCAGTGCTACGAGGCCTTCGACGCGCATCTGCGCGACCTGTTGCGGCGCCTGCACGGGTCCAGCCAGCACGTGGGCGAGCGCTACGTGGTGCCCGGGGACGTCGACACGGACCCACGGCGCCAGCTGCTGGACCTGAGGGAGCAGCTGCGGCGGGCGGTCGAGAACGAGAACTTCGAGCTTGCGGCCGAGTTGCGCGACCGCATCCGGGTGCTCGAGTGATCGATCTCTCGCTCCTCCCCGACGGGGGCATGAGCTGGCTCGACGCTTCGGGGCCGAAGGGCAGCATCGTGCTCTCCACCAGGATCCGGCTCGCGCGCAACCTCCAGGGCTATGCCTTCAGCCAGCGCGCGCGCGACGGCGATCGCAGCGCCGTCCTGACGCGGGTGGAGGAGGCGGTGGCGGCGAGCGACCACCTGTCGGGGGCCGTCACCTTCCGACTGGACCAATTGGAGCGGGCCGACCGGCAGCTGCTGCACGAGCGGCACCTGGTCTCGAAAGAGCTCGCCGGGCTGGACCGGGAGGCACGGCCCCGGCCGGGCGCCGCGCTGCTGGTCCGCGGGCCGGTGGGTGTGATGGTCAACGAGGAGGATCACCTGCGGCTCCACGGCATGCGCTCGGGCTTCGCGCTGGAGGAGGCGTATGTCGATTTGGAAGCGGCGGATGCGGACTTGGGGCGGCTGCTGCCTTTCGCGTTTCACCCGGAATTTGGCTATCTTACCTCCTGCCCCACCAACGCCGGGACCGGGCTCAGGGCGAGCGTGCTTATCCACTTACCGGGCCTCGTCTTGACGAAGGAAATCGGGAAGGTGCTCCAGGGCCTCTCGCAGGTGGGCCTCACGTTTCGGGGCCTGTACGGGGAGGGGAGCGAGGTCGTCGGGAACTTCTTTCAGTTATCGAATCAGACGACCTTGGGGAAGTCCGAAGAGGAGCTGCTCGATCACCTGGGCAAGATTGTCCGGCAGGTGATCGAATACGAAGAGCAGGCGCGCGAAGTGTTGCTGCGGGATCACGAGGCGATCATCGCCGACAAGATCTGGCGGGCGTTCGGGACCCTTAAGTTCGCGCGCAGCATTTCGTTCGAAGAGACGATGAACCTGCTGAGCGGCGTCCGGTTGGGGGCGGGCTTGAATCTGATCCCGGGACTGAGTGTATACACGTTGAACAAGCTGCTGATTTTCACCCAGCCCGCGCATCTGGCCGCGCTCGAGGGTCGCTCGACGGGCGACCCGGAACTGCCCACGGTGCGCGCGACGTATGTGCGGCGGGTCCTCGAGGCAGAGGCGGGCTAGGAGCTGGCATGAACGGGTACAACTTCACGGATCGTGTGCGCAAAGTCCTTCAGATGGCGCGGGAGGAGGCGGCGCGCCTGCACCACGAATACGTGGGGACCGAGCACATTCTCCTGGGGCTGATCCGTGAGGGTGAGGGCGTCGCCGCCGCCGTGCTCACCAACTTGAACGTCGATCTCGAAGAGATCCAGCAGAAGATCGAAGAGACGGTGAAGAAGGGGAAGGCGGCCGCTGCTGCCGGCCCGGACCTGCCGTACACGTCGCGCGCCAAGAAGGTCCTCGAGCTCGCCATGAGCGAAGCGCGCGAGCTGAACCACTCCTATGTCGGGACCGAGCATCTGTTGCTCGGGTTGCTGCGCGAGGAGAAGGGCATTGCCGCGCAGGTCCTGACCGACGCGGGTGTGAACCTCGAGCAGGCGCGGGCGGAGACGCTGCGGCTGCTTGGGAGCGAGATGCCGTCCGCGCCGGCCTCCGGCGTCTCCGGGAGTCAGCCGGCCCAGCCCAAGAGCGAGAAGAAGTCCAAGACGCCGGCGCTCGACCACTTCTGCCGCGACCTGACGCAGCTCGCGGCGGAAGGCCAGCTCGATCCCACGATCGGGCGGCAAAAGGAGATCGAGCGGGTGATGGAGATCCTGTCGCGCCGCAAGAAGAACAACCCGGTGCTGATCGGGGAGCCCGGAGTGGGCAAGACCGCGATCGTCGAAGGACTGGCGCAGCTCATCGCCAGCGGCCAATGCCCGGATGCCCTCAAGGATCACCGCGTCCTGTCGCTCGACATGGCGGCGGTGATCGCGGGGACGAAGTACCGCGGTCAGTTCGAGGAACGGCTCAAGGCGATCATCAACGAGATCGCGCAGAACCGGAACATCATCCTCTTCATCGACGAGTTGCACACCCTGGTGGGCGCGGGCGCGGCGGAAGGGGCGGTGGACGCCTCCAACATGCTGAAGCCGGCGCTGGCGCGCGGCGAGCTCCAGTGCGTGGGCGCCTCGACCCTGAACGAGTATCGCAAGTACATCGAGAAGGACGGCGCGCTGGAGCGCCGCTTCCAGACGGTGATTGTCGATCCGCCCAGCGTGGACGAGACGATCGAGATCCTCAAGGGCCTGCGGAAGCGCTACGAGGAGCATCACCGAGTGGTGATTCCCGACGACTCCCTCGAGTCGGCCGCGAAGCTGTCGGAGCGCTACATCACCGACCGCTTCCTGCCAGACAAGGCCATCGACGTCATCGACGAAGCGGGTGCGCGGGCGCGCCTCGCGACCCAGGTGCCTCCCCCCGAGGTCGCCGCCCTGAAGCAGAAGCTGGAGCAGATCAACGGCGAAAAGGAGGCCGCGGTCCGCGACCAGAACTTCGAGCGGGCGGCCGGCCTGCGCGACCAGGAGCGCGAGCTCCAGGCCGACATCCGGCGCAAGCAGGAACAGTGGGAAAAGGAGCGCCAGACGCACCGGCCGACGATCAACGAGGAAGGCGTGGCCTTCATCGTCTCGCGCTGGACGGGGATTCCGGTCACGCGCCTCCGGGAGGCGGAGACCGCGCGGCTGCTGCGGATGGAAGACGAGCTGCACCAGACGGTTGTGGGGCAGGACGAGGCGATCACCGTGATCTCCAAGGCCATCCGCCGCAGCCGGGCGGGCCTCAAGGATCCCAAGCGCCCCATCGGCTCGTTCATCTTCTCGGGCCCGACGGGCGTGGGGAAGACCGAGCTGGCCCGGGCGCTGGCGCGCTTCCTGTTCGCCGACACGAACGCCCTGATCCGGGTCGACATGTCGGAGTACATGGAGAAGTTTTCCGTGAGCCGGCTGATCGGCGCGCCTCCCGGGTACGTCGGCTATGAAGACTCGGGCACGCTGACGAAGGCGGTGCGCCGCAAGCCGTACTCCGTCGTCCTGCTCGACGAGATCGAGAAGGCCCATCCCGACGTCTTCAACATCCTGCTCCAGGTGTTGGACGAAGGGCACCTGACGGACAATTACGGGCGGGTGATCGACTTCAAGAACAGCGTCGTCATCATGACCTCGAACGTCGGCGCGCGGGACATGGTCAAGAACAAGGCGCTGGGCTTCGCGCAGCCGGACCCCCGGGCGACGTTCGAGAAGCTCGCGGAAAAGGTCAAAGACGAGATCAACAAGACCTTCAATCCCGAGTTCCTGAATCGCCTGGACGACGTCATCGTCTTCCACCCCCTCACCCGGGAGCACATCGCCCAGATCGTCGCGATCCTGCTCAAGGATGTTCAGAAGCGGCTGGGGGAGGAAGAGCTCACATTGCGGCTCACGCCCGCCGGCAGCGACTTCCTCGTCGAGCGCGGCTACGACGAGCATTACGGGGCCCGGCCGCTCAAGCGCGCGATCCAGAAGTTCGTGGAGGACCCGCTTTCGGAGAAGATCCTGGTCGGCGAGTTCGCGCGGGGCGACGAGATCGAAGTCGACGTGGCCCCGGACAAGGAACGGTTGGCGTTCCGCGCGCTCTCCGGCTCGAAGGCGTGAACCGCCCGCTCTCCTTCGCCATCGTCGTGGGTGCCGTCGTGCTCGCCCCGCGTCCCTGCGGCGCGCAGCGCGCGGCCGCCTTCCGTCCCGACTCGGTGGTCGTGCGGGGGCTCCACCGCGTAACGCCGGCGCAAGCGTTGGAGACGAGCGGGCTCACCGCGGGGCGGGCCGTCGGGTACCGGGACATCCAGCGCGCGATCCAGGCCCTGTACGCCACGCAGCTGTACGCCGACGTGCGGGTCTTGCAGCAAGTTGCCGGCGGTCGCCAGCTCCTCATACTGCAGCTCCGGGAGAACCCCCTTCTCGTGAAGTGGGCGCTCCGCGGTGTGGTACGGCTCTCCGAGAGCAGCGTCCGGGCGAAGGTGCAGCTCGTCGAGGGGGGCGCCCTCCGGCCTGCCGCCGTGGTGCGCGCCGCCGGGCGGATCGACTCGCTGTATCGGGCGCAGGGCTACTATCTCGCCACTGTGCGAACGCTGCGCATTTACGACACCGATTCGACCCGCGTACGGATCGTCTTCGACGTGGACGAGGGCCGCCGCGTGGCCGTGTCGCAGGTCGATATCCAGGGCAACACGCACTTCGGTGACGGTGAGCTGGTCGGGCAGATGAAGACCAAGCCGGAGGGGTTCTGGTGGTTCCGCGGCGGCGCCTACGACGACGACAAGCTGCGAGAGGACCTGCTGGTGCGGCTGCCGAAGTTTTACGGCGATCGCGGCTTCGTCGACTTTCAGGTGCTGAAGGATACGCTGCTCGTCAACGACAGCACTGGGAAGGCGACGCTAGTCGTGCAGGTGAGCGAGGGCGAACCGCGGCGCGTCGGCACCTTCGAGATCGTCGGCAACCGGCGGTTCTCGACCGAGCAACTGGAAGCCCTGTATCCCTTCAAGAGCGGGGCGCACACCGGCGTGCTCGGCCTCGGGGGAGCGCGCGCCGGCGTCCCTTATTTCAGCCGGGAGAAGTGGGACAACGCGACCCGCGAGGTACAGACGCTCTACTTCAACAGCGGCTACATCTACATGAGCCTGCGGTCCGGCGTCGCGCGGCGGACCGACTCGGACGGGAAGCCGGTGGTCGACTTGCGGTGGGTGCTGAACGAGGCGCAGCCGGCCATCGTCAACAAGGTGGAGATCGTCGGCAACGACGTCACGCGCGAGCGGGTGATCCGTGACGCGATCGTCGTCCTGCCGGGCGATGTGTTCCGGCAGGACGCGCTGATCCGCTCGTACCAGAACATCTCCAACCTCGGCTTCTTCGAGCAGCCGCTGCCGTTCCCGGACACGCGACCCGCCAATGAGCAGGGCGACATCGACATCGTCTTCCGGGTGACCGAGAAGCACACGGGCCAGGTCAACTTCGGGGCCTCCCTCGGCCAGGGCACGGGTCTCGGCGGGTTCATCGGGCTCGAAGAACCGAACCTGATCGGCAAGGGGAAGAAGGGCCGCTTTCAGTGGCAGTTCGGCCAGAACATCAACCAGTTCGACCTGTCGTACACCGACCCCGCGCTGCGGCAATCCCGCATCTCCGGCACGCTCAACGTGCACGACTATCGAGTGCGATACCAGATCTCCAACCTCGGCACGCTCAAGACGCGCGGCTCGAGCCTCCAATTCGGCATTCCCGCGTTGGGCGACCGCTACACGCGACTGTTCCTCTCGTACGCCCTGGACCTCCAGACCTTCACGGGCTCGAGTTCGAGCGCCCGGCTGGCGGCCTTGTACAGCTGCAACGAGTGTTTGCGCTCCACCCTCGGCGCCTCCCTGATGCGGGACACCCGCATCGACATGCCTTTCCCGACCGCCGGGACCGTCCACCAGGTAGGGATCTCGCAGAGCGGTGGCCCGCTCGGCGGCACCGGGGACTTCCAGCGCGTCGATCTCGAGGGGCACTGGTACGCGCCCCTCGGTCAAATCGGCGCGCGGGGGAAGGGGCAGCTCAAGTTCGTGCTGGCGCTCGCGGCACGCTCCGGATTCGTGTTCGGCAACGCGCCGTTCGTGAACCAGCTCTTCACGATGGGCGGCACCCAGTTCGGAATCCCGCTGCGCGGCTACGACGAGTTCTCGATCACGCCCACCGGGTACGACCCCAACGCGAGCAGCGGCGTGGCAAGCGCGGGAGCGTTCGGGAAGGCGTTTTTCAGCATGACGGGCGAGGCTGGCGTACGGGTCTCGCAGATGCTCTACCTGGACGTGTTCTCCGACGCGGGGAACGTGTGGGCCCGGGCTTCGGAATTCGACCCAAGCCACCTGTTCCGAAGCGCGGGGGTCGGGGTAAGTGTCGTCTCGCCCCTCGGTCCCATCGGGATCGACTTTGCGTACGGGTTCGACCGCACGGACCTGCTCGGACGGCCGGCACCGGGCTGGAAGCTGCACTTCAGACTCGGTAACGTCCTCTTCCAATAACTCCGGAGTCGGCGGCCATTGAACGGCCGCTCGGGACCGGCTCGGTTCGACGGGAGACACTTATGAATCGTGCAGTCGGCGTATGGATGTGGCTCGGGTTCCTCGGCGCGTACCCGGTGGCGGCCCAAAGCACCGGCCCCATGCTCAAAATCGGCTTCATCAATTCGCGGCAGGTGATGTCGCAGACACCCGGGTACCAGGCTGCCGAGTCAACGTTCAACCGCGAGCTCCAAGGCTACCGCAACGAGGTGCAAAAGCTCGCAGCTCAGCTCGATTCCGCCCGGCAGGCGCTCGACCAGCAGTCGATCGCCCTGTCGCCCGCCATCAAACAGACGAAGCAAAAGGAGCTCCAGGAGCGACAGCAGCGGCTCGAGCAGCGCTCCAACGAGCTGCAGCAGAAGGCGCAGCAGCGCGAACAGGAACTGTTGCAGCCGATTCAGGCGCGGATCAACGCCGTGATCCAGGGCCTGCGGGCCGAGGGTAACTACGCGGTCATCTTCGACGCCGACGCTCCAGGGAGCAACATCATCGCCGCCGACCCATCGCTCGACGTCACGAGCAAGGTTCTAGCGCGGCTGAAGCAGAGCCAGTAGGGGAGGGCCGTGAGCGCGGCGGGCGCGCGGCGCGTCACCGCGGGAGAGCTCGCCGCCCTGACCGGTGGGCGCCTCGTCGGCGCGGCGGACGTCGCGGTGCACGGCATTGCGCCGCTCGACCGGGCCGGTCCCGGCGACCTGTCGTTTCTTGCCAGCAAGCGCTATCTCCCCTTCTTCCAACAGTCGAAAGCCGCCGTCGTGCTCTGCAAGCCGCAGTTCGCCGCCGAGGCGAGCGGGCCCCCCTGCCGCGTGGTCGTCCCCGATCCGCACGTCGCGCTCGTCGCGGTGATTCCCGTGCTGTATCCCCAACCGGTGTGGGAGCCCGGGGTCCATCGCACGGCGGTGATCGGCCGCGCGAGCGCGTGGGAGGATCCCGTCGCGATCGGTCCCCACGTCGTGTTGGGGGAGCGGGTCCGCCTGGGCAAGAACGTGCGCCTCGGCGCGGGCTGCGTGGTGGGCGACGGCGTCGAGATCGGGGACGACGCGCTATTCTATCCGCATGTCGTGTGTTACAGCGGCACGATCGTGGGGAACCGGGTGATCCTCCATGCGGGGGTGCGGCTCGGGAGCGACGGGTTCGGCTACGTTCCGGGGAAGAACGGCGAGCTGCCGCAAAAGATCCCGCAGGTCGGGCGCTGTATCATCAGGGACGATGTCGAGGTCGGGGCGAACACCACGATTGACCGCGGCAGCGTGGACGACACCGTCATCGGTCCCGGGACCAAGATCGACAACCTGGTGCAGGTGGGCCACAACGTGCGCATCGGCGCCCGCTGTCTCGTGGCAGGGCAGGCGGGGATCGCGGGGAGCACGCACGTCGGAGACGACGTGTTCCTGGCCGGCCAGGCGGGGGTCGCCGACCACGTGACGATCGGGCGCGGCGCGCGGGTCACGGTGCAGGGCGGCGTGATCGGCGACATCGAGCCGGGCGCGACCGTGTCGGGGTATCCGGCGCGCAGCCACCGTGAGTTCCTGCGGGCGCAGGGCGCGCTCTACCGCTTGGTGCGGGTCGTCGACGAGCTCGAGGCGCTGGTGCGCGCGACCGATGAATCCCAACGCTAGGCGGTCCATCGGCCGCAAGGTCTCCCTCCGAGGCACCGGCCTCCACACCGGGGTCGCGTCCGAGGCCACCTTCCTCCCGGCGGCTGCGGGGCAGGGGATCATCTTCCGGCGCGTCGACCTCAAGGGGAAACCGGAGCTCCCCGCGCGCCTCACGGAGGTCGAGGCGGTCGAGCGGCGCACCGCGATCCGGCACGGCGAATCCACGATCCACACCGTCGCCAGGCGCTCGCGGAGGCGGGGCCCGTCGAGGTGGGTGGCGAGCCGGTGGTGCTGAGGGTGCAGGCGCCGTTCACGGTGACGGAAGAGGACTGCGCGTACGTCGTGGCGCCGGCCAAGGAGTTCCGCCTGACGGTCACGATCGAGTGGCCGCATCCCCTCATCGGGCGCCAGGCCGGGAGCTACGACGTGACGCCCGAGGTGTTCGCGCGCGAGCTCGCGCCGGCGCGCACGTTCGGCTTCACGAGCGAGATCGCCGACCTCCAGGCAAAGGGGCTCATCAAGGGCGCGTCGCAGGCGAGCGCCATCCTGCTCGACGACCGGGCCATCGTGAACGGCGGCAAGCTTCGCTGGCCGGACGAGTTCGTGCGGCACAAGGCGGTCGACGTCATCGGCGACCTGGCGCTCACCGGTGCCCGCATCCGCGCGCACGTCATTGCCACCCGACCGAGCCACAAGGGCAACGTTGCCTTGGCGCGCGCCCTGTCGCGCGCCGCGAAGCGGGCGGGCCCGCCCAAGATGGACATCGGGCGGATCATGGACGTGCTCCCCCATCGCTATCCGTTCCTGCTCGTGGACCGGATCATCGAGATCGAAGGACAGCAGCGCATCGTCGGCATCAAGAACGTCACGATCAACGAGCAGTTCTTCCAGGGCCATTTCCCCGGTCATCCCATCATGCCGGGTGTGCTCATCATCGAGGCGATGGCGCAGGTGGGTGGGATGCTGCTCATGACCCACTTCGAGGGGCAGAACGTGGAGGACAAGGTCGTCTACTTCATGTCGCTCGACAACGTGAAGTTCCGCCGGCCCGTGGTTCCGGGAGACCAGATCCGCTTCGAGCTGGAGATGCTGCAATTCCGGGGCAGGACCTGCCGCATGAAGGGTGTGGGGTACGTTGACGGCCAGGTGGTGGCGGAGGCGGAGATGATGGCCATGGTCACCGACCGGTGATTCACCGCACCGCGCTCGTCGATCCCACGGCGCATTGATCGAGCGCAACGCGAAGCTCGGCACGGGCGTGAAGGTCGGGTACGGAACCGTGATCGGCAACGACCCGCAGGACCTCAAGTACGAGGGGGCGGAGACCTGGGTCGAGATCGGCGATGGCACCGTCCTGCGCGAGTACTGCACGATCAACCGGGGGACGGCGGCCACGGGGAAGACGACGGTGGGCGAGCGCTGCTTCCTGATGTCGTACGTGCACGTCGCACACGACTGTGCGATCGGCAACGACGTGATCATCGCGAACGCGGTGCAGATGGCCGGTCACGTGACGGTGGAGGACCGCGCCATCATCAGCGGGCTCATCGGGATCCACCAGTTCGTGCGCATCGGGACGTTCGCGTTCGTGGGTGGCGGGTCCCGGGTGAACCAGGACGTGCCGCCCTACACCAAGGCGGTGGGCAACCCGGTGCATCTGTACGGGCTCAATTCGGTGGGCTTGCAGCGGGCCGGGTTCGCGCCGGAGGTGAAGCTGGCGCTGAAGCGCGCCTACCGGCTGCTGTTCAACTCCGACCTGACCGTGAGCCAGGGGATCGCGCGGGCTCGTTCCGAGCTGCCGAGCGTCCCCGAGATCGAGCACTTCCTCCGGTTCATCGAGGGCTCCCAGCGAGGGGTGCTGGTGTGACGGGGGGGCCGGTGCGCGTAGGGGTCGTCGGCACCGGAGCCCTGGGCTATCACCATGTGCGGCTGCTGCGGCGACTGCCGGGCGCCGAGCTGGTGGGGATCTACGACATCAATCCGGCGCGGGCCGCCCAGGTGGCGGGTGAGCTGGAAACGGTCGCCTACCCCTCGCTCGACGCACTGCTCGATCGCGTCGCAGCGGTGACGGTGGCGGTGCCTACGCCGGCCCACACCAGTGTGGGGCTGGCGGTGCTGGAGCGGGGCCGGGGCCTGCTGATGGAGAAGCCCCTGGCGGACTCGGTCGCGGGCGCGGAGCAGCTGGTGCAGCGCGCCGCCGCCGCGCAGGCCGTGCTCCAGGTCGGGCACGTGGAGCGGTTCAACCGCGCAGTGCGCGCCGCCGCGCCGTACCTCGAGGAGCCGCGGTTCCTCCAGACCGAGCGCCTGGCCCCGTTCCAACCGCGCGGCACCGACGTGGCGGTGATCCTCGACCTCATGATCCACGACCTCGATCTCGTGCTCGAGCTCGTCCGCTCGGACGTGACCGACGTGCGGGCGACCGGGGTCGCGATTCTCACGCCCCACGTGGACATCGCAAACGCGCGGGTCGAGTTCTCCAACGGCGCGGTCGCGAACGTCACCGCGAGCCGGGTCTCGCGCGAGCGCACCCGCAAGCTCCGGATCTTCCAGCACACCGGCTACTTCTCCCTCGACTTGGCGCAGGGCCGCGGCGACTTCTATCGCCTGAAGCCGGGCTGGCAGTCACTCGGCGCGACGACGCTCGAAGCCATCGTCGAGCACGTCCCGCTTCAGGCCTCCGAGGCAGAGCCGCTCCGGCTCGAGCTCGAGAGCTTCGTCCGCGCGGTGCGCGGCGAGGGCGAGGTGGTCGTATCGGGGGCCGCCGGGGCGCAGGCCCTGGCGCTGGCCTTCCGGGTCGCCGACGCAGTTCAGGCCTCGCCGCTCGCCGCGGCGCGACCGTGAACCGGCCTGTCCGCATTTACGTCTCGGCGGGCGAGCCGTCGGGCGACGCGCACGCCGCGGCTGTCGTATCCGCGCTGCGGGGGCGCCTCGACGCCCAGGTCGAGGCGTTCGGCGGCCCCTGCCTCGAGGCGGCGGGCGCGACGGTGCTCGATCGCATGGAGCACTACTCGGTGATGGGCTTCGTCGAGGCGCTGTGGAAGTTCCCGGCGCACTTCCGCCTGCTCCGGCGCGTGCGTGCGGCGTTCGAGGCCGGGCGCTACGACCTCGCCATCCTCGTGGACTACCCCGGCTATCACCTACGCGCCGCCGCGGCGGCCGCGGCGGTAGGCGTGCCAGTGCTGTACTATGTCGCGCCCCAGATGTGGGCGTGGGCTCCGGGGCGTGTGCGCTGGCTCGCGTCCGTGCGCCGGCTGGCGGTAATCCTTCCCTTCGAGGAACGGTTCTTCCGGGAGCACGGGGTGGCCGCGACCTTCGTCGGCCATCCGCTGCGCGATCGGCCGCTCCCGCCGGAGCGGACGGAGGCCCGGCGTATGCTGGGCCTCGATCCGGCGCGTCCCGTGCTCGGCCTGTTCCCGGGGAGCCGGGCGCAAGAGGTCAGCCGCCTGTGGCCCGCGTTCCGCGACGCGGCGCGCGCCATTGTCGCGCGGCGCGGCGACGTTCAGGTCGTGGTTGCCGGCACGCCGGTGGGACGGTACCCCGCGCCAGGCGCCATCCGCGTCCATACCGGCGATCCCTTGGCCGTCTTCGGCGCCTCCGATGCCGCGCTCTGTAAGGCGGGGACGACGACCCTCGAGGCGGCGCTCGCCGACGTGCCGATGGTGATCGCCTACAGCTTGCATCCCCTCTCGTTCGCGATCGCGATTCGCTTGCTGCGGGTACCGCACGTCGGCCTCGTGAACCTGATCGCCGGACGCGAGGTCGCCCCGGAGCTGCTGCAAGGCGCAGTCACGCCGGCCGCGCTCGCGGAGAGGGTACTGCCCCTCCTCGAGCGGGACAGCGCCGCGGCGCGGCGCCAGCTGGAGGGGCTGGCCCTGGTGCGTGAGCGACTCGGGCCGCCCGGCGCCGCGCAGCGCGTAGCAGATCTCGCCGCGGAACTCGTGGGGTGAAGCTCCAGTGGGCTGAGCCGTTGGTCGCGCGAGTGACCGCGGGTCTGGTGCGTCTGCTGGCGAGCACCTGGCGGTACCGCGTGGCGGGCTGGGAGCACGTCCGGGCGGCGCGCGCCGCCGGGCGGCCGATTGTCTATCTCCTGTGGCACAGCCGCCTGCTGCCGCTCATCCACAGCCGGCGCGGCGAGGGGGTTGCGCTGCTCATCAGCCGGCACCGGGACGGCGGCTACCTCGCCGAGCTGTGCGAGCGCTGGGGCTACCAGGTGGTACGGGGCTCGAGCCGGCGGGGCGGGGCGGTGGGGCTGCGCGGCCTGATCCGCTACCTGCAGGAGGGCACTGAGGTTGGAACCACGCCGGACGGGCCCCAGGGACCGGCAGAGCGCGTGAAGCCCGGCGCGCTGGTTGCGGCGCAGCACGCCCGCGCCTTCGTCATCGCGATGGGGGCGCGCGCGTCGTCCGCGTGGTGGATTCAGTCGTGGGACCGGCTCTGCATCCCGAGACCGTTCGCCACCGTCGACGTGGTGTACAGTCCGCCACTCGAGATCGCTGATGGCAAGGACGGATTGCGGCGGGGAATCGCGGAGGTCGAGCGGGCGCTGCACGACGTGACTTACGGTGGCGAAGAGGGAAGGGGGACGGGGGACGGGTGAATGCTGCTCGCGTCGCGCGCTGGGTGTGGGGGGACGGTGCCGCGGCGAAGATCGCGCGGGTGCCGCTGATCCCGCTGGCGCTCGCGTACGGCGCAACGATGCGGCTGCGCGCGGCGGCGTACGAGCGCGGTCTGCTTCCCACCGAGCGCTTGCCCCTGCCCGCGGTGGCGATCGGCAACCTCTCGGTCGGCGGGACGGGGAAGACGCCCCTCGCAGCGTGGATCGCGCGTTTTTACGCGACGCGGGGATGCCGGCCCGCCGTCTTGCTGCGCGGCTACGGCGGCGATGAGCCGCTGGTGCACCGGCGGCTGGTGCCGGAAGCCGTGGTCGTCGCCGATCCGGACCGTGGCGCCGGGGCACGGCGGGCTGTCACGGAGGGCGCCCGGGTACTATTGCTCGATGACGCCTTCCAGCTGCTGCGGGTGGCGCGAGATCTGAACATCCTCGTGGTCAGCGCTGAGAGCGCCGAAGTGGCGCCGTGGGCATTGCCCGCGGGGCCGTGGCGGGAGGGGTGGGGCGCGCTGCGCCGCGCCGACTGCGTCGTCGTGACGCGCAAGCGCGCGGCGAGCGACGCAGCCGGGGCGCTCGCGGCTCGCTTGTCAGCTCGGCGGCCCGGGCTGACGGTGAGCGTGGCCCAGCTGGCCTGCGAGCGGCTCGAGGGGTTGCAGTCGGGAACCAGCCAGCCAGCCACCGTTCTGCGGGGCAGGCGCGTCCTGGCTGCCGCGGGGATCGCCGATCCCGCGAGCTTTGCGGCGCAGCTCGGTGCCCTCGGTGCCGACGTGCAACTTGTGGCGTACCAAGATCATCACCCCTATCGGC
Source organism: Gemmatimonadota bacterium (assembly GCA_003221005.1). Classification (GTDB taxonomy): domain Bacteria; phylum Gemmatimonadota; class Gemmatimonadetes; order Gemmatimonadales; family GWC2-71-9; genus AG25. The sequence goes on from QHTZ01000057.1 coordinate 30,940, forward strand.
TGGGCGATATCGACCGGCTGGTGCAGGCCGCGCAGCGCGCGGGGGCGGATTATGTTGTAGTCACCGAAAAGGACGCCGTTAAGCTCCGGGGCCGCTGGCCGCAGCGGGCGCCCGAGCCCCTGGTCGCCGCCTTGGATGTGCGCTGGGAGTGGGGCGGCCGGCTGTTGGAGGAGGCCCTCGAGGCGGTACTGGCGAGGCAACCACGGTCATGAGTGAACCTGCCATCAAGTCGGACGCGCAACCCGCCGTCATCCGGCCGGACAAGGAAACCTTCCTGGCTGAGGAGAACCCGTTCGAAGCGATGATGGAGCGCTTCGACCATGCCGCGCAGCTCCTCTCGCTAGATCCCGGCCTCTACAAAGTCCTCCGCCATCCCGAAAAGCAGATCATCGTCTCCGTCCCGATCATCCGCGACAGCGGGGAGCTCGAGGTGTTCACCGGGTACCGGGTGCTCTACAACACGTCGCGGGGCCCGGCGAAGGGTGGCATTCGGTTCGACCTGAACGTGACGCTGGAAGAGGTAAAGGCGCTGGCGGCCTGGATGACCTGGAAGTGCGCGCTCGTGAACATCCCGTTCGGGGGCTCCAAGGGCGGGGTGGTGTGCGATCCCGCGTCGATGTCGCTCGGCGAGCTGGAGCGGGTCACGCGGCGCTACACGGCCAGCATCATCGAGACGCTGGGGCCCGACTCCGACGTGCCCGCTCCGGACGTGAACACGAACGAGCGCGTGATGGCCTGGATCATGGACACGTATTCCATGCACACTCGTCACACAGTGACGGCGGTCGTCACGGGAAAGCCCGTCGAGATGGGGGGCTCGCTCGGGCGGCGTGAGGCGACGGGGCGGGGCTGTATGTTCGTGACTCGGGAGGCGCTCGCGCGGGTCGGCCAGTCGCTCAAGGGAGCGCGCATCGTGGTGCAGGGCTTCGGGAATGTCGGCTCGGTGTCGGCGGACCTGATGGCGAAGGAGGGAGCCTCGATCGTCGCGGTGTCGGACAAGTCGGGAGGTCTGCACAACCCGAAGGGGCTCGACGTGCCCGACCTCATCAAGTGGGTGAAAGAGCATCGTCAGCTGGCGGGCTATCTCCGAGCCGAGGCGGTCGCCAACGACGCGTTGCTCACGCTCGACTGCGACGTGCTCGTGCCCGCGGCGACCGAGAACGTGATCACGCGCAAGAACGCCGGGCAGATCAAGGCCAAGGTCATCTGCGAGGGCGCCAACGGCCCCACCACGGCGGCAGCGGACGAGATCCTCGAGAAGAAGGGGGTGTTCGTGATCCCCGACATCCTGGCCAACGCGGGCGGCGTGACGGTGAGCTACTTCGAGTGGGTCCAGGACCGCGGCGGCTACTTCTGGGACGAGGAGACCGTGAACCGCCGGCTCGAGAGCATCATGACGCGGTCGTTCGCCGAAACCATGGCGATGGCCGACAAGCACACGGTGAGCAACCGGATCGCGTGCTATATGCTCGCCGTAGACCGAGTGGCGGCCATGCACCGGCTGCGCGGCATGTATGCCTGATGCGCTACCGCGTGGTCGCGGTGGGGCGCATGAAGGACGCGGCGCTCCGGGCGGCGCGTGACGGCTACCTGAAGCGGTTGCGGCGCTACGCGCGGGTGGAGGAGCTGGAAGTGAAGGACGAGGCGCGGATCCTCGGGGCGATTCCCGACGGCTCGCGCCTCGTAGCGCTTTCGCGCTCGGGCGAGGCATGGACGTCGCGCGGCCTCGCCGACCGCACGTCGCGGTGGGAGGCGGACGGCCGCGACGTGACGTTCGCGATCGGCGGTGCCGATGCGCTGCCCCCCGAAGTGCTCCACCGAGCCGAAGTTGTGTGGAGCTTATCCGCTATGACCCTGCCCCACGAGCTGGCCCGCGTGGTGGTGCTCGAACAGCTGTACCGGGCGTATACGATCCGCCGCGGAGAGCCCTACCATCGCGGTGCTTGACCTGACGGCGGCCGACCGGACCGCACTGCTCCGGCTGGCGCGCGGCGCGCTCGCGGCGTCCCTCGCCGGGACCGAGCCGCCGGCGCTGCCCGAAGGTGACGCCGTCCGGCAGCTGTGCGGCGCGTTCGTGACGCTGGCGGCCGACGGAGCGCTGCGCGGCTGCGTGGGGCACATGCGGGCGGATCGGCCCCTCGCGCACGTGGTGCGCGAGATGGCGGTGGCGGCCGGGCGCGACGACGCGCGGTTTCCGCCGGTGGCACCGTCGGAGCTGGGGGCGCTCCGGATCGAGATCTCGGTGCTGAGCGAGCCCACGGTGCTGGCGCCGGCGGTGCCGGAGCGGATCGTCATCGGCCGCGACGGTCTGCTGGTGCGTCGCGGCGGCGCGTCGGGGCTGCTGCTTCCTCAGGTGGCTCGCGAGCACCACTGGGGACCAGACGCGTTTCTTGCCGCGGTCTGCCGCAAGGCGGGGCTCGCGAGGGACGCCTGGCGGGAACCGGAAACACAGGTTCTCACGTTCCAAGCGCACGTGTTCGGAGAGACAGGGGAAGCGTGATACCTCGGATCGTCCCGACGCTGCTCGCGCCGCTCGTGGTGCCGGAGCGGCGGGTTGCGCCGCGCCGGGTCGCGCCCGCGGTGGTCGCGGCGGCGCTGCCGGGACCGGGCCGCGAGCGTCTCGCCCAGGGAGACATCCTCGCCGTCACCACCGGCCAGCAACCGGGGTTGTTCGCGGGTCCCCTGTACACGATCTACAAGGCGCTTTCGGCGATCGCGCTCGCCCGCCGGCTCGAGCGTGAGGGTGGTGTGGCCGTCGTTCCGGTCTTCTGGGTCGCGGGCGACGATCACGACTTCGCCGAGGCGAACCACACGTGGATCGTGGACAGTCAGGGGGACCTGGCGGAGCTGCGGCTGCGCGAGCGCCCCCCGGAAGCGCCGCTCCTGCCCCTGGCGCGCGAGCGTTGCGGCGTGGAGATCGAGGCGACCCTTGAGCGGTTGCGCGCGGCGACGCCGGAGACGGAGTTCAAGGCCCACGTGCTCGGCTGGCTTGGGTCGGCCTACCGGCCCGATGCAACGCTCGCCGACGCCTTCGCGGAGGCCTTGCACGCGCTGCTCGGACCACACGGCCTGGTGGTGCTGCGGGCTCACGACCATGGTGCCAAGCAGACCGCCGCGCCCGCGGTCCTCGCGGCACTTTCCGTCACGCTCCCGGACGGTCACACGCCCGTCCTCGTGGAGGCGCGGCTGGGCCGCGACCGGTTGCGCGCCGAGGGGGACGGTTGGGTCACGCGGCGCAGCGGCGAGCGCTTCACCCGGGCCGAGCTCGAGCGGATCGCGCGCGACACCCCCGACCGGCTCTCCCCCAACGTCCTGTTGCGTCCCGTCGTCGAGGCGGTGCTGCTCCCGACGGTCGCCTACGTCGCTGGCCCCGCCGAGCTGGAGTACCTCCCCGACGCCGCGCCGCTGTACGACGTCGTGGGTGGCGGGGCGGGCGGGGGGGGCGGGGGGGGCATCGCGCGACAGGTGCCCGTGCCGCGCTGGTCCGGGGTGCTCGTGGAGGCACGGGTGGACAAGTTCATCGCGCGCCACGGACTGCGGCTCGAAGACTTCAACGGGAGGCCAGGTGAGCTTGAGACGCGCCTCGTGCGCGAGACCCTGCCACCCGACACCGAGGCCCGGTTCGCCGAGCTGCGCCGCAGCATCGCGGAGCAGTACGCGCGGCTGGTCCCGGTTGTGGAGCGTGTCGACCCCACGCTTGTCCGACCGGTGGAGTCGGCGCGCAATGGCGCGCTCGCCGCCACCCAGGAGATCGAGAAGAAGCTGCTCGCGAGCCTCAAGCGGGAGAACGAGACGCTCCTGCGCCAGCTCGCCCGCGCGCAAGCGACGCTCGCGCCGCGCGGCGAGCCGCAGGAACGCGTGCTCACGCTGGCGTCGTTCCTGATCCGCTATGGTCCCGGGCTGCTTGAAGCGCTGCAGCAAGAGGTGGCGCGGTGGGCGGACGCCTCATAGAATCCCTGCCATGTGGGTCCTAGCGGTCATCTTGCTCGTGGCCCTGATGATTCCGATCGCGGCCATCCTCGTCGATTCGCCGCTCGGGCGCTCGATCGCCCGGCGCCTCGAGGGAGGGGGGCGCGAGGGGGGCGGGGCGGGTGGCGGCGACGTCAAAGCGCTGGAGCGGCGGATCGACCTGCTCGAGAGCGAGCTCGCGGACCTGACGCGCTCGCTCGCCGGGATGCATGACGAGCTGCAGTTCGTGCAGCGCTTGCTGGAAGATCCCAAGAAGAAACGCTCCTGAAGGTGCCGGACGCCGGGCGGGGCGTGCGGGGGGGCGGGGGCGGCGGGGGGGGCCGCCACGCCGCGCAGGTCGCCGCCGGCATCCTCGTGACCCGCGTGCTCGGCTACGTGCGCGAGCGCATCTTCGCGTACTACTTCGGTAATGCGAGTGTCGCGGCCGATGCCATGCGCGCCGCGCTCCGCATCCCGAACGCGATCCGCAATCTCCTCGGGGAAGCCACACTCTCCGCGTCATTCATTCCCGTGTACGCGACCCTCGCTCAGCGCAAGGACCAGGGGGCCGCCCGCGCCCTCGCCGGTGCGGTGCTGGGGCTGCTGGTGCTGGCCACCGGGGTGCTGACCGTGCTGGGCATCGGCTTCGCTCCGGCGATCACGACGCTGATCGCCAAGGGATTCGACGCTCCGCGCCGCGACCTCACGATCACGTTGGTCCGGATCCTTTTCCCCATGACCGGGCTGATGGTCGTCTCGGCGTGGTGCCTCGGGATCCTCAACACGCATCGCCGCTTCTTCCTGCCGTACGCCGCGCCCGCGTTGTGGAACATCGCGGGGATCGCGGCGATGGTCGCGGCCGGAACGTGGCTCGCGAACCGGGCTCTGTCGCTCGAGTTGCAGCTGCACCGGCTGGCGCTGGCGCTCGCCTGGGGTACGGTGGCGGGCTCCCTGCTGCAGATCGGCGTGCAGCTCCCCGCCTGCTGGCGGCTGCTCGGCGGGATCGCGCTCCGGTTCACGACGCGGCCGGAAGGCGTGCGCGACGTGGTCACCGCGTGGCTGCCGCTGCTGCTCGGGGCCGGGGTGGCGCAGCTCTCGGGGTTCGTGGACACGGTGCTAGGCTCGTTCACCGGCCCGGGGGGCGTCTCGGCGCTGGGCTACGCGCAGCTTGTGCAGCTGCTCCCGGTCAGCGTGTTCGGCGCGTCCGTCGCCGCGGCGTCGCTGCCGGAGCTGTCGCGCGACGCCGCGGCCGCGACCCCGAACGAGCAGCTGCGGGTCCGCATCGCGACCGCGTTCCGGAGGGTCACCTTCTTCGTGCTGCCGTCGTCGTTCGCCTTCGCGGCTCTGGGGCCCGTGCTCGTGGCCGCGCTGTTCCAGACCGGGCGCTTCGACGCGGACGACAGCGCGCTGGTGGGAGGGGTGCTCGCGGCCTACGGCGTCGGCCTGCTGGGACAGGCTACGGTGAAGCTGTTCGCGTCCGGGTTCTACGCACTGCGGGACACCCGGACGCCGGTCAAGATCGCCACGCTCTCGTTGGCGCTCTCCACGGGACTGGCCGTCGTGCTGATGCGCCGGTATGGGCCGGCGGGGATCGCCTTCGGGTCGTCGTTGGGCTCTACGGTGAACGTGATCCTCCACTTGCGGGACCTCGACCGGCGGATCGGAGCGATCATGGGCGCTGTCGAGTGGCGAGCGGTGGGTGCGAGCGTGGTGGCCGCAGGCGCGGCGACGGCCGGGGCAGCGGCGGCAGTGCGCTTCGCCGCGGGGACCGGGCCGATTCCCGTGGCCCTTCTCGGGGTGACTATTTTTGGGGTGATGTACGCCGCTCTCGCTCTGGCCCTGAAGCACCCCGATGCCGCGCGCCTGTGGAAGCTCGTGACCTGATCGACCGCAAGCTCGAAACCCTCCCCGACAAGCCCGGCGTGTATCTCTGGAAGAGCGCCGCGGGGGAGATCCTCTACGTGGGCAAGGCGAAGAGCCTGCGGGCGCGCGTGCCGAGCTACCTCGGTCCCGACGCGGATTCGAGCCCCGAGCACGCCGCACTGGTGCGCCAGATCGCCGACCTCGAAACGATCGTCGTCCCCAATGAAGCTCAGGCGCTGCTGCTCGAGAACAACCTCATCAAGGAGCACAAGCCCCGTTTCAACATCCGCCTTACCGACGACAAGAGCTACCCGCGCATCGCGGTGACGCTGGGTGAGCCGTTCCCGCGGGTGCTCGTCGTGCGGCGGGTCACGATTCCTGGCGCGCGTTATTTCGGGCCGTATACCGACGTCGCGACGCTGCGCCGGACCCTCAACATTATCCGCCGCCTTTTCACGGTGCGGTCCTGCTCCTGGGATCTCCCGCGCGACGCCCCCGACCGCCCCTGCCTCGACTACCATATCGAACGCTGCCGAGCCCCCTGCGTTGGCTACCAGAGCCGGGACGACTATGCGCGGATGATCGAGGACGTGCTCCTCTTCCTCGACGGCAAGACGGTGGACGTGCGCGCTCGCATGCGGCAGCGCATGCTCGAAGCGAGCGGGACGCAGGATTTCGAGCGGGCGGCCCAGCTGCGGGACGCGCTCAAGTGGCTGGATCAGGTGGAGCAGCCGCAGACCGTCGAGCTGGTAGGCGGCGGCGACGCGGATGCCATCGGGTTCGCGCGGGACGGGGACGATGCCTGCGGCGTGATCCTGCGGATCCGCGGCGGGCGACTGATCGCCCGGGAGCATCGCTTCCTCGAGAACGTGGAGCACGAGCCCGACGGCGCCGTGCTCGCAGCCTTCCTCGTGCGCTTCTACCTCCCGCTCGACCAGCGAGCGGAGCGGGTGCTGCTTCCCTTCGCCCCGGACGACCTGGAAGCGCTCGGCACACTCGCGCCGGCCGTCGCCTGGCACGTGCCGCAGCGCAGCAGCGGTGCGAAGCTCGTCCAGCTGGCCGACCAGAACGCGCGCCATCTGCTCGAGAGCTTGTTGATCGAGACTTTCGACGTCGAGGAGCGCGCGGCCGATCCCGTGTACGCGCTGGGCCGCGATCTCGGCCTCACGGTGGTGCCGCGGTCGTTCGTGTGCATCGACATCTCGACCAACCAGGGGCGCGACACGGTCGGATCGCTCGTATGGTTCGAGGCCGGGCGCCCCAAGAAGGCCGAATACCGCCGGTTCAAGATCAAAGCGGCAGCCCCACAGGATGACTTCGCTGCGATTCACGAAGTCGTGACGCGCTACCTCACGCGGCGGCGGGATGAGGGGAAGCCGCTGCCGGACCTGATCGTCGTCGACGGCGGGAAAGGACAGCTCAGCGCCGCCCTGGACGCAGCGCGGGCGCTCGGTCTCGAAGCACTCCCGATTGTGAGCCTTGCGAAGCGAGAGGAGGAGATTTTCCTGCCTGGTCGTAGCGAGGGGCTCAAGCTGTCGCGCCGCAGCCCGTCCTTGAAGCTCGTGCAGCGCGCCCGCGACGAGGCGCACCGGTTCGCGGTGAGCTTCAGCCGCAAGCGTCGCGTACAGCGCACAATCACGTCCGAGCTGTTGGCGATTCCGGGAATCGGGCCCACCCGACGCCGGCTGCTGTTGGAGCGCTTCGGCTCGCTCGCGGGGGTGAAGACCGCGAGCGCCGCCGAGATCGCGGCGCTCCCCGGGTTCTCCGCGACGCTCGCCGAGCGGGTGCTTGACCGGCTGCAGGCCCGCGCGTGACGGTGTCCTGGATGCTCGAATGCTCAGCATGCGGCGGCACGCACGATGCCGCGGGGCTGCCGGGCGTCTGCGAGTCCTGCGGGCAGCCCTACCTCGTTCGCTACGCGACCACGCCGTCCCCCTCCCCCGAGGCGAAGCGGCTGCTTGGCGAGCGTCGCTGGAACATGTGGCGCTACCGCGAGTGGCTGCCGCTCGGCGCGGATGAGGCTCCCGTCACGCTGGGCGAAGGCGCGACGCCGTTGCTTCCCACCGCGCGCCTCGGGGCGCGCTACGGCCTGCGCGATCTATGGGTGAAGGATGAAGGAAAGAACCCCACGGGGTCGTTCAAGGCGCGGGGCCTCGCCGTCGCGATCACGCGCGCGACCCGCGCCGGCGCGCGCCGCTTCGTGGTGCCGACCGCGGGCAACGCCGGCGTTGCGCTCGCGGCATACGCGAGCCGCGCGGGCGTCGCGGCCTGCGTGTTCGCGCCCTCCTGCACGCCGCCGGTGATCCGCTCGCAGATCCAGAGCTTCGGGGCGGAGCTGGTGCTCATCGATGGTCACATCGGCGATTGCGGCGCGGCGGCGCGCGCCTACGCGGCCGAGCACGGAGCGGTGGACGTCTCGACGCTGCGCGAGCCGTACCGCATCGAAGGCAAGAAGACGTTGGGGCTTGAGCTGGCGGAGCGACTCGGCTGGACCCTGCCGGACGTGATCGTGTATCCCACCGGGGGTGGAACCGGGTTGATCGGCATGTGGAAAGCGTTCCAGGAGCTGCGCGCCAGCGGCTGGGTGCTCGGCGCTCCGCCTCGCATGTACAGCGTGCAGTCGAGCGGGTGCGCCCCTGTCGTGAAGGCATTCGACGAGGGAGCCGACCGGTGCGCCCCCTGGCCTGATCCGGTGACGGTGGCCGCCGGGCTCCGCGTGCCGGCGCCACTGGGAGACCGCTTGATGCTGCGCGCGCTGCGCGAGAGCGGCGGCGGGGCGGTCGCCGTGAGCGACACGCAGCTCACGGCGGCGGCGCGCGAGCTCCAGACCCAGGAAGGCATCGACGCTGCGCCGGAAGGCGGTGCTACGCTGGCGGCCGTGATCGCGCTCAAGGAGTGCGGTACGCTCAGTGGGGACGAGCGCATCGTGCTCTTCAACACCGGCGCCGGGTGGCTCTACCGAGGCTAGATTTCGAGAGATGCGCATCGCCGTCATCGATCCCGCCGCCGGCATCAGTGGCGACATGACCCTCGGCAGTCTCCTGTCCCTCGGTCTCCCCGCGTCGTGGCTCGAAGGGCTGCCCGGCCGGCTCGGCGTAGCGGGCGTGGGTGTGACAATCCGCGAGGTACGCCGCTCGGGCGTCGGTTGCAAGCAAGTCGAGTTCCTGATCCCCGAACAGCCGCACGGTCGCCCCGTCGCGCAGCTGGTGCAGCTGGTCGAGAGCGCACCCGTGTCCGCCTGGGTGCGTGAGCGCGCGGTGCGCGCATTCCAGCTGCTGGGCGAGGCCGAGGGACGAGTGCATGGCGTGGCGCCCGAGAAGGTCCACCTGCACGAGGTCGGGGCGGTGGACGCGTTGCTGGACATCGTGGGGGCGATCGAGGGGTTCGAGCAGCTGGGCGTCGAGGCAGTGTACAACTGGCCGGTGGCGGTAGGCACCGGGTGGGTGGACGCGGAGCACGGCCGCCTTCCGGTGCCGGCGCCCGCGACCGCCGTGCTGCTCGAGGGGCTGGAGGTGGCGACGGGCGGGCCGGTGGAGGGAGAGGCAACGACGCCAACCGGTGCCGCGCTGCTGCGCGTGCTGTCGGCGGGGCGGCCTCCGGCGCAGTGGCGCGTGGTGCGGAGCGGCTGGGGTGCGGGGCAGCGCGACCCCAACCATTACCCGAACGCGCTGCGGGTGCTGCTGGCCGAGCAGGCCGCCGAGGCCGGGCGTGTGGTGCTGCTCGCTACGGACGTAGACGACATGAGTCCCGAGTACGTGGAGCCGCTGCGGCAGGCGCTCACCGCGGCCGGGGCGCTCGATGTACAGACCTGGTCCGTGCAGATGAAGAAGGGGCGAGCGGGGTTTCGCGTCGAGGTCGTGGCGCCCGAGGAGCTGGCGGAGCAGGTGACCGCGGCGCTGTTCCAGCACAGCACGACGGCGGGCATTCGCCGCTGGGTCGCGGAGCGGGCGACGTTGCCGCGTCGTCAGGTGACGGTACAGCTCGCTCCCGAGGTGTCGGTCCGGGTCAAGGTGCTAGAGCAGCCGGGCGGTGTTCGCGTCAAACCCGAATACGACGACGTGCTCGCCGCCGCGAGCGCGCTGGGCCGGCCGCCGATCGAGGTGGCGCGGGCGGCGCAGCGCGACGCGGAGGCGCTCGTCGCCAAATCCAAGGAGTGAGCGTGAGGCGAGCATTCGAGCGTGCGAGTCTGGTGCTGGCCGTCGTGGCGACGGCGCTGACTGCCCGGGGCGCGGCCCAGGGGGAATGGCGTGGGCCCACTTGCGACCTGAAGCCGGGACACTATCTCGTGAACAGCGGGGTGCTGTACCTCAAGAATGCTGCGGAAACCAGGTTCGCGGATCAGCGGCTGAAAGACCTGCACGACGCGCTGAAGGTGCTGGAGCAGGCGGTGACGACCGCGAACCAGCAGAAGAATCCCGCGGCGTGGTATTACTTCGGGCGGTACTACCTCGCCACCAATGACGCGGCGGGGGCGGACTCCGCGTTCACCAAGGCCGTCGCGCTGGCGCCGGCATGTGCGAACGACGTCAACATGTATCGCCGGCAACTGTGGATGCCGCTGATGAATGCCGGGATCGCCGCCTGGCAGGCGGGGAATACCGATTCAGCGATCGCCTCGTTCCGGCGGGCAAACCAGCTGTACGCTGGCGAGCCGACGGGCTTCGTCTACCTCGCCACGCTGCTCTCCAACGGTCAGCAGCCCGACTCGGCGGCGAAGTATTTCAAGCTCGCGATCCAGGCCGCACATGACCCCAAGTACACGAAGGACAGGCAGGACGCGATGTTCAACCTGGCGCGCGTGTATCACGGCGCCCAGCGCTACGACGACGCCGTCGCGGCGTACAGGGAGTACCTTGCCGTCTATCCCCACGACATGCAAGCGACGGCGGGTCTCGCGGCTGTGTACTCGCTCATGGGGAAACGCGACGAGGCAATGGCCATGTACAAGCAGGTGCTCGAGCACGCCGACTCAGCCAGCGCGACCGACCTGTTCGCGGTGGCACGAGCCATCCTGGACGGCATTCCCAACCCGCCGGATACGGCTACCCGGGGGAAGGAGTGCCGCGCTGAGGCGCGCAAGGCGAGCCGCACGCTCACGGCTCGCCAGGTCGCTCTGCGCTGCGATTCCGTGACGACGCAGGCGATCCATGACTATGACGCTGCGGCACGGGGCCATTACCGGCTCGTCTTGCAGGCGGTAGAGGCGGGGCTCGCCAAGGACCCGTACGATCGCGACGCGTTGCTCATCTACACGGGGGCCGCCGCGCTCGCCGGGGACACGGCGCGCGCCTTCAGCGCGTCGCAGCGGCTCTACGCGGTGGACCCGCTGAATCGGCAAACGCTCCGCATGGCGGCGCAGGCCTGGCGGCTCAAAGGCAAGGGCGATTCGACGCTCCACTATCTCCAGCTGGCCGAGGCGCTGCCGGTCGAGGTCACCGTGGAGGGCTTCAGGCCGGGCGAGCACGATGCCGTGCTCAGCGCCGTCGTTTCCAACCCCCGCTCCACGGCGAGCCCGCCGCTCACGCTCACGTTCGAGTTCTTGAGCGCCAAAGGCGAGGTCGTGGCGACGCTGGCACAGGAGGTGGCAGCGATCGCCCCCGGCGCGAATGTGACGTTTGACCTGAAGCCGAAGGGGGCGGGGATCGTGGCGTGGAGGTACAAGCGCTAGAACAAGCTAGGGATTCTCCTAGTCATTTCGTAACACGCTCATGCGCAGCAGGTTACGCGGCCGCGTGACGTGCCCCACAGCCCCCCGGACCGCTCCCAGCGAACTTCAGGGTGCCCAGTGGTCGTCCCGTCTTGGAACACTGAGCAATTCCGCTGAGGCGCGCCCCTCCTCAGCATTACCGAGCTAGGAGAAATATGCGTGCCTTCGCCGTACTCGTCGCCTTGGTCGCCACACCGTTTGTGGTGGGCGTTTCCCAAGGGTTAGGCCACGACGCCGCGCATTGCGCGAAGCGTGCTGACCAACACCCGGGCAAGGAAATAAACAAGTGCCCGAGCGTGCCCAGTGACCCGCCTCCACCGCCGCCGGTGACACCACCGCCGCCGGTAGAGCCGCCGCCACCGCCTCCGCCGCCACCGCCGCCCCCACCGCCGCCGGTGCAGCCACCGCCACCGCCGCCAGCGTGCGCGGTTTTGGTGCCGGCGCCCGCGGGAGTGCAATCGATCGACGGGCGTGTGTACAATGACCTGAGCACGGGGCGCGTTGGTCTCGCGAACTGGTGCGTCGAGCTGAGCCTCGGCGGCTCCGTCATTGGTCGGGCGGTCACGAACGGCCTGGGCCTCTATAGCTTCGCGAATCTGGCCGACGGGGACTACTCGGTCTGCGAAGTGCGGCTGGAAGCAAATTGGAGTGAGACGTTCCCCGGGAGCTGGGCAGGGGCCGTATGTGTCGACGGTTTCGGGGCCACGTCTGGTTATGCGCTGCCGATCGCTGGCTGGAGTGCCGGCGGCATGGACTTCGGGAATACCTCCCCGTAGTGAAGACTCACTGAAGCGGGAAGGCGCGAACACGGCCGGCGTCGAATCGACGCCGGCCGTCGTGCATTCAGGGACTCGCCGACCCGCGGCCAGCCACGGCCGGTGCATCTAGTCAATGCCCTCATTCGGCGTTACACTCGCACAGCCTCTCCGCATCGCGCGGGGCTTCCGTGCACACCTAGTCGTGAGGAGGAACCATGAGGTCGCGCACATTCATCCCGGTCCTTGCTGCCGCGTGCATCAGCCTGCTCAGTTGCGACAGAGTCTCCACGGAGCCCCAAGGTCCCTCTCGACCTTCTTTCATCACCAACGGTGTGGTCGATGGTGACGCCCATCCCGCGGTTGTCCTCTTGGTGATGGATGTCGGTGGGAAGCCGGCGTTCCGCTGCTCTGCCACGCTCATTGCCCCGAAGGTCGTGCTCACGGCCGGACACTGCGCGGGAGAGCCCGGCGAGTTCAGCGGCATGCGCATCTTCACCGAGTCGGACGTCCAGGACGGTAACAACAACTACCCGTTTGCCGGCCCGAACACCGTTGAGGCCGCAGCGTGGCACGCACACCCGCTCTTCACGGAGGCCGCCTTCTTCCGACATGACGTGGGAGTAGTCCTGCTGAAAAAGGCCGTCCAGCTTCCCGCAGGGCAGTACGGAACCCTTCCCGCAGCAAACCAGCTCGACGCGCTACAACGCGGCAGCGCCACGGTCTTCACCGCGGTGGGCTACGGCCTGCAAAGAATTAACCCCGTCTTCATCGAAGCCGAGAAGATCCGCATGAGTGCCGAGCCTCACCTGATCCAGATCAACACGCCGGGATTCACCGGGGACTTCTCGCTCTTGCTGTCGAACAACGCCGCGACCGGCGGCACCTGTTTCGGCGACTCCGGTGGGCCCAACTACCTCGGCAGCAGCAACGTCATCGCCGGGGTGACGTCGTTCGGGCTCAATGGGAATTGCGCCGGCACCGGGGGAGTGTTCCGCCTGGACCGTCAGAACGTCCTGGATTTTGTTACGCAATATCTGAAGTGAGCGAACCGCCTGGAGCCCCTGATCCGGTCGAGGCGGCGGAGTACCGCGCGGAGCGGTTTCCAGCTTCCCAAGACGTGACGGCCGTCGCGCACCAGCGACGGCCGTTGAATTTTCAACGAGTTACGCGACGCGAGCGCCGGCCAGCGCCGGCCCGAAACGCCCGCGTTGTGACCACCTGTGTTACCATCGTGGCGCATCGTCGCTCGCTTCGCCCGTCATCGGGTTCGCCGCAGGCGGTCCCAGCAGCCTCGCGGATTCACGATCGGCAGCGGGGCTCGCTCAGCGAGGCTCAAGAGATCCTTGTCGCCTGTGACGAGGAGCTCGGCCCCACCCGCCAGCGCCGAGGCGAGCACCCAGGTGTCATCTGGATCGCGCAGCGGGAGATCGGAGGGCGCGGTGGGGCGGGGCACGATAGTGTGGGAGCGGAGTTGGTCCTCGACCAGGGCGATTTCGGCTGGCGGCACCTTGAACCGCTCGCGCAAGACCCGGCGGAACTCCGTGAGATTGACTTCCCCGGTCAGCAGCCCGTGCTCCGCGACGACGAGACGGAATAGGTCAGCGCTGAGGCCGCGCGTCGTGAAGGCGCTGATGAGGACGTTGGTGTCGAAGAAGACCTTCACGACACATCACGGAAGACGTCCTCATCAGTGAGGTAGCCGGCGGCCTCGGCGTAGGGCATCAGGCGTCGCCGCCCCTCATCGAAGCGCAGCAGCGCGATTTGGCGGCGCAGCGCGTCCCGTACGACTTCACTGCGCGTCCGGCCGAGTCGCCGGCACAGGCGGTCGAGCTCGCGCTGGAGCTTGGAGTCGAGGCGGATCGTCACGGCGCTCATGTATGACAGTGTAATACAGCACAGGGCCTGAGGCAAGCTACCAGATTCGGTTGGGGCAGAGGCGATGGTGCGCCGGGTCTACGGACACCTGGGGCAGGTCCGTCACCGAGCCGACGGGGTAGAGTACCGCGTTGAACAGTTCGCTGCTAAGTTTGGGGAGCGGTTGAGAGGGCTGGATGTTACCACCTATGTTACCACGGGCGTAGACAGCCAGCCTGACCGTGTAAGTGATGACGCTGTAACCTCGCGGGCGTAATTCAGGGGTAGAATGCCAGCTTCCCAAGCTGGACGTCGCCGGTTCGAATCCGGTCGCCCGCTCTGTCGTTGTAAGACCATGCCGCCGATTGGCTTACGGACCGCCCCTCGGTCCGCCCTGGCCCTCCTCCTGGGGGGTGCGAGCCTCCTCGGAGCTCAGCAGTGGGTTCCGCCCCGTCCG
>QHTZ01000050.1 GCA_003221005.1 Gemmatimonadota bacterium
ACTACATCGAAATCACCGGCGGCCTGGCCGAGCGCGACACCGTGCTCGTGCTCACGGGCCCCGCGGCGAGGTAGCCATGCTGCTGGGCGAGATCATCGTCGTCGCGCTCGAGGCGCTGCGCGCCAACAAGCTGCGCTCGCTGCTCACGATGCTCGGCATCATCATCGGCGTGGGCGCGGTGATCACGATGATCGCCCTCGGTTCCGGGGCGCAGAAGTCGGTCCAGGACCGGATTCAGGCGCTCGGCCCCACCCTGCTCAGCGTGTATCCGGGCCAGAGCTTCATGCGCGGCGTCGCGAGCGGCCAGCGGGTGAGCCTCACGCTGGACGACGACACCGCGCTCGCCAACAACGCCCGCTACGTGAGCGCCGTCGTCCCGGAGCTCTCGAGCAACCTCCAGGTTCAGAAGGGCGACCAGAATATCAACGTCAACGTCGTGGGCACGACGCCGAACTACGCGCCGGTGCACAACTACACGATCACGGCGGGTCGGATGTTCACCGCCGGCGACGATGCGGCGCGCCGCCGGGTGGCCGTCGCCGGGTCCGCGGTGCCCGACATGCTCAATTCGAACCGCGACGCGATGATCGGCCAGGAGGTGCTGATCCGTGGCATCTCCTTCGAGATCATCGGCGTGCTGTCCGAGAAGGGCTCGCAAGGGTCGTTCTTCAACCCCGACGAGCAGATCCTGATTCCGCTCCAGACGGCGCGCTACCGGGTCATGGGGACGGACCGGCTGCGCAGTCTGACGGCGCAGGCGAACGATCTCCAGTCCATGAACCTCGCGATGATCGAGATCGAGCGGGTGTTGCGGCGCCAACACAAGATCCGGCCCGGTCAGGACAACGACTTCCAGATCCGCAATCAGACGGACATCCTGGCGACGCTGCAGCAGACCACGGACACCTTCAAGTACTTGCTCGCGGGGATCGCCGCGGTGAGCCTGCTCGTGGGCGGCATCGGGATCATGAACATCATGCTGGTCTCGGTGACCGAGCGCACCCGCGAGATCGGCGTCCGCAAGGCGCTGGGGGCGACACGGTTCAACATCATGTTCCAGTTCCTGGTGGAGGCGCTGGTGCTGTGCCTCGTGGGCGGGCTGATCGGCGTGCTCTTCGGCACGCTCGGCGCCGTGGAGATCTCCTCGATCGCGCATTGGAACACACTGATCTCGCCGCTCGCGATCCTGCTCGCCTTCGTGTTCAGTGCGGCGGTCGGCCTGTTCTTCGGCATCTGGCCGGCGCGGCAGGCGGCGAGCCTCGATCCCATCGTGGCGCTGAGGTACGAGTAGGGCACCTGCAGCCTCGTAAGCGTCTTGCGAGCGCGCGTTATGCGGCGAAGTTGGAGAGTGCTCTGCAGCATTATTACGAGTTAGGCCGACACGCACACGATAGAAGACCGGTACGCATCGATCTGGCGGAATCGCGTCGATTACGCAAGGCGCCCTCATGGGGCTGCTGGGCCTCTTCTTGGTCCTCCACGGCGCCCCTCCGGCCCGGAGCGATGAACTAGTTCTGGGACTGCTTTTGATGGGCATCGCGGGACACGACGTTTGGGCCGGAGCCAAGGGGCGTCCACCTTCTTGGTGGCTCCCATTCCGCCGCACCCAAGCCACAGAACAGCAGTACACGTTCTGGCGTTGGTTCTCGGTCTCGGCCTCCTCTCGATGTGTGGTGTAGTCGTCTATTTTCTCTTCGCCGGAGCACCAGGTCCCGCCGGCCTCGAGCGCGCTATCGCACTTACGCTGCTGATCTGGGCAGGTGTCACTGGTACGCGATTCGTCTACGCGGGAATTACTCGGCGCACTCCCGAATGGATGAAGCACGTCATCGATCAGCCGTAGACGTAGGCTCGCGATTCCTTGCGCTTGAAGCTGGCGGGCGCTAACCCACTACCCTTGCGCCGGCGGGCGAGTCGCCCGCACCTTAGGCGCGATCCGTTCGGCAGCAGCCATTCAATGATCACGGTTCGACCCGCTAAACCGCGGGACGCTGCCGCGTGGCTTCAGTTGCGCCACGCCCTCTGGCCCGAGGATTCCGCAGCCGAGCACCGGGAGGGGATCGACCGGTTCTTCGCCGGCGCCGCGCGTGAGCCGCTCGCCGTGCTCCTCGCGGAGGACGGGGCGGGATGTCCAGTCGGCCTCGTCGAGCTGTCGATTCGCGCGTACGCCGACGGCTGCAGCAGCGACCGTGTGGCGTACGTCGAAGGATGGTTCGTCGTGCCACAGGCTCGTGGCCACGGGGTCGGTCGCGCGCTGATCGCGGCGGCGGAGGAGTGGGGACGCTCCCAGGGCTGCCGTGAGTTGGCGTCGGACGCAGAGCCAGACAACGCAGTCAGCGCCGCCGCCCATCGCGCGCTCGGCTTTAGCGAGGTCGGTCTGGTGCGGTGCTTCCGGAAGGAACTGTAGCGCCCACGACAAACTCGAGAGTTCTGATGCCGCCTACGCTCGGAAACGGCAAGATCTGCTACTTGGAGATTCCCGCAAGCGACGTCCGTCGTTCGTCCGACTTCTACCACGCAGTCTTTGGCTGGCACCTCAGGCGGCGAGGTGACGGGCAGCTCGGTGCAGCGCCCGGGAGATCACCATGACTGCACCTCGGTCCGTCGGACGTCTTGCCGTACTCCGAATCGCTCCTGTGCTCTTGACGTGTTCAGATAACGCGTTTGAGCCGATCATACCCTGTGGAGATGACCAAGAAGTCGCGGTGCAGGTCGGTGTTGGCACAGCGCCGCGCTTTACTTGGCAACCGACGTGTGGCATGGCCTCGATCCAGGTCTTCTCGACCGAGGGCGCGAGGGGGGGCTGGGTGCTCTACAGCGGCCGCTACGCGCCGGAAAACCCTCTGCCGTCAGGCATCCGCTACGGCCAGGTGCCGCCAAAGGGGCTTCAGCCGGCCGCTGCATCGCCGTTGAGTCGCGGCGCGCAGTACCAAGTAGTCGTATTTAGGTGGATCGGCGATCCCGGCGGACTCGGCAGCCTCTTCGGCCGGGGCCACGCCACATTTCGTCCCTAGCAGATTCTGGGTATGCGCCCGCGAGTCGCCCGCGGCACTGTCTCGGCCCTTTGGAGGTCAGCGTGAACGTATTCCCAAGCGCCGTGGCAGCGCGCGCCGGCCAAAGTAGGATTGTCACGTGTTCATTCGCTGGCTGTTCGCCGCGCTCCACCTCCTAGCCCTCGGCGTCGGAATGGGCGCAGTCTGGTCCCGCGCCCGTGCTCTGCGGCCGCCACTCGACTCGACCGGCCTGAAGCGGGTGTTCTACGCGGACACGTGGTGGGGCATCGCGGCACTGCTGTGGATCGGGACCGGCCTCGTCCGGGCGTTCGGTGGGCTCGAGAAGGGGACGAGCTACTACGTCCACAACAGTCTCTTTCTCACGAAGATGGCCCTGTTCGTCCTCATCTTCGTCCTCGAGCTTCGGCCCATGATGACACTCATCAAGTGGCGCGCCCGAGTCGCGCGCGGCGAGGCGATCGACACCTCGCCCGCACGCACCTTCGCCCGTATCAGTTTGATACAGGCCGGCCTGCTGGGCCTCATGGTGCTCGCTGCCACGGCGATGGCGAGAGGCTATGGGCTCTGACCCTTCCGCACCCCGCCATCAGAGCGCAGCTTAATCCTGAGTGAGCTCACAGTTCCCAACCCAGGAGCCTCCAATGCGCGCCGTTCTCCTCATCCCCGCCGCTTTGCTCTTGCTCTGCGCCGCCGCACTGCACGCCCAAGGCGCTGCCGCCCCGGCCGCTCAGGCCGCCCCGCTGCAGTGGGGCCCGGCGCCGGCCGCGTTCCCGCCGGGAGCCAAGATGGCCGTCGTGAGCGGCGACCCGTCCAAGCCGGGGCCGTTCACCATCCAGCTCTCGATGCCGGACGGCTACCGCATCCCGCCGCACTTTCATCCGACCGACGAAGGGGTCGAGGTGAAGGAAGGCATGTTCTTGTTCGGCACCGGCGACACGTTCCAAGCGCCGAAGTTGAAGCACCTGATGGTCGGCGACAAAGGCTCGCTGCCGGCGAACATGCATCACTTCGCGCAGGCGAAGGGTGCGACCGTCGTGGCGGTGACCTCCACGGGCCCGTTCGCGATGACCTACGTCAACCCGGCCGACGATCCCCGGACGCCGCCGAGTAAGCCGTAGCGGGAGGGCCTGGGCGCGGGTGACCAGTCGAGTAGGGGCACGACATGTCGTGCCCCTACATTCCCGGCCGGCTCACCACCCGCGGAATAGCCCCGCGTCGCCGTAATCCCACAGCAGGAACGCCGTGAGGCGCGGGTGGCGCGGCTCAGGCGCGCGCGCCGGCAGCTCTACGCCGAGCGAGCCCGCCACGTGGCC
>QHTZ01000007.1 GCA_003221005.1 Gemmatimonadota bacterium
AATGTCGAGCGATGCTTCTACTCGAGGTCGGGTGGCCCTATGGGCGTGACCCGTAGGGGCAGCGGCGGGGTAAGAACAGTAGGTGAACGCACACAGCAAGGACGTACGGCCCGGGACGGAGCGTCCGGAGTCGCCCCGTCTTGCTGGACGCTGCCGGTGGACGCGCCCCGTTCAGAGCGGGCCAGCGTTGGTCGGCCCTTTCGAGGAGCCTCTATGCGGACGACTACTCTAGCCTGCTGGTTGCTCTTCGCCTCAGCAGGTTGCCACACTGCCGTCCCGCTCGCGTCCCCCGCCGAGGACCTTTCGCGCCTGAAACCCCGGACGCTCTTGCTCACCGATAGCGATCGGTCGGTCGTCCGCATGACGGACGCCCGCTTGACCGGCGATACGCTCGGCGGAACGGTGCACGGGCAATTCACGGCGATTCCGCTGTCCCGCCTGACCGAGGTGAAGGCCGTTGTCGGGGCACCGGCGAAGACCAGGATACTCGCGGTGGGGGTGGGCGGAGCGGTCGTGCTGGCGGTCTGGATGATCGGTAGCTGGTTGACTGCGCCAAACGGCTTTGCTGGTGATGGTCCGCTGAAAACGTGCCCCAGCGGCGACCCTCAGACTTGTCCGTGAGAACGTCGTGGACGCTCGCACGGCCGCCCGGCTGGACCGGCTCTCCCGATCCTTGCACCGTTGCACGTAGAGGTTCGTGCAGCGGACAGTAGGGGACGGGGGTGGCGATTGAGGGTCAGCATGACAAGCGCGACCGCACCGCAGACCTTGCATTCCGTCTCGTTAGCATCAACTCCACCGCGCGGGGCGTTGCTCCGGGCACGGGTGTGCTTGTCTTGACCGGATTTGCGCCGACGGTGACGGTCAGCAGCACGACCAGTTAAAGAACCCGCGAGGCTCTCCTCATCCCGAAGCGCCCCGGCTTGCACAACGGGCCACGGCCTGCACGCGCTGAGCCCTACCCGGACTCCCGTGCCCAGCTGGAAGTCCACGACGCCGACACGTACGCCCAGGGCGGCGCAATGGTCGTCACGTGCAGCTCCGTGACTTCCATGCTCTCCAAGTTGAAGGTCTGCCCGTTCATGATCCCCCGCCAGAGGCCAGGGGTGCGCCCTCGCGGGCGCTCAAGGGCGACGACCGCCTCGAGCCGCCCGTGCCTTCCACCAGCGGTCCCCTCCGTCGCCCTCGGGGACACAACGCTGCTCCGAATTGCGAGGTAGGGTGGAGATGGAGGGCTCGGTGTTGCGGTCGCCGTTGCAACGGCGGGCCCCGACCGGGACTACTCTAAAGTAGGGGGCTGTGTCGTCGGCGACGAGAGCGCTTTGCCCGATGGCGAAGTACTCTAAGGTAGCAGGGGCCTGCTGCCGCTGGCCAGCGCCCCGACACTGCACCGGGGTTGTCCGCTCTCCGCGGCCGCGACGAGGCGCTAACGCCCCCACGTCGCCCGTGACTAAACGGACTCGGGTCTCCGAGGAGCGCACCAGGCGGTGAATGACATCGTATTGGCCGCGAGCCGGAGGAGGAGGAGCGCTGATGGCGCTGGACGCGCACGGTCGGCAAATTGTGGAAGGGGCACAAAGCGACCAGCTGGATGCCTGGGTGGTCGCTTCAGAGGCCAGTCGGCGAAGAGTTCGAAAGACACGCTGGGCACCGCCCGAGAGTGTGCCCGAGACGGTGCGTGTGACTTCCGGGGAGCGGCTACTCCGCGCCGTCGACGTCGCGGCCATTCTCAGCGTGCCC
The DNA here is from genome assembly GCA_003221005.1 of Gemmatimonadota bacterium. Classification (GTDB taxonomy): domain Bacteria; phylum Gemmatimonadota; class Gemmatimonadetes; order Gemmatimonadales; family GWC2-71-9; genus AG25. The sequence goes on from QHTZ01000007.1 coordinate 1,741, forward strand.
ACCAAGCGCGTCTACGAGCTCGGGATACCCGCTGTACGATTGTCGCGGCGCTGTTTGCGATGGCGGCGTGCTGATGTCGAGCGCTGGCTCGAGGGAAGGAGGGTCTCGCGGTGAAGCCTCATCGTCGCCGCGGCCAGGCAACCTACGAGGTCGACGTGCGGTGGCGCGGCTACCCACGAACTGCGCCTCGCTTGCAGCACGACCAACAAGACGCGCGCCGCTGCCATGTGCCGGACGCTCGCGGCCCTCCGCGACGCGGGGCGGCGCGATCTGCTGGATCTACTCGCTCAGCATCGGCTGAAGCTCGCGGATGTCCACGATACTTTTCTCTGCGATCCCCGTCGCTCGAGCATCTGAAGGCGAAGGCGGTGAGCCCCCGGCTGGGCGCCTTGGTCGAGCGCTGGTTGGTTGGCGACGTTCCAGGATACCTGTCCGGAGGAATGGTGGCTCTTCTTCGCTACGCCGTTCTATACGGGGGCGCGACTGGGAGAGGTGCAGGGCCTGCGCGGGGCCGACGTTCTCCTATCGGCAAGACGGATCTCGATCCATGAGGCGGATCGGCGCGTTAAGACCAAGGAGGCTGTGCGCGACCTGCCGATCGCCGAGCCCTTGGAACGCGCACTCGCGAAGCACCTCGCGCGTATCGGGCCGGGACCCAATGACATTGTCTTCGCAGGCAACTTCCAACGATATGGCGTCCTCCGGCACGTGTGGAACGCGACCTGCACGGCAGCCGGCATCTCCGGTGCGCGGCCGCACGATGCGCGGCACACCTTCGCCGTCCATGCGGCGCAGGCGGGCGTGCCGATCGTCCGGATGCAAAAGCTCTTGGGCCACGCGACGGCGACGATGACCCTGGGCTACATGAAGCACGCTCCGGAGGCGTTCCTCGATGAAGACGCCGCGACTGTGGCGGCGCAGCTCGCGGGCGCCAATAATGTCGAAGCGGAAGCCCGCGTGACGGCCGCGCACCGCGAGCGGAGACACGCGTGATCGCGGCCTGGAAGTGCCCGCATTTTTGCCCACCACGCTCGACGCTCAGCAGCGCTTGGGGTCGTCACCCTTGCATAAGCGCTTTACCCTGACGATCTTTCGCCCCCGCGCGCCGATAGCTCAATTGGTAGAGCAACTGACTCTTAATCAGTAGGTTCTCGGTTCGATTCCGAGTCGGCGCATGGAGTTACGCGATCGGCAGTGAAAGAAAGGTGAAAGGTCGGGCCGTAGGGTGCGGCCGATCAAGCCGCTGCGACGCCGGTGGTGGAAGTGAGCGGGGAGGTGCGGTATAGTACAGAAGGACTCTGTATCGGAGGACCCTATGCGCTCCCCCCTTTGCGCCCTTCCTGTCGGCGCCGGAACCTGGCTGCTGCTGACCGCCGCCTGCACCGCGATGCGCCCCGTGGAACGGGCTGACCTGAGCCCGCCCAACCCACCGAGCCGGGTCTGGGTGACGCGCGCGGATCACTCCACGGTCGTCGTCGATTATCCACGCGTGAGCGCCGACAGCCTCATCGGCGTGGTCAACGGCTGGCCCGAGCGCCTGCCGCTCTCGGAGGTGACGGTCCTGCGAGTCCGGGAACCGGCGCCGGATCGCACGGCTGGCCTCGTGTTTCTTGGCGCCATGGGCGTGATGGCGCTTGTGGTGCATTTCGTCGATAAGACGGAACCTGATACGGGTCCTTGCGTCGCTATTTGCGGACTTAGTGCCGCTGCGTGCTGCTAGACGAGAAGGTACGGTTCCGTGCCAGGCGTATCGTTAGTTGTGTCAATTCTGTGTCAACCGTACGGGAACCGAGGGGCCCGAGCGGGCACTAGTCCTTCGCTAGATCGCTTTCGTCGTGCCTGGTCGCGTCGGTCGATAGCGATGGTGCCTGCCCTGGGGGAAACGCTTAATCAGTAGGTTCTCGGTTCGATTCCGAGTCGGCGCATGGGGTGAGCGAGAGCGCACACCCGCCCGCGTGACGACAACGCCCTGCCCCGGTCTCCCGGAGCGGGGCTTCTGATGCAGCTGCCCCCTGTGTCCCTCTCCCTATTGTTCGTGTTCATTCATTCATTGTCGCCCTCATCGTCGTCCTCACAAGCGGGCTGCGGCCCGGCACCGAAGTTGGTAACGAGCGCCGTTGCACCGTCCGGTTGAACCTTGAATAGCCCGAACGTTATGCCGGTCGCATTACCACACTCGTCCAAATCCACTGGGCTCAGGGCGCCCTCATAGTTGATGTCTTTGCCCTTGGCGAGAAGCCGGAACGCCTTCCGCCACTGGCCCGGGCAGACCACCACGCCTCACGAGAACAGAGGAGACCTGGGAGGCTGCGCAGGGCCATCGGCCCGCGCGTTTCAATCTGTCACACAGTACCGGGAGGCGCTAGCAGGTTACGACGGTGGATCAGGCCGTTGTCGTCACTCGAATCGGAAGAGCGACGCGAGCGCCAGGAGTGCGACTCCGCCCCCAACAGTGAGCGCGAGCCCAGGCACCCAGCCGAACTCCACTCCGAGCGGTACGCGCCCCCGCCACTGGACTTCGGAGGTGCAGGTATTGGTCGGTCCACCGCAGAAAAAAACGGGCCGGTGCACGAGCTCCGGACGAGCCGCGACCGCAAACCATTCGTTGGGACTCCACTTGACAAGGCCGAACACTGCGCCCCGGACGTCGTCGTTGGTGCTTCCCAACGGCCCCACGAGGGGCGCACCCACGGCGACCTCGAACGATCCTGAAGGCGGGAGCCAGCGGCGGTAGCGGACGGCGGGTCCGAGCCTGAACCGGAGCGGGCTCGGGTCAAAACTCGCGAACACCGACGTGCCAATCGCGTCCCGGGTGCTGACGTTGGCCATCCAGCCCCAATCCACGACAACCCCGACTGGAAAGTCGCCCGTCACCACGTAGCCACCGAAATTCGTGAGGATGAATGCGGAGCATGCGGGTTTGGGCCGGGCGCGATAACAGAGCGGTGTAGGCCTCTGGCCTGCAGCCGAGGAGTCTCGGGCGGCTTGGGCCGGTAGCATCTCGGACCATGCCAGCACCAGAGGGATGCAGAATAAGGTGAGACGGCGCATGCGGCCCTTCTCTCTAAGGCGCCGCGAACGTGAGCCCGCCGGAGACGGCGACCGGTGTCAGACTGCTCGTCGTCGTGCCGTTCCCCAGCTGGCCGAAGGCGTTGTCCCCCCAGCAATACGTAGCGCCGCTCGGCGTGACCCCGCAGCTGTGATACAGTCCGGCGCTCACGCTCACGGGCGCGACGACCAGCTTCGTCGGGGCCGTCGGCTGAGTCGGACCCTGCTCGCCGCTACAGGCGATGAGACCGGCAGCCAGGGCAAGGAGCGTCCAGACGGTGTGACGGGGATGGAGACGGAGAGAGCACACCGGTCCTCCTCAAATGGGGTTTTCCCAGTATAACGGAACGCGGTCAAGCCCCAATCAAGAGCTCAGAAGCACAGCCGTACTTCGAACCAAAACTAGAACGTCAACGGGTGATCGGGACGCTCAGGATTGCAGGGCCAGTCCAACCCCTTGATGGGATACGTGGCGCCGCTCGGCAGCGGTCGTCTGCCCGCCAGCGCTTTGTGCGCGAAAGAGCCTTCGAGCGTCGCTGGTACGCTCGTGCCGGGGATCAGGGGCCGGTAGTTGTTCCCGTGCAAATGGACGACATGGAAATGCTCGAGCAGCGCCTCCATGCAGCTCCGGAAGTCCGACCAGCGTTGATCCAGGTCGTGCCACTCGATCACCAACCCCGTCACTGAGGGCGCTCGCCGGACAATCTCCGGTACGATTGTATACTCGGCTCCCTCTACGTCCAATTTGACAAAGACATGAGGGCCGGGTCCCTGCGGCAGGTGGTCGAGGAGCTCACTTCCAGCGCGCATTCGCAAGGCGCTCGCGCGCGCGCTTCGGCGAGAGGGGGGCAGCGAGAACCCGGCGTACACCGCGCAGCAGAAACCGCCTGGCCGACACCGATGCGTCGCACGCGACGAGGGACACGGGCGTGGGCCCCTCCCGATTTAGGAATGCCTCCTCAAACGACCACTCATACCCAATCCCGCCGCTCACCAGAATCGTCGTCATCTGCACCGATCGGGTAGTCGCGACGTATC
>QHTZ01000086.1 GCA_003221005.1 Gemmatimonadota bacterium
GCAGACCTTCGTTGAGCTTCTGGACGTGCTGGACGGCCGCCGCGACCCGAAGACCGTCGCCGGATTGGGCTTTCGGGACAACGGCTCGCCCTGGATCGGTCCCGAGCGGCGCTGGTTGGGGCCGGACGCCTTTCCTGCGCCGCCCTACGGGAAGGTCTCCGTGGACGAGTACTTGCACCCGTCGTTCCTGGGGCGGCGCAGCGCTGTCTACCAGGCGTCGATCGGCTGCCCATACTCGTGCAACTTCTGCGGGGTGATCTCCGCCTTCGGGAGCCGGGAGCAGTGGGAGGACCCGGCCCGCACCGCGCAGAACCTTGGATATCTGGTCGAGCGGCACGGTGTGGACGGTGTGCACTTCTACGACAACAACTTTTTCCTGCGCGAAGATCACGCGACGGAGCTGTGCCGCCGTCTCACACCGCTGGGGCTCGCCTGGTGGTGTGAGTCTCGGGTCGATGCCATGTTGCGCTTTAGTGCCTCCACCTGGGAGACGATCAAACGGGCGGGGCTAAAAATCGTCTTCTTCGGCGCCGAGTCCGGTTCGGATGCGCGACTGAAGAGAATGAGGAAGGGGCTCACGATCGCGCAAACCGTGGCGGTGGCGGAGCAGACGCGGGCCTACAGCATCATTCCCGAGTTCTCCTTCGTGCTCGGTGACCCCGAGGACCCCGAAGACGACATCAACACGACGCTCGGCTTCATTCGGAAGCTGAAGACGGTCAACCCGGACGCCGAGATCATCCTCTACTTCTATACGCCGACGCCCCAGCGGCGCGGTACCTACGGCAACGTCGACCCCTTGGCCGGCACGCCGGACACGCTGGAAGAGTGGATCGAGCCTGATTGGGTCGGCTGGATGACGCATCGAGATCCGCTGCTCGAGTGGCTCCCGCGGCGCCTCAAGGCCCGGGTCGAGGACTTCGAGCTGGTCCTGAAGAGCCGCTTCCCGTCGGTGCAGGATGCGAAGACACGGCATTGGGGGAAGGCGCTGGCGCAGGTCATGGCCCGGCGACGCTGGGACAAGGAGCGCTACGACAACCCGCGCCTGCTGCGCCGGGTGCGCGAGTGGGCCCGGATCCCGCAGCCCGATCGCCAAGCCTACGGGCACCTTCGGCCCGCCACCGACACGGGTACATGAGCGGCGCCTCCACAAGGGCGCTCGCGTCTCGGGAGGGCTATCGACTCTGGGCCCCGACCTACGACGTCGAAAACCCCACGACCGTGCTGGACGAGGCGGCGATCCACGAGTTGACCCCGCCACTTGCAAGCAGAGCCCTCCTTGACGTCGGCTGCGGCACGGGACGTCGGCTGCAGGCGGCCGGTGCCCAGGGCCCCCGGTGCGCGGTCGGTATCGATTTGGTCCCCGAGATGGTGAGGCGTGGCAAGCACCGGGCTCCCGAGCTGCGGCTGGCGGTGGCGGATGTCAGGGCGCTGCCCGTCGGCGATCACCGGTTCGACGTGGTTTGGTGTCGGCTCGTCATCGGTCATGTTCTCGAACTTGGTGGCGTCTACGACGAGCTCGGGCGTGCCACTCGCCCGGGCGGGTGCGTCATCGTAACCGACTTCCACCCCGCGGCGGCACGGGCGGGGCACGTGCGGACCTTTCGGGATGCGCAGGGTGCCCTGCACGTGCTCCAGCACCACGTGCACGAGCTCCCGGCTCACCGGGACGCTGCTGCTCGCGCGGGCCTGTCGTTCGACGTTGGGTTGGACCTCGTCGTTGGACCGGGGGTGCGGGCATTCTACGAGGCCGCAAGCATGCTGGACCGCTATGAGCAGCAGCGCGGCCTGCCTCTGGTGCTCGCGTTGCGCTTCACCGGTTGAGGTTCCTCCTGCGGGCGGAGGGCGGCCGCCCAGTGGCCGTCGAGGGAGGTCAACTCGTCGAGCCCAGCGGCGCGTTCGACTACGTCGTGGACCTGGGTCCCGGGGAGCTGCGGCCGGGGTTGATCAACGCGCACGACCACCTGCATCGGAATCACCTCCCCCGGCTGGGCTCACCGCCCTACTCCAACGCGTACGTGTGGGGCGAGGATCTACACACACGGTGGGGCGAGGCAATGGCACGACTGTCGGGAGTCCCTCGCCGCGACGCGTTACTCTTCGGGGCGTTGAAGAACCTCGTCGCCGGGGTCACGACGGCCGTACATCACGATCCGTGGCAACCGGAATTCTCTGACAGCTTCCCCCTGCGTATCGCTCGTGTCCGAGTTGTCAACTCGGTGCGCTTCGAGTCGGAGCTGGCGGCCCGCTGGTCGGGCGACGGTACTGCGCGGGACGCACCCCTCTGCATTCACCTCGCCGAGGGCACGGACGCGCAATCCGCTGCGGAGATCGCCGAGGCGGACCAGTTGGGGCTCTTCGAGGAACGGCTCGTGCCGGTGCATCTCGTGGGAGCGGACGACCCGGGTATCGAGCTCCTGCGGCGCGCACGGGTCCCGATCGTGTGGTGCCCGAGCTCCAATCTCTTCCTCTTCGAGCGCACGGCCCCCCGGGAGCTGGTGGGCTCGGGTGTCGCCGTGCTCCTGGGGAGCGATGCGCTGGTCACCGGCGCGGGCACTTTGCTCGACGAATTGCGCGTGGCGCGCGCTCTCGGTTACGTGACCGATCGTTCGCTCGAGGACGCGGTGGCGCTGACAGCCGCGCGATCCTTGGATCTCGCGGCTCCGACCCTCGAGCCCCCCGGCGTGGCGGATCTCGTCTTCTTCACGTGTCCACTGTTCGATGCCCATGCTTGCGATGTGGCACTGGTCGTGGTCGCCGGACGGCCCAGGTTTGGGGACCGGCGATTCGCTCGGCTGTTCGAGCTGTGCGCTGTGCCCGCTGAAACGCTCGTCGTGGGCGGGGTGGAGAAGCTCGTGGAAGAACCGTTGGGTTCCGTGGCCCGTCGAGTGTTCGCGCTCTCCCCGGAATGCCAGCGGATTCTCGAATGAACATCTCCTGACCGGTCACTGGTAGACGGCCGCGTCCGGGGCAAATCGCGGTGTGGCGATGCGCCCCGCCGCGAGGACCAGCAGCGCGCCGCGCATCCCCTCGCCGGCGAGCACCGCTACGCACGCTCCGTTGACCCCCACCCTCGGGATGAGCCAGGCGCCTAGACCGGCCGTAACGATCAGCGCCACCGTCCCGGCGTGCAGCACGACGCGCTCGTGGCCGGTCGAGACGAGTGCCAGCGCCGTGGGAGCGGCGGCGGCGTACGGGAGCAGGGCCCAGGCGAGGATCCGCAGCGCCGTGACGGCCGGATGATATTCGACGCCGTACAGCAGCCGGACGAGCGGCGCCGCGAGGGTGCTCGCCGCGATCGCCGCCCCCACGCCCAGCCCCAAGAGAACGAGCCTAGATTTCTGCACCAGCCTCGCGAGCCACTCGTTTGCTGGGTGCCCCACCTCGCTTCCGCCGGGCGTGCCCTGTGCGCCGAGGCGCGACGCGAGGGGGAAGAGTGCGCCCAGGAACGCATAGTGAGTCAGCTTGAGCCCTTCGACGACCCGCGCGGCGGCCGCGAACCAGCCGGCCGGCGCGTCGCCGGCGAGCAAGGTGAGCAGCAGCACGCCGATCCGCTGGCTCACCAGCGGCAGCCCTGCGAGGAGCGCAAACGGCCAGGCGCGCTTGAGCATGGTGACGAGCGCGGCGCGTGCCGTCGGGGCCGCGAGCGTAAACCCGGGCCGCGCGACCCGGCACAGGCGCCACCCCAACGCAGCGGACACGGCCTGCGTGGCGAGCAGGCAGAGCATCAATGTCGGCAGGGGGGCCCCGGCTCGCAGCGCCGCGAGCGCCGCGACTGCTGGGAGCGCGGCGGTGACGACACCGAGGACCGCGGCGAGGTCCATGCGCTCCCAACCGCGCAGGGCCGCGGAGAACACACTGGTGAAGGCGAGCGGGAACAGGGACAGCGCGTAGATCCGCAGCGCGGAGAGCATGCCCCCGGTCCCGTGCGGCAGCCATCCGGCTCCGGCAAGAACCAGGAGCACGAACCCCGCCGACAGCAACAGCTGGAGCCCGAGGGCCGCCGCCAGGAGGCGGGCGGGATCGCCCCGTCCGCCAGCGATCTCGTCCTCGGGCCACGACGACGGTGAGCGCGACCGACATCAGCTGACTGGCGACGCGCCCGCCCGCGAGCCACATCGTGTTCCGAACCAGTGCCCCGGTCGCACGCGTGCCCGCGGTACTCACGGGACTCCCGCTTCCTTCCGGGCGACGATCAAGGGGAACCGCGCCGCTTCGCGGCGCCCGAAGAGCCGAGTCTTCCACCGCCGGATCGCAAACCGCACGCCGTGGCGTGGGTAGGTCAGGTCCCAGCGGATGCCGAGCGAGCTGGCCAGCTCCCGCAGCCGGTCAGAGGTGAGGTAGTGCTCGCTCGCGAGGGCGTTGGAGGCGAAGCCGAAGCGGCGGGAGAACGCGGCCTCACGCTCCCGGACCATGGCCTGCCCGCTCGACGCGCGACGGTACAGCGGCGAATCGAGGACAAGCAGGACGCCTGCTGGCCGCAGCACCCGGAGGGCTTCACGCAGTGTCACGAGGTAGTCGGTGGAATAGTGCAACGACGCGTTGAATACAAGGAGGTCTACGAGCCCGGCAGGGAAGGGTAACCCGTCGAAATCGGCCTGCACCGGCACGAACTCGGCGTCATAGTGCACGTAGGCCCCGAGCCCGTCCTCGCTATTGGTCTGGAGGTCGATGGCGGCGACGCTGTGTCCGCGCTGCGCCAACCGGTAGGCCAGCCAGCCGCATCCCGCGCCCACGTCGAGCGCGACGCCTGCTCGCCCCAGGCGCGCCTCCCACGAGGGCAACAGGCGATCAGCCAGGACGCGGAAGCTTGCCGCGCGGATCTTCCAGTCGGCTGTGAAGTGGCCCGACAGATCGCGGAATGGCAGAGCGCGGTAGTACGCGGAGTCAGAGTCCCCGCGTCCTTCGCGCCGCCGGACGTTCTCGTAGTCGCGCATGAACTGCTCGAGCGCCTGCTCCCGCGCGGGGAGCAGAAAGCGCCAGATGCCGTCCCGGCGCGGATATACCGCGCCGTCTGACGGACAGCGGAGCCGGTCAGGGGCAATCGGTTCCAACGCGGTGCTGCACGCTGGGCAGCTGAACCGGAACGCGACCGTCACGCCCCGTAGGGTGCGGCACTCACGGCGCCACCACGTGGGAGGGCTCCAGCTGGCGCGACGTGCACGCTTCGGGGATGTGCATCGTGGGAAACTTGAGGATGGAACGGTGGAACCGAAAGGGGAGCGACCCAAAATCTACAGCAACGTCCGATACACCTCCGCCGTTCGCGCCGCCGTCTTCTGCCAGGAGAATTCCCGCGCCCGCGCCCGGCCCCGCTGGACGAGCGCTTCCTGACGCGACGGGTCGTCCGACAGCCCTTCCAGCGCCGCGACGTACGCCCCAGGGTCCCGCCCCTCCACCACTACGAGCGCGTCGCCCCCGACCTCCTTCAGCCCGCCGGCGCCCGAGGTCACGACGGGAAGCCCCGACGCGTACGCCTCCAGCACGGGGTAGCCGAATCCTTCATATAAAGAAGGAAACAGCAACACGTCGGCGGCCCGGTAGGCGCGGCGCAGCGTGGTCTCGTCGGCGGCGGTCACGCTGCGCACGTAGCGGCGCAGGTTGAGACGCTCGATCAGCTGCTGCTGGGCGCTCGTAAACCGCCCCCCGACCTGCAGCAGGTACGCGTCGGCTTCGGCGCGCAGCCGCGCCACCGCCTCGATGACGAGGGGCACGTTCTTGCGCTCCACCGTGCTGCCGACGTGCAGCACGACGAACGCCTCGTCAGGGATCCGCCAGTCGGCGCGGCCCTGCGCGCGCGCCCCGGGCGACTCCGAAAAGAAC
>QHTZ01000058.1 GCA_003221005.1 Gemmatimonadota bacterium
GACGACGGCCCCGCACCGGAGGCAGCTCGGCCCGTCGCTAGGCGAGCCGGTAGGCGCCGGTGAGGAAGGGATTGTGGCGACGCTCGCGTCCGACGGTGGTCTCGAGTCCATGGCCGCTGTACACGATGGTATCGTCGGGCAGACTGAGCAACTCCCGTTCGATACTCCGGATCAATGTGTCAAAGTCGCCGCCCGGAAGATCGGTGCGGCCGATCGATCCTTGGAAGAGCACATCCCCGACGAACACGGCCCCATGCCCCACGAAGGACACGCTGCCCGGAGAGTGCCCGGGCGTGTGGCGGACCTGGAAGGTGAGGCCGCCCACGTGCACGGCGTCGCCGTGCGCCAGCGTCCGGTCGGGCGCCGGCAGCCGAGCGACGTCCATGCCGAACGCCACCCCCTGCTCCTCGACGTGGTCGTACAGGCTCCGGTCCGCCGGATGCAGGAACACGGGCGCACCGGTCTCCTGCTTGAGGTGGGTCACCCCTACGACGTGGTCCACGTGCGCATGCGTCAACCAGATGGCGACGGGGCGCACGCCCAGCGCCGCGACCTTGTGTGCGATGAGATCCGTCGCTTCGCCGGGGTCGATGACCGCACACTCACCGCTCGGCGGGTCTACCACGAGGTAGCAGTTTTCGAGGAAGCGACCGTTCGGGATCGCGACGACGTTCACGGGGCGACGGCTGCCTTCTCTTTCTCGCGCAGGGCCGCGAGGTACTTCTCGACTGCGATCGCCGCGGTCGTGGCGTCACCCACAGCGGTCGTGATCTGGCGCGTGAGCTGGCTCCGGACGTCTCCCGCCACGAACAGCCCCGGGATCGACGTCATCATGCGCTCATCGGTGACGAAGTAGCCCCCGGCGTCGTGCTTGAAGTGACCCTCCACCAGCTTCGTGTTCGGCGTGAATCCAATGAAGATGAATACGCCCCCGACCTTGGGTCGGGAGTGCTTCCGCGTCGCGGTGTCTTCGAGCACCAGGTGATCGACACCCTTCTCGCCCCCGACGATTTCGAGGACCCGCTTGTTCCAGATCACCTCGATCTTAGGGTTCGCGAAGGCCCGCTCCTGGAGGATCTTGGACGCCCGTAGCTCGTCGCGCCGGTGCACGATGTACACCTTACTGGCGTAGCGGGTCAGGTAGTCCGCCTCCTCCACCGCAGCGTCGCCGCCGCCGATCACGGCCAGCACTTCGTCCTTGAAGAACGCTCCGTCGCACACCGCGCAGTAGGACACACCTTTGCCGGCGTACTCCTTCTCGCCGGGAACGCCAAGCTTCACCGGAGTCCCGCCGGCGGTGAGGATGACCGCGGGCGCGCGATGCACCCATCCCCGGGCCGTCACCACCTCGAAGGACCCGTCTGCGACCTTCCGGATACGATCCACCGTGTCCGTGACGATCTCGGCGCCGAACTTCTTGGCGTGCTCGGTCATCTTCTGCGCGAGCTCCCACCCCTTGATGCTCTCGAAGCCGATGTAGTCTTCGATCAAGTCGGTATTGAGAAGCTCGCCGCCTGGCGCGCCGCGCTCGAGGAGGAGCGCTTTCAACATGCCGCGCCCGGCGTACATCGCGGCGCATAGCCCCGCGGGCCCCGCACCGACGATGATGACGTCGTACTCGTCGGGGTGGACCTTGGCGGCGACGCTCTTGCCGATTTCACGATCCCGGTTGTGGTCGGTCATCCGCTCGGAATTCCAATCGCGGGGGATCCCCCTCCCCCGTCAGGGCCCGCGCCAACTGAGCGCGGAACGTCACCGTGTCAAATTCCACGTCGGGGCGTTGCGGCCCGCCTAATTTCGCGAGCGCGGCGCCGCCCACCACCTCGACGCCGTGGTCATTGCCACGCTCCCGGTGCAGCAACGCCGCGGCCGCCTGAATCAGCCCCTGCCACACAGCCGCCTCGTCTTCCCTAATAATAGAACGCCAGACTGTTTCCAAGGCTTCGTGGGCGAGCCAGTAGTCCCCGGCATTGAAGAGATCACGGGCATGCCGCAGGATCGCTGAACGCTCCGCTGGAGTCATGGGCGGTAACGGGCGGCCGTGGCAGCTCGAGACCGTCCCGATGAGCACGCTGGCCGGCTCCCCGCTCGCCCCTGCTGCCGCCACCAGCGCGTCCCCCGCGAGCACCGCGTCCACGGCGAAGGTGCCGACGCCGAACACGTGGTGGCGGCACACAAACAGTGCGGGGCCGCTCACCGGCTCGCCGGCGCCGCGCAACCGCCCCGCGAGTTCCGCCACCGCTTCGCTCATCTCCCAGGTGCGCGGCCGGCCGATCGCCGGGCACACCGCGGGCTCCACGCAGTGCGTTGGGCAGATCCAGTCGGCAAAGGAGACGTAGCGGGTGTGGTCGGGAGCGGGCGCGGCGCGATCGTAGGGCGTGCCGAGCGTGCCCGGCACCGGCGCGATCGCGACGGCGCGCGCCGGCCAGCGCGTCCGTGCACGCCGCACGACCCACTCGCACATGAGGTGCGGCATCAGGGGTGAGGGTACGATGTAGTCCTGGGGCTCGCCGGGGCGCGCCGGCGCAGCCTCCCCGAGGAACGCGTCGAAGTACGCCGTCCAGTCGCTCTCCACGAACGCGCGCTCCGGTGCCTCTCCCAGCTCGAGCCGTGCGCGGCAGCGCGGGTCGCGGTCCACCACGATCACCTTGCGGAACCGCGCTTTGCCCTTCGTCAGGGCCTTCGAGAGCTGAGCGGCGTAGAAGGTCCCGTAGCACCCTCCGCCGATCACGACGACGTCCCGCATCGTGACGACGTCGCTCAACTAGGAGTCCCCGCCGGTAACGGGGAGGACCTCGCCCGACACCCCCTTAGCCTCGTCGCTCGCGAGGTACAGGACCGCCCGTACGAGGTCCTCGAGCTCCACCCAGCGCACGTTCTTGCTCTTCATCTGCGCGACGTTGTCTGCGGTGCGCATGGTGCCCGGAGCGACGGCGTTGACGCGCACCCCTCCGCTCTGGAACTCCCTGGCCAGGGCCCGTGTCAGGCCGGCGACTGCCGACTTCGCGGCGATGTATGACGCCATCTGCGATTGCGGCCGGAGCACGGCGACGGACGCGAAGTTGACGATCGCCCCGCCGCCGCGCTCCAACAGCGCCGGGAGCGCGGCCTGCGAGACGTAGAACGTCGTCTTCACGTTGATGGCAAGCTCCCGCTCGAGCTGCTCCGGGGTGAGCTCGAGCGCCGAGCCGAAGTTCACCAGCCCGCCCGCCACGTTCACCACGACGTCGAGCCCCCCGAGCTGCTCCCGCGCCACGGCGACGGCCTGCCGCGCCGCCTCCGGCGTCGTCAGGTCGCCTGCCGAGGCGCGCACGTCGAAGCCCTGCGTGACGAACTCTTTCGCCCGGGTCGCGAGCCCGACCGCGTTCACGTCGGCGATCACGAGCTTCGCACCGGCCGCGGCGAACCCCAAGGCCACCGCGTGGCCGATCTGTCCCACGCGGGCAACGCCGGTGACGAGCGCGACCTTGCCGCGAAAATCAGGTGGCACGGCCCGGCGGGTCGAGAGCCTCGACGATCACCTCGACGGGCGGCGCCCCGCGCGCGGCGAACGCCACCGTGCCATCGCGCGCGACCACGTACACCGAGCGCTGGATCCCCGTATCATCGTCCTTCAGGGCGTGATAGGCACGCGTGATCGCGCGCTCCGGATCGGACAGCAGCGGAAAGTTGAACTTCATCTTTTCGACGTAGCGCGCGTGGCTCTCGACCCCCGCCGGATTGACGCCGAAGGGCTGAATGCCTCGGGTGGTGAATGCTGCCAGCTCGTCGCGCACGGCGGAGAGTTGGCGGTTTCAGCCGGGAGTGTTGTTGCCAGGATAAAAGATGAGCGCGACGTGTCGCGTCTCGAGGACATCTGTCAGACGGTAGGTCTTGCCGTCGGACGCCGCCGCCGTGAACGCCGGCGCCTTGCTGCCGACTTGGAGGAGCTCGCTCATCGCGTCGCGCTTCTCGCCGCCTCGTCGCGCCGTGCTTCCAGCCGTTCGAGCCATTCGAGCGGGATGTCGAGCCCGCCGAGCGGGGCGTGGGAATCGCCGAAGCGGGTGTCGCCGTGCCAATCCGAGCCGCCGCTGAGCGCGAGCCCGAGGCGTTCGGCGATCCGGGTGAGGCGGGCCTCGGTGGCGGAGGAGTGGCTCGGGTGGCGCACCTCGATCCCGTCGAGTCCCTGCTCCGCGAACTGCCGGATCTGTCCCTCCGTCCCGCGCTCGCCCAGATGCGCCGCCACCGCGACCCCACCGACCTCGTGAACCAGCTGGGTGACTCCCGCCAGCGTCGGCAGCGGCTTCTCGACGAACGCCGCGCGCCCCCGCCCGAGGAAGCGCTCGAACGCCTCGTTGATGTCGGCGCTCACGCCCCGCTCCACCAGCGCCCGCGCGACGTGCGGTCGCCCGACGGCGCCCCCGCCCGCCTGCTCTTCCACATCGGCGAGCGCGATTGCCACGCCCAGCTCCTGGAGCTTGCCCACCATCTGCTCGCCACGGCGCCGCCGAGCCTCCCGAGTCCCCGTGAGAAACGCCTGCAGCGCGGCATGGTCGGGGTCGAGGAAGTAGCCGAGCACGTGCAGCTCGCCCCACGGCGCTCGCGTGCTGAACTCGCAGCCGCATACCACCCGCACCCCGAGCGCGGCGCCTTCCCGCGCCGCTTCCGGCACGCCGGCCGTGGTGTCGTGATCGGTGAGAGCGATGGCGGTGAGGCCTGCCGCGTTGGCGCGGCGCGGCACCTCGGCGGGGAGGCATTCGCCGTCGGAGGCAGTCGAGTGACAATGCAGGTCAACGCGCGCCGTACGACGCCTCCGGTGAAGTCCAGGCGGGTTGTGAGGCCGCGAGCAGCTCGCGCCGTTGTCGCTCCGAGAGCTCGGCGAGCGCGGCGTCGCGGCTGCGGCTGCGGCTGCGGCTGCCGAGCGGCGCATAGCGCGTGAAGCGCCGCTTGCGCTCCGGTCCTGTCCCCTGCTGGAACACGAGGCCGAACTCGTCCTTCCCATACACCGTGACGCGTCCGGACGGATAGACCTCCCACGTCTCGCCGTTCACCACGATCGTCCGTCTCACGCTTCCGTGGGCGCGGCGAGGGACACTTCGGTCCAGAGCTCCCAGGCATCGGGCGCATACGTCACGAGGCTCTGCAGGTGCGTTTCCAGCTTGATCTCCTCCGGGAGCCGCGAAGCCTGGGCGCGATGGGACATCTCCGTCGGGCTCTCGGAGAACTCGATGAAGAGCTGCGGGTCCTTGGCGTGCCGAAACACCCAGATGCGCTGCCCGCGCGCTTCGGCGTACTGACACAGCTCCCGCAGCGTCGCAAGATAATCGGCCTCGCTCGCCGCGGGCACGCGCACCCGCGACGCCGTGAGCACTCGGGGCATGGTCAGACCGCTCCCTCCGGGAAGTCCTGAAGCAGCGCTTTCACGTCGGCCAGGAAGCGGTCGGCGTCGGCGCCGTCCACGACGCGGTGGTCGTACGACATCGAGAGCATGCCCATCGTCCGGATCGCGATGGTGTCGGTGCCGTCCGGCAGCGCGACGACCTTGGGCCGCTTCTCGATCGCGCCCACGCCCAGGATCGCCACCTGGGGTTGATTGATGATCGGCGCGCCGGCGAACGAGCCGAACACGCCCGGATTGGTGATCGTGAACGTGCCCCGCTGGATCTCCTCGGGGCTCAGCTTCTTGGTGCGTGCGCGCTCGCCGAGGTCGTTGATCGCGCGCGCCAGTCCGAGCAGCGACATCTCGTCTGCGCGCTTGACGACCGGCACGATCAACCCCCAGTCGAGCGCGACGGCGATGCCGATGTTCACGTCGCGCCGATAGATGATGTTGTCTCCGGACACGGCGGCGTTCACCACGGCGTGCTGCCGCAGCTGCTCGGCGCACGCCTTGGCGATGAACGCGAGGTAGGTGAGGCTCACGCCCCGCTCGGCGTAGGACGCTTTGTGCCGCTTCCGCAGCTCGGCGATCTTGCTGTAATCGACCTCGAAGAAGCTGGTCACGTGCGCCGACACGCGCCGCGACATGATCATGTGGTCGGCGGTGATCTTGCGGATCTTCGAGAACGGCTCGACCCGGTCCCCGGGCCAAGGCTCGACGACGGGATGTTCGACGGGACCAGGGGTCGGGACGGGGGACGCGGGACGGGGGACGGGGGCACCGGGGCGCGCAACGGTTCGCGCCGCGCCGCTCTCGATGAACCCGAGGACGTCCTGCTTCGTCACCCGCCCGGCGAACCCCGTTCCAGGAATCGTGGCGAGGTCCAGCTGATGCTCGGCCGCGATCTTGCGCACCAACGGGGTGGATTTCTTACGGAGCCGCTCCTCGGCGGTCTCGGGCCCATCGCCGCCCTTCCCCGCCGGGTCGGACGGAGGCGGGAGGGGACGGACAGGGGCGGACGGCGCCGGTCCGGCGGAGGGGGCGCCCCCCGCAGCGGCGGGCGCCCGCTGGGCTGCCGCGGAGGGGGGCGCCGCCGACGCCGGACCGGCGGGGGATGCCGACGCGGCGGGTGCCCGCTGGGCTGCTGCGGAGGGGGGCGCGGCCGCAGCTGCGGACGGCGCCACCGCTCCGGCGTCGGTTTCGATCACCGCAACCAGCGTCTGCACCGGAACCGTCTCCCCCTGCTGCACCTTGATCTCGGCCAGGACTCCCGCCGCGGGCGCCGGGATCTCGGCATCCACCTTGTCGGTCGAGATCTCGAACAGGGGCTCGTCGCGCTTAACCGGGTCGCCGAGCTTCTTCAGCCACTTGCTCACCGTCCCCTCGGCGATGGATTCGCCCATCTGGGGCATGAGGACGTCAATGCGGGCCATAAGAACTCCGTCGGACCGTCAGTACTTCGCCAGCCATCTCACCGCCTTGACGATATCCTCCGTCTGCGGCAGCACGAAATCTTCCAGCGTCGGCGCATATGGCAGCGGCACGTCGTGAGCCGTGACGCGCATGATCGGACCGTCGAGCCACTCGAACGCCTGCTCGTTGATGCGGGCCGTGATCTCGCCGGCGACGCCGCCGGTGCGCGTGTCTTCGTGCACGATCAACACCTTGTTCGTCTTGCGCACCGTGCGCATGATCGCGGCGTCGTCCAGGGGCACGAGCGTCCGCAAATCGAGCACCTCGACCGACACGCCCTCCTGCTGCGCGAGCTGCTCGGCGGCCTCGAGCGCCTTCCACACCATCGCCCCGTACGTCACGACCGACACGTCCTTCCCCTCGCGCGCGAGGCGCGCCTCACCGATCGGCGTGAGCACCTCCCCCCCGTCCAGCGGCTCCTTCACGCGCCGGTACAGCCACTTGTGCTCCAGATAGATGACGGGGTCCTCGTCCCGGATCGCGCTCTTGATCAACCCCTTCGCGTCACGCGCGGTGGCCGGGTAGACGATCTTCAGGCCGGGCGTGTGAAAAAACGCCGCCTCGACGTTCTGCGAGTGAAACGGACCACCGCGCACGTACCCACCACAAGGCCCCCGCACCACGAGCGGCGTCGGCAGATTGGCGCGATAGCGCGCGGTCGCGACGTAGTTCGTGAGCATGTCGTAGGCGCAGGAGATGAAGTCGATGAACTGCATCTCCGCGACGGGGCGCATCCCCATGTGAGCCGCACCGGCGGCGGCGCCGACGATTGCCGCCTCCGAGATCGGCGTATCGATGACCCGGCGCTCGCCGAACCGCTCGACAAAGCCTTCGGTCACCTTGAACGCGCCGCCGTAGGCGCCCACGTCCTCGCCAAGGATGAACACGCGCTCATCGCGCTCCATCTCCTCCCACAGCCCCTGGCGGAGCGCTTCGAGGTACGTGACCTCGGCCATCAGAGACCCCGGTACCAGTGCAACGGCGCGGCAGCCGGATGGACGTACACCGCAGGGAGCGCCGACTCGGGGACGGGTAGCGGGTCGTTCGCGCAGGCGTCGGTCGCCGCGTCGATCTCGGCCGCGACACGCGCGTCGATATCGCGCAATTCACGAGCATCGGCCCAGTCGTGATCCAGCAGCTGCTTCACGTACCGGTCGATCGGGTCGTTCTCGCGAGCCCACCGCTCGAGCTCCCCGGGGGGGACGTAGTGCTGATCGTCGTGTTCGGCGTGTCCCTTGCGCCGGTACGTCACGACCTCGAGGAACTGCACCCCTTCACCGTGCCGCGCCCGCTCGGCCGCGCGCCGTGTAGCCTCGTACACCGCCAACACGTCGTTCCCGTCCACCGTGACCGCAGGGATTCCATAGCCTTTGGCCTTGTCGGCGAGCCGCGGCACGGCGAACTGCTTGTCCGGAGGCGTGGAGTAGGCCCAATGGTTGTACTCGCCGATCACCAGGAGCGGAACCCGCTGCACCGCCGCGAGGTTCAGGCCTTCGTGGAAGGTGCCGGTGGAGGTGCCGCCGTCCCCAATGTACACAAGCGCGACGCGCGGCTCGCTGCGCAGCTTGAAAGTCAGGGCGATCCCGGCCATCACCGGGATCATGTCCCCGAGGTGCGAAATCTGCCCCAGGAACCCGAGCTCGAGATCGCCGAAGTGAACGTTGAGCTCGCGGCCGGCGCTAGGCGAGGTGCCCTTCGCCATGTACTGCCGCAGGATCTGGAGCGGCTCCGCCCCCATGACGAGCATCGAGCCAAGGTTCCGGATGAGCGGCGACAGGACATCCTTGTGGCGCCCGCGCTCGAGCGCGTACGCCGAGCCCACCGACTCCCCCTCCTGCCCCAGGGAACGAAATAATCCCCCGATCACCTTGCTCTGCCGATACAGGGCGGTAAGCCGTTCCTCGAGCGTCCGGGTGAGACGCAGGTAGCGGTAGATTTCGAGCAGTTGCTCGCCCCGGAGGCCCGCCGGCGGGGGAGGCGACGGTGAAGCGGGAGCGGGGGCGGGGGCGGCACGCGACGTCATGACGTAAATTGTGATGGGCGTGAAACTTGGCGAGCGCGCCCGGCCAAATCAAGCGCTTGTAAGGAGGTGGCAATGGCCAGCATCAAGTTGCGGGTGAGCGGCATGACCTGCAGCCACTGCCAGGCCAAGGTCGAACAGGCTTTGAAGGGGACGCCAGGAGTGTACTCGGCGGTGGTGGACCTGCACTCGGGCGAGGCCGAGATCGACTTCGAGGACGACCGCGCAACGCCCGGACAGCTAGTGGCCGCCGTGCAACGGGCGGGCTACGGCGCGAGGCTCGCGGGCTAGTAGGCGCCCCTGACCGTGTGGGTCGGCTCGACCGCGCGGTGCACTTCCGCGAGGAAGCGCTTCGCGAGCCGGTCGAGCTCCGACTCGCCTACCTGGTCGGTGCTTACTTCCACGAACGTGTAGTGTCCCCCTTCCGCTCGCGCGGTGACCGCCACCTTGCCAAGCGTGCCGGTGTAGACGCGGCGCCGTGGTGCCTCTTCGGCGGGGACCATGCGCGCCCCGAAGAACCCCTTCGCCGCGGCGAGGACGCGCTCGGGCGCGAGCGTGGTGCGGTGAAAGTAGCGCACTAGCTCAGCTCGCCCACGCGGGCTTGAAGCGCCGCAGCGTGAGGCTGTTGAGAACCACACTCAAGCTGGACCACGCCATCGCCGCACTCGCGATCACGGGCGACAGCAGCACCCCTACGAACGGATATAGCACGCCCGCAGCGATCGGAATGCCCAACACGTTGTAGATGAACGCCCAGAAGAGGTTCTGCCGGATCGTTCGCATGGTGCGCCCCGCAAGGTCGAAGGCAGTGACGACGCCGCGCAGGTCGCCGCGCACCAGGGTGACGTCCGACGCCTCCATCGCGATGTCGGTCCCCGTGCCGATCGCGATCCCCACGTCCGCCTGCGCCAGAGCGGGCGCGTCGTTGATGCCGTCTCCGACCATCGCCACCCGCCTCCCCTGCTTCTGCACCTTGCGGACCAGGTCCGCCTTCTGCGACGGGAGCACTTCGGGCACGACCTCGTCGATCCCGACCTCCTTCGCCACCGCCTCCGCCCCCTTACGCGAATCGCCCGATACCATGATCACGGTGAGGCCGCGTCGCTTGAGATGTGCAACCGCTTCGTGCGAAGTGGGCCGGATCGGGTCCGAAATCGCGATCACCGCGCAGATGGTGTTGTTGACGACGACGATGACCGGGCTCCGGGCCTGTGCGGCCAACCGGTCAGCGTCCTGGCCCAGGGTCCCGAGCTCGAGGCTGCGTTCGCGCGCGTGCCGGAGGGAGATGACCTCGACGATGCGGCGATCCACGGTGCCGCGGACGCCCCGGCCCTCCATGGCCGCGAATTTGTCGACCGGGAGGATCTCGACCTGCTTGTCGCGGGCTGCCTTGAGGATCGCGTGGGCGAGCGGGTGCTCGGAGCGCTGCTCGACCGAGGCCGCCCACTTGAGCACCTCGGCGGACGAGATCGGCGTGCCGTCGGACTTCTTGGCGCTGACGATGTGCGTGACCGCGGGCTGTCCCTCGGTGATGGTCCCGGTCTTATCGAGCAGGACCGTCCGGACCCGCGAGAGCTTCTCGAGGCCTTCCCCGCTCCGGATCAGGATGCCATACTCCGCCGCCTTCCCCGTTCCCACCAGCAGCGCCGTCGGTGTCGCGAGGCCGAGGGCGCAGGGACAGGCGATGATGAGGACTGTCACGAGCGCGACCGTCGCGAACAGCAGCGCGGGCTCCGGGCCGACGTCGAACCAGACCACGAACGCCGCGATCCCGAGGGCGATCACGATCGGCACGAACACGCTCGCCACCTGGTCCGCGACCCGCTGGATCGGGGCCTTGGTGGCCTGCGCATCTTCCACGAGCTGCACGATCTGCGCGAGCGCCGAGTCCTTGCCCACTCGCGTCGCGCGGAGCGTGAAGCTGCCCGTCGTGTTCAGCGTGCCGCCGGTGACGTGGTCGCCGATCCGCTTCGCCACCGGCATCGGCTCCCCCGTGAGCATCGACTCGTCGACGGCCGACACGCCCTCCGTGACGACACCGTCCACGGAGACCCGTCCGCCGGGCTTCACGACCACGAGGTCGCCCGGGACGACCGCCTCCACGGCGATGTCGCTCTCGCGGCCGTCGCGCAGCACGTGCGCCGTCTTCGCCTTGAGTCCAGCGAGCCGCCGGATCGCCTCCGAGGTACGCCCCTTGGCGCGAGCCTCGAGCAGGCGCCCGAGCAAGATGAGGGCGATGATCGCGGCGACCGCTTCGTAGTAGACGTCGGCCGGGAGCCCGGCCTGTGTGAACAGGCCGGGGGCGACCGTGGCCACGAGTGAGTAGAGATACGCCGCGGCCGTGCCTACGCCGATCAGCGTGTTCATGTCGGCGGTGCGGTGCTTCAGCCCGCTCCAGGTGCCGCGGTAGAACTGCTGCCCGGACCAGAGGATGACCGGGACCGTGATCACCGCAAGCCCCCACTTCACCCACTCGGGATCGAGCCTCCCTCCCGGATCGAGCAAGGCCCGCAACCGTTCGGCGGACGGCATGAGCAGCCGCCCGAGCAGGTCGAAGCGCTTGGCCGTTTCCATCGTGGTGAGGGAGCGCGTGGCCATGAGGAGCATGGAGCCGAGCATCGCGACGACCGCCACCACCGCCGCGAGCGCGAATCGTCCGGCCAGCGTCCGGACCTCCCGCGCCCGCGCCAGACGCTCGCGCTCGACCGGATCCTCCGCCGCGATCGGTGCCGCGACTTGAAATCCGGCGGCCGCCACGGCGCGCTCCAGCGCCTCCGCCGTGGTCACTCCGGGCACGTAGTCCACGGTAACCATCTCCGTCGCCTGGTTCGCGACCGCCCGCACGATGCCCTTCACGCGCGCGAGCTCCCGCTCGAGCGGTGCGACGCTGGGCGCGTAGTGCAGATCGGTGACGGCGAACGCGACGGTGGCCAGGCCGCAGTCGTAGCCCGCCCCGCGGACCGTCTTGATCAGCTCGGCGACGTGAGTCTGCGCGTCGTCGTAGTCCACCGCAGCCTTGGCGGTCGCATAGTTGACGGCTGCAGAAGTGACGCCGTCGGCGTTGCTGAGCGCGTCCTGCACCGTGGCGGCGCAGCTGGCACAGCTCATCCCCTCGATCGGCAGGACGATGCGGGCTCTACTCATGATTCAGTCTCGTGCAACTTGTGGGGTGACGTCGCGCGCCGCCGGTCGCTCCCGGCCGGCTCGACGACGAGGAGCCCCTTCAGCATGTTCATCCCGCAGCGGAACGGGAATTCTCCCGCCTCGAGCGGCGTGAACTCCACGGCGGTGGTCTGGAACGCGGGCAGGGCCACGTCGATCCCGAACTTGGGGAACACAAGGCGCTCGGAGCAGTCGGCCGTCTCATCGCGATAGAACTGGATCCGCACCGGATTCCCGGCCTGCACCACGATCGTGTCGGGGGTGTAGCCGCCCTTCACCGTCACGCGCACTTCCTGCACGTCTCCCGCCTCTCGCGCGACCACCGCGGGGCCACGCGAGAAGAGGAAGTACCAGAGCACCCAAACGATCGCGGCAGCACCGAAGGCGGTGACGGCGATTTGCGCGACGGTCACGCCTTCTCGTAGTACTCGATCCCGAGGTGGGTGATCTGCTCCTCCCCCATCATCCAGCGCAGCGTGTTCTTGAGCTTGGTTTGCTGGATGAAGAGGTCGTGCTCGGGGTAGAGCCCAGGGGCCGTCTGCGGGCTCTTGAAGTAAAACGACAGCCATTCCTGAATCCCGGACATGCCGGCCCGCCGTGCGAGGTCGAACATCAGTGCGAGGTCGAGCACGATCGGGGCGGCGAGAATCGAGTCGCGGCACAGGAAATCGACCTTGATCTGCATCGGATAGCCCAGCCACCCGAAGATGTCGATGTTGTCCCAACCCTCCTTATTGTCGCCGCGGGGGGGGTAGTAATTGATGCGCACCTTGTGGAACACGTTGCCGTACAGCTCCGGGTACATCTCGGGCTGGAGGATGTACTCGAGCACGCCGAGCTTCGACTCCTCCTTCGTCTTGAACGACTCCGGGTCGTCCAGGACCTCGCCGTCACGGTTGCCGAGGATGTTGGTCGAGTACCAGCCCGACAGGCCGAGCATCCGGGCCTTGAACGCCGGGGCGAGCACCGTCTTCATCATCGTCTGGCCCGTCTTGAAGTCCTTGCCGCCGATCGGCACTCCCCGCTCGTCGGCCAGACACTCGAGCGCGGGGATGTCGACGGTGAGGTTCGGCGCGCCGTTCGCAAAGGGGACGCTCTCCATCAGGGCCGCATAGGCGTATAGCATCGACGGGGCGATGGCGGGGTCGTTCTGGTCCATCGCCTTCTCGAACGTCGCGAGCGTCTGATGCGTGGGGCCGGGCTGGAGAAACACCTCGGTGGACGCCGCCCAGATGATCACGAGCCGGTCCGCACCGGACGCGCGCTTGAACTCTCGGATGTCTTGGCGCAGCTGCTCGGCGAGCTCGCGCTTCGTCTTTCCGCGCTTGACGTTGCTGCCCTGGAGCCGCTTGACGTACTGCTGGTCGAACGCCGCCGGCAGGGGCTGAATGCCCTTCAAAAAGGGCGCGATGGGCTCGAGGTGCTTGCCTTCGAGCACCCCCGCCTTGACGGCGGCGGTGTAGGCGTCGTCCGGGATCGGGTCCCACGCGGCGAACACCAGGTCGCCCAGCTCGGCCAGCGGGACGAACTCGCGGATCTTCGGCGCGCGCTTCTCCGCCCGCTTGCCCAGCCGGATCGTCCCCATTTGAGAGAGCGACCCGATCGGGAGAGCGCGACCACGGCGCACGTTCTCCACGCCCGCGATGAACGTGGTGGAAACGGCGCCCAAACCGACGAGCATGACGCCAAGTTTGCCCTTCGGGGGGGCGATCTCCCGGCCGAGCTCCTGTGCCACGATCAGTGTCCTTTCCGCGATTGCCATGCGGGCGCATGTCCGGGCAGCGTCTCGCGCGAGCGGGCGGGCCGCACCACGCTGGGGCCAGCTGCACTCCGCGCGACGTGTACGACACGCTGCACGACAGTCACGACCGTCGCGAGCGCCAGCACGGCGACGATCCAAAACAACAACGCTCCATTGTTCCCGGCCCCGAAGAAGACCGTGGGGGCACCCAGGAGCAGGACGCGCTCCGCCCGCTGCGCGATCCCGACGTTGCACTCGAGCCCGAGACCTTCGGCGCGGGCGCGCGCGTACGAAACGAGCAGCGAGCTCGCCAGCGCGACGCAGCACAACACCACGGCCAGCGTGAGGCGCTCGCGGGGGACGCCCCCTTGCAGGAAGTACACCGCGATCCCCGTGAACAGCGCCGACTCCCCCACGCGATCGAGCGTGGAGTCATAGAACGCGCCGAACGTCGTACGAGCTCCCCCGTCGCGCGCCACCCGGCCGTCCAGCATGTCGAACACCCCGCTGAGCAGCAGCAGGAACCCACCCGAGTGCGCGCGCCCCGCGGCGAACGCCAAGGCCGACGCGATCACCAGCAGGGTCCCGACGGTCGTGATCGTGTTGGGGCGGACGTGCATGCGAACGAGGAGCTGGACGAGCGGTCCCAGGAGCTGTAGAACGCCGCGGCGGACGACCTGGGGGATCAGATTCATTGCCGGGGGAAAGTAACGGCCCTCCGGGAGAACTTCTAGTAGAGCAAGTACTTGAGCCGCGCGCGCCGAAACCGCGCCAGCGCGCGTTTCCAGCTGCGCCAGACGACGGACGGCGCAGTGCCCGCGACGAGGGCGTGTCGCAGTTCCGGACCCGCCGCGAGGCGGTCGAAGCGCTCGGCCACGAACAGGAGGGAGTCCGGGTGCACCGCACGCACGGCCGCGAGCAGCGCGACCGCTGCCCGCGTGGGATCGTAGCGCCTCCGGTCCGTCGCGCGCAGCCGGATCGCATTGAGTCTCAGGCCATCGTACTTGCCGTCGGTCGGGGCGCGGGGCGTGATCGTATCCGCCGTCACCGCGACGCCATCCAACCCGTCCCCCGTCCCTCCTCCCCCGTCCCGCGTCCGGCGAATGACCGCCGCCGCATCCAGCCACGGCGCTCCGATCACCTGGAACGCGAGCGCCGTGCCGCGTCCCACCGAGAGATTGGTGCCCTCGAACAGACAAGTCCCCGGGTAGTGCAGCGCGCTCTCGAGGTCCGGCATCGCGGGGGAGGGCCGCACCCAGGGCAGTCCGGTCGCGTCGTAGTACATGTCGCGACGCCACCCGGTCGCGGGCACGACGGTCAGCCGCGCGTGGACGCCGAGCACGTCGTTCGCGAGCCGCAGCAGCTCGCCCAGCGTCATCCCGGGCCGCATCGGCACGGGGAGAAAACCCACGAGCGTCGCCTCCGGCGCCGGGCGCTCGCGGACGTTGCCCTGGACGGCGACGCCCCCGAGCGGGTCAGGCCGGTCGAGCGCCACCACCGGCTTCCCGTGACGGGTCGCCTGCTCCATGAGGAGCACCGCGGTCGCGATGTACGTGTAGTACCGGGCGCCTACGTCCTGGAGGTCGATGAGCACGGCGTCGAGACTGTCCAGCTCCGCGGACGCCGCCGCCCGCGTGGCCCTGTAGAGGTTATAGATTGGGAGGCCGCTGACCGAATCACGCGCGATCGGACGTGGCGGGCGGTCCTCGGTGCCCCAGAAGCCGTGCTCGGGGCTGAACAGCACGGTGAGCCGGACGCCGGGCGCGGCGCGCAGCAGGTCCACGTCGCGGCGCCCGGCCCGATCGACGCCCGTCTGATTCGTGAGGAGACCGACGCGCTTCCCCGCGACGAGGTGGGCCGAGTCGCTGAGCAGCACCTCGATGCCCGGCCGTACCTGCGCCGGCGCGGCGCGGGGACAGGCTATGACGACCACCCACGGCACGAGAACCCGTAACGCGTAATGCGTAGGCATCGACTGCTTCTCCTCTGGGCCATGCTCGGGTGCGGCGCCACGAACGCGCCGCACCCCACAGCCGTGGCGCCCGCGGGCGTGTCTGTCGACTCGATCCTCGCGACGCTGACGGTCCGTCAGAAGGCCGCGCAGCTGGTGATGCCGTTTCTTCCCGGGGCGTACGCGGCGCTCGATGATTCGGAGTTCCAAGTCGCGGCCCGCTGGGTCGATTCGCTCGAGGTCGGCGGCGTCATCGTCTCGGTCGGCTCGCCCTTCGATATCGCCGCCAAGCTCAATACCCTGCAGCAGCGCTCGCGTCTCCCGCTGCTTGTCTCCGCCGACCTTGAATGGGGCGCTGGGATGCGCCTGCTCGGCGGCACGGCGTTCCCCATGATCATGGCGGTCGGCGCGACCGGCGAGCCGCGAGACGCCTACACCATCGGGGAGGCCGCGGCGATCGAAGGGCGGGCAGTGGGGATCCACGTGAATTTCGCTCCAGACGCCGATCTCAACAACAACCCGCTCAACCCGATCATCAACGTGCGCTCGTTCGGGGAGGACCCGCGCGCCGTGGCTCGCCTGGTCCAGGAGTACGTGCGCGGGCTCCAGGACCACGGCATGCTGGCCACGCTGAAGCATTTCCCCGGGCAGGGCGATACGCGCCAGGACTCGCACA
This sequence comes from Gemmatimonadota bacterium, assembly GCA_003221005.1. Taxonomy (GTDB): domain Bacteria; phylum Gemmatimonadota; class Gemmatimonadetes; order Gemmatimonadales; family GWC2-71-9; genus AG25. Next base: position 16,383 of record QHTZ01000058.1, read on the forward strand.
TCAGTCTGCCGGTGATTACGGCCGACTATCCCCGGCTCGATTCCCTGGAGCTGGTGCCATTCCGCGCCGGGATCGCGGCGGGGGCGGGTGCCGTGATGAGCGCGCACATCGCATTCCCGGCGTTCACCGGGTCGGACGAGCCAGCAACACTCTCCGGCGCCGTGCTCACCGGCCTGCTGCGCGACTCGCTGCACTTTCAGGGTCTCGTCGTGACCGACGCCCTGATGATGGGCGCGATCGCGTCGAAATACGGCGCGGGGGAGGCCGCGGTACGGGCATTCGCGGCCGGCTCGGACCTGCTGCTCATGCCTGCCGACCCCGACTCCGCCCTGAACGCGATGGTGGCGGCCGTGGACGCAG
>QHTZ01000067.1:0-11375 GCA_003221005.1 Gemmatimonadota bacterium
CTGGGTGCGGCCGAAGAACTTGAGCGCTGAGCAGCGAGGGCAGCGTAAGACCATGCGGGTTTCTGCTCCTTTCGCCCGCGCAGGAGGGCAGGTCCTGTGCCCCCTGCAGCCAGATCGCGTAACTAGCTTGTGCTGTGTGGGTTACGACATCTGGGCCAGGCTGGAGTTGGCCCCGAGACGAACGCCGTCGTTACCGTGCGGTAACGCGGGGAGTAACGCTTTGGCGGGAGTAAGCGCCTACCGTATCTGCGCGACGAGCTGCAGGGTTCCGGTGTTGTTGGGAGCGGTGGAGCTCAAGGGATTCTGCAAGCGCCACCGGATGCGGTTCACGCATCCGTCGAAGCCCGCCGGCGCGCCGCACACGCCGCTCACAGGAACGTAGGTCCACGTCGCGCCGCCGTTGTTCGAATAATCGACCACCACCGACACGCCGGCGGGCAGAGTGTTCACGATGCTCCCCACCTTGAAGAAGACAGCCGCGGGGAGGGTGTCCACCACCACGACGCTCTCCGCGTTGCTGCTGCCGATGTTGCTGAGGGCGACCGTATACGTGAGGTTCGCACCGGGTAGCTGAGTGCCAGCCGGGCTTACGCTTTTGGTCATCGTCATCGTCGGCCGGAGCACGGTGACCGTCAGCTTCCCTGTGTCAGCTGTCGCGGGACTCAGGACGGCGCGGGCTTTGAAGACCAGCGTATCCTTGGCGCCCGACGCTGCCATCGCGACCCAGTAAGCGACGGTCGCGGTGGCGGAGGCGCCTGCGAGCAGGTTCGTCAGGCGCGCGCTGTCGGGGTTCGCGCCCTGCGTAATCCCCGCCCCGACGATCGACAAGGTCGAGATCACGGTGCCGGGCCGCTTGGTCGTCAGCAGATCGTAGCTGGTGGAGCCATTGCCCGTGTTCGTCACCGTGAAGGCCACGGTGTAGTTGAGCCCGTTGCTCGGCAGCTGGCTCGTAGTCGTAGCGTGAGGGGCGACGAGCACCGCATAGACCTTGGCAGAGATAATCTTCGTGCGGGTATCGTTCGCAACGACCGCGCCGCCCGACTTCTCAATCAGGCCCAGGCTGGCAGGCCCCGAGGCGGCCGTGAAGCTCGTGAACTTGAGCCCTGAGATGACGACAGTGTCGGCCGGTCCGAAATTCGAGAGCACGTTCAAGACCACAATCTTGCTGGCGGACTCATAGGGGAGCAGAATCGGGCTCACCTTGGCGGCGGACCTTCCCGTGACCGTTACCGTGGCGACCGTCGCGTCCCAGACCATGGCGAGGGCGGCGGGGATCTGGATCCGGAGGTCGTTGTTGAACTTGAGGTTGCGATCGACAATCGTGATGGCGCTCGCAGCCGTGCTCGGATCCGCTACCACCAACGTCTGATTGGCAGCCGAGGAAATCGTCTGGGCGGCGAGCGGCGACACTGCGCCCCCGACGCCGAGACAGGCGAGCAGGATGCCGCCGAGCGAGATACGGGTCTTCATGTCAACCAGACTAAGGGCAAGCAGCGTGCCCACCGACCCCAGACGCAGCCGCAATTATGCCAATCAGTTAGCTAGCTTGCTCGCGTGTCGCGAACCGACTGGGGAATGGTCGGTTACCGCTTGGTAACCGCAACGGTATCACCCCGGCTCCCCAGTGTCGGAGCTGGGCTCCAGCAACCCGTACTTCTTGCGCTTCTCCCACAGGTTCTTGCGCGAAATACCCAGGATCTCCGCGGCCCGCTGGATGTTGCCGCCGGTGTCCTCGAGGGTGTGGCGAATGTATTCGCGCTCGGCGTCAGCGAGCGACAGCCGCCTCGGCAACTCGAACTTGTCGGGACGAGCGTCTGCGCGCGCCGCGCCGTCGAGCCGCCCGAGCGCCGGCAAGTCCGTGCGTTTCAGGCTGGGCCCGTCGCTGAAGATCATGCCGCGCTCGATCACGTTGCGCAGCTCGCGTGCATTGCCCGGCCAGTCCCAGGCCTGGAGCGCTTGCAGGGCGTCTGCGTCGATGGCGGCGACGTGCTTCTTGAACTCCCCGTTGAACCTCTCGCGGAAGTGATTGGCGAGGACCGGCAGGTCGCTCTTGACCTGGCGGAGTGGGGGCAGCGTCACGGCGGCGACACTGATCCGATAAAACAGGTCGGCCCTGAATTTGTTGGCCTGGACCTGCTGCTCGAGGTCGCGGTTCGTGGCGGTGACGAGACGGAGACCGACCTCCATTTCGTCGGTGCCACCGAGGCGCCGGAAGCGCCGACTCTCGAGGACATTGAGGAGCTTTGACTGCAGCTCCGCGCCCAGCTCGGCGATTTCATCCAAGAACAGGGTCCCGCCGTCGGCGACCTCGATGAGCCCTCGCTTCGCCTCGCGTGCGTCCGTGAAGGCGCCTTTCTTGTAACCGAACAGCTCGGCCTCGAGCAGGTTGGCGGGCAGCGCCGAGCAGTTGATTTCCACGAACTGCCCCGCGGAGTGGGGGCTGGAATAGTGAATCGCCCGCGCCACGAGATTCTTCCCCGTCCCGCTCTCACCCAACAGGAGCACGGTCGGGCGAGGGATGGCCGCCATGCGCCGCACGAACGCCCGCACCTCTTCGATTTTCGGGTGTTGGCCCAGGATCGCTTGAACCGAATACTCCCGGCCCCGCGCCTGCTCGAGCGAGGCCCCCGCTTCAAGCAGCGGGCGCTCCGCCAGGGCGCGCGTGAGGAGCGTGGTCAGCTCGTCGATGTTGACCGGTTTGGTGAGGTACTCGGTCGCGCCAGCCTTGAGCGCCTCGATGGCCGTGGCGATGTCGGCGTGCCCCGTCAGCACGAAAATGGGCAGGTGGCGGTCGACCGTGCGCAGCCGGCGTGTCACCTCAACGCCGTTCAGCTCGGGCATCACGAGGTCGGTGATCACGGCGTCGGGAGGCTCCTCGGCATGGCGCGCCAGCAGCGCGTCCGGGTGGCCGAACACCTGGGTTCGGAACCGCCCCGGACCGAGGTTCCCAGCCACGAGCTTGGCGTGCACTAGATCGTCGTCGAGGATGTAGACTTTGGGAATCATGAGTCCAATATTTTCCCGTGCGCCCGCTAATATTGGCGACATCTCCCCGCGCAGCCAGGAGCTATGGCCCGCCCGTTCCGGGCGTTGATCATCGACGATGACCGCGACCTCGCCCTGCTCGTGCGGCGGACGCTCGAGTTCACCGCCGGCTGGGAGGTGGTCACGGCCGCATCGGGGGCCAGCGGCATCGAACTCGCCCGGAGCGCGGCGCCGGACGTGATCCTGGTGGACCTCATGATGCCGGAGCTGGACGGCTACGAAGTGTGCCGGCGCCTGAAAGCGGACCCGGCGACGGGCGCGGTGCCGATCGTGCTGCTTACCGCCCGCCGCGACTTGGACCAGCGCCGGCTCGCCGAGAGTGGCGCCGCCGGGGTTGTCTTCAAGCCATTCCAGCCGGACGACCTGGCCCGGGAGGTCCGGGCGCTGTGCTCATGACGGTTCCCGATCCCCTGGCTGAAGTGCGGGCGGAGTTCGCGGCCGGGCTGGCCCAGCGCATCGACACGATGCGGGCGGCGCTCGCAGCGCTCGAGGCGGGGTTCGGTGTCACGGACGCGGAGGCGTTGTACCGGGCAGCGCACTCGCTCGCGGGGACGGCCGGGAGCTTCGGAGCCGAGGGGCTGGCGCACGTCGCGAGCGATCTCGAGGCGCTGGCGCGCGGCTGGCTGGCGCGCCGACAGGCCGCCCCCGAGGAATGGCGCATCGCCAAGGCGGCCGTCACCGAGCTCGAGGCGGCCGCGCGGGAATACCGAGCAACCACGCCGTCCGGCGTGCTCCGCTCCCCAGCCGCCCGCCTGGCCGTCGTGGGTGAGCTCGCATCGCTCATCAATGCCGCCGTCGACATGCGCGAGATTTTCCAGGGCGCGATTCTCAAAGTCCATCGCGTGCTGGACTTCCGACGGGCGAGCGTGGTGCTCCTAGACGACACGGCGGCCCACTACTACCTCCACACCCTGTTCGACAAGGAGCGGGGCGGGTTCGTTGCCGGCGCAGCGGTCTTTCCGATCAATCAGGGAGTCGTAGGCCAAGCCATCCGCACGGGGCGGCCCATGCGGGTGAACGCCCTCCCCGGCACCGAAGGCATTCTGTTGCAGCAGGGCAAGCGTGTCTCGGCGATGATCGTACCCCTGCACGTGGGCGACCGGGTGATCGGCGCGCTGAACTTCGGACATGAAGACCCGGAGCACTACACCGAAGAGGATCTCGACTGGGCGGTCGTCTTGGGCCGACAGATCGAGACCTCCCTGTACTATTCCAAGCTCCTGAGCACCATCGCCGAGCAGCGGGAGGCGTTGGCACGCGAGCACGCGGCCGTGCAAGGCCAGCGCAACCAGCTCGAAGCGCTGATCGACGCCAGCGACGCCGCGATCATGCTCGTCGGCCCCGATCGCCGGATCGCCCACGCGAACGCCGAAATGGCCTGGCTGGTCGGCATCCCGAGAGAGGCGGTGCTCGGGGCCGGGCTCGACACGGTGCACCGCTTTCTCGGCAGCTCCTTCCTCGATCCGACCGCGCTACCTGTGCAGGAACATGCCCTCTCCGGAGACGTGGCGCTGCGGGATCGCGTCGAGCTCTCGTTCCCTCGGCGCGCCGTGTACCAGCGGGTCGTTGCCCCGGTGCGGGAAAGCGGCGGCTCCCTTCTGGGGCACATCGTGTTGTACCGCGACGTGACCCACGAGGTAGAAGTGGAGCGGGCGAAGTCCGAGTTCGTCTCGGTGGTGAGCCACGAGCTCCGCACCCCGATGACGTCGGTGAAGACGTCGTTGTCCCTGTTGCTCGCCGGAGCCGCAGGGTCCCTCGAGAGCGCATCGCGAGAGCTGCTCGAGATCGCCCTCCGCAACGCCGACCGCCTGATCCGGCTGGTGAACGACCTGCTCGACCTTTCGCGCCTTGAGGCCGGGCGCATGGAGTTCCAGCTCGAGCCGGTGTCACTCGAAGACAGCATCGCGGCGAGCCTTGAAGCGGTCGCGGCATTCGCGGCCGAACAGGGCGTGACGATCGCCACCCGGCCGCCGCCCGAGCCTCAGGCGGTGCTCGGCGTGCCCGATCGCGTCCTGCAGGTCGTCGTCAACCTGCTCGCGAACGCGATCAAGTTCTCGCCCCGGGGTGGCCGAGTCGAGGTCGCCTGGCGGCGCGAGGACGGCGACGCCGTGACCGAAGTGTCGGACCAGGGGCCGGGGATCCCGGCCGACAAGCTCCAGGCCATCTTCGAGCCGTTCCGGCAACTCGACAGCTCCACCACCCGCGAGCACGGTGGGGCGGGCTTGGGGCTGGCGATCAGTGAGGGGATCGTGGAAGCGCTGGGGGGCCGATTGTGGGCCGAGAGCGAGCTCGGTGCAGGCTCGCGATTCTTCGTCCGGTTGCCCCTGGCGGCCGCGTCGCCGTCACCGGTAGGCTCCAGTCGCCCGTCCCCGCCGAAGCCTCAGGCCGCCACCGTGCTGCTCGCCCACCCCGATCCCGACTGGCAGCGTCTGGTGGCGGTGGGCGCCCGACCGGAAGGCTGGCGCATCGTGCCCGCGGCCACCGGAGCCGAAGCATTGGCGCACCTCCGTGCGGCGCCGGTGGATCTCGTCGTGCTGGCGCTCGAGCTGCCCGACATGCACGGGCTCGCCCTGTTGCAACAGCTGCAGCTCGAGCCTCGGCTGTGCGACATCCCCGTCGTTATGGCCGGCGAGCCGGACCACCTCGCCGGGGCTGAGGAGGGGACCGCGGTGGCGCCGACGGCGGAGGCCGTCGTCGAGCGGGGGCGGCAGTTGCTCGCGGCTCCACCCCGCCCAGTCGTGCTACTCGTCGACGACGATCCGGCGGCGCGCCGTTCCCTCAGCAAGGTGCTACGGCGGGCCGGCTACGCCTGCCTCACGGCGACCGATGCCCGCCAGGGACTCGAGCTCGTGCGCGCCCGGAAGCCGCGCCTCATCATCACCGATTACGCAATGCCCGGGATGGACGGCCTGGCGTTCCTGCGGGAGCTCCGAGGGGATCCCGCCTTGAAGGTCGTGCCAGTGATCGTGCTTACCGGCCATGCGACGCGTGGTCTGGCGCGCCAGGTCGGCGACCTGTCGGCTCAGCTGTTTTCAAAGCCGGCTGATCGGAAGGGATTGCTCGCCGAGGTCGAGCGGCTGCTCAAGGCAAGTGCATCAATTGTTGCTTCAGGGGGTCGGGGAGCAAAGGAATGGCCTGCTTGACTGGTACCGAGAGCGCAAACCCGGGGGCTTGGGGGAGTCCGGCGCGGTGGATCGAGATCACTTCACCGTCGGCGTTGAAGAGAGGACTGCCCGAAGAGCCGCCGATCGTCATGCCGTCGAACTGAATCAGGTCATCGGTGACCCGGGAGATGATCCCCGCGGTCATGGACGTGCGCACCGCCGCCGAGCGTGACCCCGCTCGAGCGAAGCCGGCGCCAGCCGGATAGCCGATGAGGGCTGCTGGTTCACCTTGCCGCGCCCTGGCACCCCCCCAATCGATTCCCGTCACGTAAGGGCCCTGATACCCGCGGATCTTGAGGAGCGCGATGTCGCGCGGCTGCGAGGCGGCGATGACGTCCGCGAAGCGCGCGTCTGCATGATCCGCCATCGTCACCCAGATGGTGTCGGCTCGCGCGTTGTTCGAATCGGCCACGACGTGCCAGTTGGTGAGCATGTAGCCGTCCGGGCTGATCACAAACCCCGACCCGCTGTAGTACTGGCGACCGAGCGAGACCGTGATCAGGCCTACGGCACCCTGGTCTCGTTGCGCCATGCTCGCGAAATCGGTGCCGCGGATGGCGCGCAGTTTGGCCTCAACGCCGGCGGTCTGCTGCTCCGCGGCCGTGACGGCGTGTCGCAAGCTGTCAATGAGCCCCGGCGACGGAGCCCGGCGCTCGGCCGCCGCCAGTTCGTCGCGTAGCCGCTGCACTTCGCTTTGAGCCGCGACCCGGCGTGCCTCGCCTGCGGCGAGCTGCTCGGAGACCGCGGCTTGGGCGCGCCCCAGCGCGACCCCCAGCTCGGCGGTGCGCGCCTGTGCCGATTCGAGCTGGGCTCGGAGGCTGTCCACCCGCGCCGCTGGCGCGGCCGCCGCCCGGGCCGCTGCGAGCTCCTGCCGCAGCCGCTCGGCCTCGGCGCGCGTCGAGTCTCCGGCGCTACGCTGCTGCGCCGCACTCGCCGCGACTTCCCCGGAAAGGAGCCAGTAGACGGCGTAGACGGCGCCGCCCAGCAGCAGCACCAGGACGAAGGTGAGCGCCGCGAGCCAGCGGAGCTTGCGACGCGAATCATGGCCCATTTCCGCAGCCAGCGCCCGCAGGAACGCAGTCGATCTCCGGCCGCCTCGCCGTCGTTCCTCGCGCGCCCGCGTCAGCGCAGCGCCGATCATGCCTCGCAACGGGCGGCCCGCTCGCCCGGGAATCCGAGCCGCCGCCATGGGGGCGGTGCCGAGCCCCTCGACGATCAGCACAGGCCCGCTCCGGCCGAGCGTGATGTGGTCGCCCAGTCGCAGCGGGAGCAGACCCGTCACCCGGTCGCCATTCACAAAGGTGCCGTTCTTGCTGCCGGCATCGCGGATCATGAGCCCGCCCGACTGCCCGATTGTGAGCTCGGCGTGCACACGAGACACGATGGCTTCGGCTTCCCCCGCCAGCTGGATCTCGCACTCGCGCCCGCGGCCGAGCCGGATGCGTGTGCCCCGCCCCTCGTAACGCCCGCCGGTGGCGGCGTGAAGCAGCGAGACCGCGTACGCCCGCATCTCGATCGCGGGGTGCTCGGCCACGGTCGGAGCCACCTCCTCGGTGACTGCCGCGACGGTGAGCTTGGGACCCGAATCGCCCAGGGAAATCTTGTCGCCGACCTTGAGCGGGACGGCGCCGGTCACGCGGGCCCCGTTCACAAGGGTGCCGTTACGGCTGCCAAGGTCGACCAGGTGCCATCCGCCACTCGTGTGGCGGACTTCGGCGTGACGCGCCGAGACGACGTTGGCTTCGTCACCGCTGAAGACGATGGTGGAGCCGGGATCGCGGCCGAGCCGCACGACGGGTTCGCGGGCCTCGATGGAGCGCCCGGTCGCGAGAGCGACAAGCTTGAGGTACGGCACGGGGCGATAGTAGGAACGCGCCGCCGTGCCGTCAACGGAGCGGGGTGCTACACCACCGGGAAGGGTCCGGAACGCCTGCGGCGATCGGGTACGATGCGTCGGGCGATGCCGCTGCGACGAACGACGCGGCGCCGCTCGATCCCGCTGCGGCGGTCACCCCCGGAGCGGCGATCGACCGCGGCCGCGAGCGCCTGTTGACGACGCTCGCGGCCAGCCCGGCGCTCCTCACCCGAACGGCGGTCCTGGAGCGCGCGGCGGTCGGGGTTCCTGCGGCGGCCGGGCAGCGCGGGCGGGCCCACAGGCGGGCCAACCTACGGGCGGGCCAGCCGGCGCGCTAGTGCGCGCGGAGCCGCACGTCGAGGTCGGTGACAACCGCGCGCGGCGCCTCATGACGGACCCAGCCACGGTGGCGGCCGCGATCCCGTACTTCTGCGACACTGCGGACCGCCACGCGCTGACCCTGCGGCGTCACGAACAGCCGGACGACTTCATCATCGCCGCGCCGCGCCCAGATGACGCGGTTCGGGCCGCGCCGAGCCACGTGGTAGACGACATACCCGCGGCTCACCAGCACTTCGCGGGAGACCACCACTACCCGGTCGACCGGTACCTCATAGACCGCGACGGGCGGCTCTGCGTACACCACCTCGGCGCTCATGTAGCCACCACCGGACAGGCAAGCCGTCGCCGCCAGCAGCAGCGGCAAGGGAAGGAGCCGTCTCATGAAGCCTCCACTTCTAGAGCGTACACCTGCTTGGGCTTCATAAAGACCCCGGGACCCGGTCGGTTGTTGCTTGGTTCCGGCGGGTGACGCGGTCCCCCCGTGACGAAGGTCACACTGCGTGCCCACGCGTGCGGGGCTCGGCGGCGGGCTAGTCGAGGAGAAGGTCGGGGAACGAGAGGCCCGACCGGCGGCGATCGACGGGCCCGCGTCGCGGCGTCGGGCTACGCCGCTCCGCGAGCGTCCGTCGGTTCACCGCTCCTCGCCGGTTCACGAGCACTGCGGCGTGCACCTGGCGACGCTCGAAGGTGCGGCGGTGAAGACCCCGCCGGCGGTCGCCCAGGAGCCGCCGCTCGACGATATGACGCGGCTCGAAACGGCGTGCGTCCACGAGCTGCAATTTGTGGCGCGCGCCCGGTCAACGCCAGCGGAAGATGCGCAGCGCGACGCTGAAGCTGGCGAGACCCCACGCGGCGACGATCGCGAGCGGCACGCCCAGCGCCGCGAGTGACACGCCATCGATCATCACAGCGCGGAGCGAATCGTTCAGCGCGGTGAGCGGCAGCGCGCGGACGAACGGCTGCATCGCGTCGGGAAACCGGGCGTAGGAAAAGAACGTGCCGGAGAGGATCCACATCGGCAGCATCACCAGGTTCATCAGGCCGGAGACCGCCTCGACGGTCCGTGCGCGGCTCGCCACGAGCATGCCCAAGCCGGCGAACGACAACGCGCCCAGCACCGTGACCAGCGCGAGCGCCGTGACCGAGCCGCGGATGCCCACTCGAAACATCACCCACCCGAAACCGACGAGCGCGGCGATCTCGACCACGAGGAAGACGAGCCGCGACAGGATGAACGAGAGCAGGTAGTCGCTCCTGCGCATCGGGGTCGCCATCAAGCGCTTGAGGAGCTTCTTCGATCGCGCCTGCACCACGGCGAAGCCCACCCCCCACAACCCGCTCCCCATCAAGTTCATGCCGAGGAGCCCCGGGATCAGGAAGTCGATGTAGCGCGAGCCCGGCTCAGTCACCCGTTCGTCGCGCACCGCCGCCGGATCCGTACGCCCGCGGGCGCGCTGCAGGACCTCGTCCACCTCGAGGCGAGCGAGACGGCTCTCGGTGCGCGTCGAGTCGTAGCGGTAGACGACCGGCTCCCCCGGCGCGACCAGAAGCGCGATCCGGCCCGCGCGGAGGGCCGCGCGCGCCTCCGCGGGGTCGAGCACCCGTGCGGCGAGCGCCGGGGAGTGGTCGAGCACGGCGGCGATGCTGGAATCCCCGGGCCCCGGCGCCACACCGACGCGCAGCTCCCCGGGCCCGCGGTTACGGAACGCGATGCCGAGCGCGAACGCGAGCACGATCGGGAACCCGAACACCCAGAAGATTGCCTCCGGCTCGCGGTAGAACTCGCGCATGCGGGCCAGGGTCAACTGGCCGAGGGGGTGGTCACGCATCGCGCAGCTGCCGCCCCGTGAGAGAGACGAAAACGTCCTCCAGCGTGGCGTGGTGCGTCGTGAGCAGCGACAGGGCGGCGCCGCGCCGCTCCAGCAAGGCGAGAAGCGCGGGCACCGTGCGATGGACTTCGGTCACGGTGAGCGCGGTGCGTTCCGGCCCGGTGCGCACCGCGCGCACACCGGGTAACGCGGCGAGGTCTGCGGTGAAGAGCCCGGCCGCCGCGCCGTCGGCGAGCGCAAACTCCACGACGTGCTCAGCGCCGAGCGTGGCGACGAGGCTCGGAGGCGAGCCGAGGGCGATGACGCGCCCGTGATCCATGATTGCTACGCGGTCGCACAGGCGCTCGGCCTCTTCCATGTAATGCGTGGTGAGAAGCACCGTGCCGCCCGCCTTGCGGAACCGGCCGATGACCTCCCACAACTCGCGCCGCGAGTGCGGGTCGAGCCCCGTAGTGGGCTCGTCAAGGAACAGGAGCTCGGGCTGGCTCACGAGCGCGCAGGCCACCGACAGCCGCTGTTTCTGCCCGCCCGAGAGCTTGCTCACCCAGGAGCGCCGCTTGTCCTCGAGGTCGACGAGACGCAGCACCTCGTCCACCGAGTGCGAGCGGCGGTACAAGCTCGCGAACAGCCGTACCGTCTCCTCCACGGTGAGCTTGTCGGCGAGCTGGGTTTCCTGGAGCTGAATGCCCAGCCGCTCCTGGAGCGCGCGCCCGCCGGCGCCTTCCCGGTCGGCCCACGGGACGCCCAGCACCTCCACCTCCCCGGCATCGGGCGAGGTGAGGCCCTCGAGAATCTCGATGGTGGTGGTCTTGCCGGCGCCGTTCGGCCCGAGCAGGCCGAAGCATTCGCCCAGCTCCACGGCGAGATCCAAGCCGGCCACGGCGACCACGTCGCCGTAACGCTTGACGAGCCCCGCGCAGCGGATCCCGAGCACCCTCAGGCGCGCTTGTCGCCGGCCCGCTTGGGCTCGGGAGTGGACGCGATCTTGCGCGCTTGGTCGAGCTGCATGACCAGGCTGTTCACGCCTTCGGTGAGGCCGCGGATCTTCATGTTGATGCCGCCCCCCCGCCCGGCCATCACCGACATCGCTCCTGCGACGTCGGCGATCGTCCCGATGTTGGAGGTGATGGCGCGCTGCCG
>QHTZ01000067.1:11416-133193 GCA_003221005.1 Gemmatimonadota bacterium
GTAGTCCTCGATCTCCGCGATGCGACGGAGCTGATCCACGGTGAGTTTCGTCTCGGGCATCGGACTCCCTTAGTTCCGGGGCGCGAGCGCGTCCGCGAGGGGACGCCCATCCAGCGGCTCGCCAGGAGTGAGATCCAGCAGCCGCGCGAGGGTGGGCGCGATGTCCACAGTGCGGACGCGCCCGCCGTACTCCTCGCGCTGGAAGCCCTTCCCCCAGAAGATCAGCGGGACGTGCGCGTCGAAGTCCGTCGGCTGCCCGTGCTCCGCGATCGGCGCGCCATGGCTCCAGACCGAATAGGGCTTGAGGGTAACGACGAGCTCCACGCCCGCGCCTTCCGGCACCTGGTGGCGCCAGCGGCGCGTCACCGGATCCCCCAACGTGTCGGCCCGCGCCAGCTCGGCGAAGCTCTGGACGCGGGCCACGCCCGGCACGGCGCGCACGCGCGCCGCGACCGCGGCGATCACGCTGTCCGCATTCACCCCTGCCGCGGCGAGCTTGGCGCGGTCGGGCGCGAGCAGCATCCCGGTGTCGAATACGAGCCAGTCTGCCCCGCCCGCGCGCTCGTCGAGCTCCCGGTTCACATCGCGGAGCACGCTGTCCAAGCTCACCCGCCGCGCCTCCGGATGGCCGTGGGCACGGGCCCATTCGGGGTACGGCGTCACGCCGTGATCCGCGGTAAGGACGATGGTCACACCACCCGCACCGTAGCGGACGAAGAGTTGGCCGAGGAACCAGCCGAGGTAGCGGTCCAGGCGGACTACCTGATCGTGTATCTCGCGCGACTCGGGCCCATACAGGTGCCCCACGGCGTCCGTGGTGGAGAGGCTTACCGCCAGCAGATCGGTCGCCCCGCGGCCGCCCAGCCCCAGCGCGCGAACCCCAGCGAGCGCGAACGCAAGCGTGAGCGAGTCCATGGTGGGGACATCGATCAGCGTATCCGCCGCTTGGGCGCTGTCCATCGGGAGGCGATGAGGGAAGGTGAAGTCGTGCCCGGCGTGCTCGTAGGGCTCGCTGTCGGGCTCGGGGTAGTCGGCCGCGGGGAGCAGTGGAGTCCAGATCGCGCCGGCCAGCTTGAACGGGACGCGCTGCGCGTTGAAGGCCCGCACCCAGCCTGGGAGGGAGTCGGCGTAGTACCGGCTCGTGGTGAAAGAGCCCGCCTGGTACCAGTACACCTGCTGTTTCGCTCGCCCCAGCTGGAGAATCGCCGCGCGGTCCTTCCGCGACACCGAAAGGGCACGGGCGGCGGGCTGCGCTGCGTGCAACCAGTCGAAAAAGGCGGTGCCTCGAAACCGCGCAGGCGACGCGCCCGGGCCGCGCACGCCGAGTAGCGGGGCGCTCGAGTCCTGGACGCCGGCCAGGTTGCGGATGATCCCAGTGTGCGCGGGCACGCGCCCGGAGAGGATCGTGGAGTGGCCCGGCGCCGTTTCGGTGACGGCGTGGTCCTGGAAGGCATCGGTGAAGACGGCGCCTCCCCGCAGCAGCAAGCCGAGGCCCCCGATTAGCTGCGGGCGGAAGCGCTCCAGGTAGTCCGGCCGCAGCTGGTCCACAGTGATCACGACGACGAGTCTGGGCCGCGCGGCCGGTGACGAGTGCGGCAGGCCGAGCCCCGCCACGGCCAGGAGGGTCGCGATTCGCATGGACGAAAACTAACCTCGGCTCGACCCTAGGCCGCCGCGGCCGGGGCCGCCTCGCTGTGGGGCACCTGCGTGGCGAGGAGGAGCGCGCACGCGATGACCGCGGCGCACGCGAAGAACGGCACACGCGGCCCCAACGTCTGATAAGCGAAGCCCGCCCAGATGGGGCCGACCACGCTCGCGACGCCGCGCAGCGCCTGCTGCACGCCCATCATCAGCCCGAATTCATGTTTGTCCGCCTGGTGGCTGACGAGCGCCGAGTTGGCCGGAAACAAGAGCGCCGTCCCGAGCGGCAGCAGCGTCTGGTACAGGAGGAACGTCGCGACCGAGCCGGCGAGCGGGATCAAGGCGTAACCCAACGCGTACAGCGCCGCTCCGAGCCGCATCGTCCGCACCTCGCCGAAGCGGGCGTTAACGGGCCCCACGACGAACGCCCGCATCAACACTCCCACGCCGCCGAAGATGAGGAAGAAGTAGCCGACGCTGTGCTCCGTGATGCCGAAGCGCCACGAGAGATACAGGATGAACACGGGGGGCGTCGAGTTGTATGCCAGCATCGCGACCGCGTAGATCCAGATGAGTTGGGCGACGGGGCGGCGGGGGTGGCGGATCACGTCCCACATCGCCTCGCGTACCGGCCGGGGCTCGACCGGGGGCAGGTGCCGGCCGCTTGCCGTCGTGACGCGCGACTCGAGCACGCGCGACTCGGGGAGCCACTTCCAGGCGAAGAACACGTTGACCACGCACAGCGCCGCGGCGACGAGGCCGGGTGCGGTCTCGCCCGCGTGCGTGGCTAGCGAGCCGAGGGCCGGGCCCACGATGACGCCGAGGCTCGTGGCGGCCGAGAGCCATCCCAAGGCCTTGGCGCGCTCGTTCGCCGGCATGGTGTCGGCCACGTACGCCTGCGCCACGCCGGTCGTGCCGCCCCCGAGGCCCTGTACGAACCGCGAGACGAAGAGCAGCCACAGGGCGTCCGCGAACCCGAAGATCAGATACGCGAGGGCGGAGGCGCCCAAGCCCACCAGGATCGCGGGCCGCCGGCCGTAGCGGTCGGACACCCGGCCCCACACGGGCGACGATGCGAGCTGGGCGACGGGGAACGACGCCGCGAGGAACCCGATCGTGGCCGGGTCGGCGTGCAGCCGCTGCGCGTAGAGCGGCAGCAGCGGCAGGACGATCATGAGGCCGATCATGTCCACGAACGCGACGGCCATCAGGGCGGCGAGCCGCTTCATCGGCGCATCCCGATCCCCAGCACCGCGGCGCTCGTCACCATCAAGACGACGCCGAACGCCGCCGCGATGCCAAGCTCGTTGAGCCGCAGGCTCGAGAGGATCTCCATCGAGATGGGCCGGGTGTCGTAGGTGTACAGGACGATCGACGTCACGAAGTCCCCGAGCGCCGTCACGAAGGCAAGGCTCGCGCCCGCCGCGAGCGCCGGCGCGAGCAGCGGTAGCGTGACCCGCGACAGCGTGCGCCAGCGGCCGGCGCCCAGGCTCGCCGCAGCTTCGTCGAGGGCGGGATCGAGCTGGCGGTACCCGGCAAGCAGCGCGCGCCCGGCGATAGGGAGATTCCGGACCAGGTAGGCGAGCGGCAGGATCACACCCGTCCCGACGAGCACCCAGCGCAGCGCGAGGGGGCGGGAGACGGCGAACGTCGTCGCCAACGCAACGGCGAACACGGTGCCGGGGAGCGCCCAAGGCAGCGCCAAGAGCCCCTCGATGACCCGCCGCGTGGCCACGCGGCGCCGCACGGCGAGCCACCCCGCGGCGAGCGCGAGCACAACCGCGCCCGTCGTGCTCGCGCCCGCCATCCAGAGGGAGTTGACGAGCGGCCGCAACCGCTCCGGCTCGCTCACGAGGCGCCGGTAGTTCACGATGCTCAACACGGGCGGCAGAGTCTCTGTCGTCCAGGTGGCGTAGGGCACGAGCGAGACGAGCACGAGCGTGAGATGCGGCAACAGGAGGATCGCGGCGAGCAGCCACCCAGCCGCGGCCGCGAGCGCGCGGGTGCTCGGCGTCCGCAGCTCGCGCCGCCGCGGCGCGGTCCCCTTTCCTAGCGCGACCAGGACGTCATCGCCTTCCGTGCGGGACAAGAGCGTCAGACCCGCCAGCGCGACGACGACCAGGGCTACCGTCTCGACCATCGCGAGCGACACATCGCCATTCAGCTTCGACGCCACGATCTGCGTCGGCATCACGCGAAACCCGCCGCCGAAGACATAGGGCGCGCTGAACGAGCCGAGCGCGGTCATGAACGTGAGGAGCGCCGCACCGGCGAGGGAAGGCTTGAGCAGGGGCACGGTCACGCGCCACAGCGTCACCCAGCGCCCCGCGCCCAGTGCCTGGGCAGCTTCGAGCATCGACGCGTCCAGCTTCGCGAGGCCCGCGCGCGTGAGCAGATAGAAGTAGACGTACAGTGAATAGGCGTGGACGAGCAGGATCGCTCCGGCCCCCTGGAGCCGCCACGGTGCATGATCGAGCCGGAGCACATGCTCGAGCGCTCGCGCGACGAACCCCGACTCGCCGTACAGGAACAGAAACGCGATGACGCCCACGAGCGGCGGCAGCACCGCCGGCAGTGCCACCAGGGCACCCAGCACGGCCCGCCCT
This sequence comes from Gemmatimonadota bacterium, assembly GCA_003221005.1. Classification (GTDB taxonomy): domain Bacteria; phylum Gemmatimonadota; class Gemmatimonadetes; order Gemmatimonadales; family GWC2-71-9; genus AG25. The sequence continues at coordinate 15,664 of QHTZ01000067.1, forward strand.
GGGAACTCGAACCGCTCGAACAGGAACGCGAGGGGCACGCCAAGCGCGGCGGCGAGCGCCACGCTCGCGACCGAGATCCAGATGCTGGCCCAGAGCGCCCGCCACTCTCCCGGACGCTGCACGAACGCGGCGATCGCGGCGCGGTCGGCCGCCTGCGCCGCCGCGATCAGGATTGGATAGAGCACCAGCCACGCCAGCAGCAGCGTGAGGCCGATGCCGGCGAGGCTGGGGCGGCGCGCCATCACCGTACCTCCCCGGCGTCGGCAAAGGACAGCACGTGCGTGGCCTGGACGTACACGCGCTCACCCACACGGGCGGCGCCCGGCTCGGCCAGCACCTCGAACCGCTCCCCTCGATCCCCCTCGACGATGAAGAGCGCGGCAGGCCCGGTGTAGCGGCGCTCCCGCACAATCCCCGGGACGCCCGCGTCGGCGAACTGGAGTTGCTCGGGCCGGACGACCGCGACGTCGCCGTCCTTCCCCCCGAGCGCCCGCGCCGTGGCACCACGCAAGACGTTGGCGCGCCCGACGAACGTGGCCACGAACAGCGTCGTCGGCCGCTCGTACAGCTCGTCTGCCGTCCCGATCTGCTCGAGCCGTCCGTCGCGCAGCACCGCGATGCGGTCGCCCAGGTCGAAGGCCTCTTCCTGCTCATGCGTGACGAATACCGTGGTGATCTTCACGCGTTGGATCACCTGGCGGAGCTCGCGCCGGGTCCGCTCGCGCAGCGCCGGGTCGAGGTTCGACAGCGGCTCATCCAGCAGCAGCACGCGGGGCTCGGGTGCGAGCGCCCGCGCCAGAGCGACGCGCTGCTGCTGGCCACCAGACAGCTCCTGCACCTTGCGACGCTCGAAGCCCCCCAGGTCCACGAGCTCCAGGACCCGCGCCACCGTGCGCTCCACTTCGACCCTTCCCCCTTCCCCCTTCCCCCTTCCCGTAATTCCGAACGCCACGTTTTCTCCCACGTCGAGATGCGGAAACAATGCGTAGTGCTGAAACACCATCCCGAACCGCCGTCGCGCGGGAGGGACGCGGGTGACGTCCTCGCCCTCCACCGCGATGCTCCCGGCGTCGGGCGTCTCGAATCCCGCGAGCAGTCGCAGCATCGTCGTCTTCCCGCTGCCGCTCGGCCCCAGCAGGGCCAGGATCTCGCCGCGGCCGATGCTCAACGACACGGCGTCCGCCGCGACCACGGCTCCGAACCGCTTGGTGACGGCGTCGATCGTCAGAAAGACCGTCACCGACCCTTCCCGCGCACGTTGTCGTCCCAGTAGCGCATCCACGCGTCCCCGCGTGCGGCGAGGAGGTCCCAGTCCACGTCTGCCACCTTCATCGCACGGTTGACCTCGCGCGCCCACGCCGGGAGCGAGTCCGCCGGGAGATCCAGGCGGGCGGGGAGGCGATAGACCTCTCGCGCCGCGAGCAGTTGCGCCGCGACGCTCCCCACCCATTCGACGAACGCCTCGGCCTGCGCGCGATGGGGCGCGTGCTTCACGACGCCGATCGCGTCCTCGATCACCGGCGTGCCGCTCCGCGGAAACACGTACCCGAGCGGCAGGCCGTCCCGCTTGTTCAGCAGCACATCGGGCAGATCCCAGATCGTCACCAGACCCTCCCGGCGCACGATTTTCTGGTCGAGCAGCTGTCCGCTGAGCACGTACTCCTTGGTCTGCGCGTCGAGACGTCGCAACCACCCGAACCCGGCGGCCGTGTCCCCCGTCGCCTTGATGCCGCGCTCGATGATCATCCCCCAGACGGCGCGCATCGTGCCGCTCGCGAGCGGATCGCGGATGAGCACTTTTCCCTTCCAGCGCGGCTCGAGCAGGTCATCCCAATCCTGCGGCGCCTGCTCGGGCGGAAGCGCCTCAGCCGCGTACACAATCACGGCCGGCGTGAGGTAGACGGCGCAGTAGGCATCCCCTGCCCCGCGGCCATGCGGCGCGATCGCCGCCGCCCAGGACGGGCGGAACGGCTCGAGCAGCGAATCCGGCACGCCGCGCGCGAAAATCGTCCCCGGTCCGCCGAACCAGACGTCGGCCTGGGGATTCGCCCGCTCCGAGCGGAGCCGGTCGTACACTTCCTGCGAGCCCATGTCGAGCCAATGCACCACTACGTCGGGATGGAGCTGCTCAAAGCGATGCTGAAACAGGGTCAGGAGATCGCGGCCGTGAGGCGAGTAGATGACGAGGGGCGTTCTTCTGTCCCCCCTGCAAGCGACGGCGCACGTGACGAGGAGCGCGAGGCCAACGAGCCGACACCGCATTCTTATGTTCGAAGCGCCAGCAGGTTCGCAAACAAGCGGTACGCTCCCGGGACACCGGCTGGCAGCTGTCGGAAGAACGCAAGCCCGGTGTACACGTAGACGCCCCTGCCCACGTGCGCTACGAGCAGGCCTCCCCGAAGCGGCGGGTCGCCTGGGTCGTGCATCTCGAGCCGCGGAGTGTAGGTCGAATCCCAGTCGTGGGCGAAGTACAGCCCCCGCTCCTGAACCCAGCCCTGCCAGTCGGCAGGGCCGATCTCGTTCGGGACGTGAAACAGGGGGTGGGCCGGATCGAGGACCGTCACCGGCGCGTCCTCGTCTGTGACGCGGTCGTGCGGCCGCGCGAGCGATAGCGGGTACGGCGCGAAGCCGCCCTGGATGAACGGGTACTGCTGGTACTGCACGATCACGAGCCCGCCAGCCCGCGCGTAGTCGAGCAGTCGCCCGTTGTTCGCGACGAGCGCCGGCTCGGTCTCGTAGGCGCGGCCGCCGATGACGATGGCCTCGTAGCGCGACAGGTTGCCCCGGGCGAGCGAATCCGCGCCGAGCAGGTCGATCGGCACGCCGACCGCGGCGAGCGCCTCCGGCTCGCGGTCCGCCGGACCGCGCACGTACCCCACGCGGGTGAGCGGTGGGAGCAAGATGCGCGCGACGCGGATCTCGACGGTGGAGGGCCGGACCACGGGCCGCGGGCGGATATGCGGATAGTCGATGATGCCCAGCGCGCCGTCACAGCGGCGGCCGTCGCCGCCCGTGGCGGCCGCACGCACGAGGAAGCTGCCCGGCGTCACCGCCGCGGGGAGGGCTAGCGTTACGCCTGCGCTGCGCGACTCGTCCTCCCGCTGAAAGGCGAGGCTCTCCGCCGCGATCGCCGGCCAGCCGCGCGGCGGCCTCACCACAACCTGGACCGCGGCGGGGCCGCGGTTGCGGTTGGTGACCGTCACGGTCAACCGCCGCGCACCGCTCGCGGGTCCGTCGGACGGCCACACCACGAGGCCGGGCGTGACCGCCACGTCGTAGGCGCAGTCCACGAGCACGGGGCGCCGGACTTCGCCGTTCGCCTCATCGCGGTATCGGTTGGACACTTCCCGCGTCAGCCCGATCACCGCGCCGGCCACCGCGAGCCGCACCCGAAGCTCGAGCGCCGGAGGCTCGAACGGCAGGCCGCGCAGCTCGGGGGGAACCGCGGACCAATCGTACAGCGCCCCGGCGAGCGGACGCTTGAGGAAGTAGGGCTGCGACCGCTCGGCGTCCCGGGGCACGGTGACGACGAAGCGCCGCGTCGCGAGGGTGCCGGGCGCCACCGAACCGGACGCCGCATCCAGCCGGTCGACCGTCCAGCCCGTGGGTGCGGCGACCTGCACCTCGTCGAGCCGCACGCTCGAGTCGCCGGCGTTCCACACGGTGGCTTCCACTTGCAGCCGCTGCCCGCCGACCGTGATCCAGTCATCGGCGACGCCGTCGATCGCAATCCCCGCCGCGTCGGCGAGCGTGCGCTCGAGAATGCCCCGCTGTTCCCCGTCGTCCGCGCCGGCCCCGTCACCCAGCGCCGCGAGCGCCCGGGCCAGGAGCGGGACGATCGCCTGGGGACGCAGCGGGTTAAGCGCCGCGCGCGCCGAGTCGAGGAGCGCGACGTAGCGCTCCCGCCCGTGGGGCGCGGTATCCACTCCCGCGAACAGCCCAACCCCGTCACCCATCCCGCGTCCCGCGTCCCTCCGCTCCCAGAGGGCAAGCCGGATGGCGCTCGGCCCCGGCAGCTCGAGCTGCCCCATGTCCTGCGAGCGGTGCCGGCTGCGGCCCGCCATGGCCAGCTGGCGGTAGGATCGTCCCGTGACCGGATCGAGCCGTCCCCCCTGGAGGGTGAGCGTGCTCGCCGTGGTGTCGAAGCGCGCCGACCGGTACAGCTTCACCGGACCCCAGCTCGAGTCCTTGAGCAGTTCGAACGCCTCGCGGGCGAGCAGGCCGGCCACCTGATGCTGGCCATGCCCGTCGCGCGGGGTCCCCGAGAAGATCGACACGATCACTTGCGGCCGAAACCGGCGGATCACGTCCACGATATCCTTGAGCAGCGAATCCCGTGGCCAGAAGCGAAATGTTTCGGCGGCGGTCTTGGAGAAGCCGAAGTCGTATGCGCGCGTGAAGTACTGGCGCGCGCCATCGAGCCGTCGCGCGGCGAGCAGCTCTTCGGTGCGGATGACGCCGAGCTCGGGGCCCAACTCGGGTCCAATGAGATTCTGCCCGCCCTCGCCGCGGCTCAGCGAAAGATAGGCCGTCTGGACGCCGAGCCCACGGGACAGGAACGCGAGCAGCTCCGTGTCCTCGTCGTCGGGGTGGGCGCCGATCATAAGCACCCGCTTTACTGCGCCAAGCGCCCGGAGGCCGTCCACCAACGGCACGACGCCGCCGGTTCCAGGGGGGGCGAGCTGCCCCACGCCGGTGCCGGCGGCGCCGATCATCAAGACGAGAGAAACTGCGAGAGTGCGCCGCACTAGGGCGAAAGATATACGGCTCCGCCCTTCATAACGAACCGCACGCGCTCGAGTTCCGTGACGTCGCGCAGCGGATCGCCTGCGACCGCGACGAGGTCCGCGTACATCCCCGGCGCGATGGCGCCGAGGCGCCCCTGCTCACCGAGCAGCTCGGCCGCGAGCGACGTCGCAGACCGGATGGCCTGCATCGGCGTCATGCCGTACTGCACGTAGTAAGCGAACTCCTTCGCTTCGTTGAGCTCCGTCCAGGGAAACCCACCAACGTCGGTCCCGAATACGATTTTCACGCCCCGCTTCAAGGCCCGCGCGAACGCGCGGCGCTGGTGCTCCGCCATCGCACCCCAGGGTCCGCCGCGCGGACCCGCGACATAGCGCGACACCGTGACGGTCGGCACCCAATACACGCCACGCGTGGCCAGCACGTCGATCAGGGAATCCGTGAGACCGTGGCCATGCTCGATCGAGTTGACGCCCGCCCGCAGCGCGGCCGCGATGCCGTCCGCGCCGATCGCGTGTGCGGCGACGCGGCGCCCCAGGCGGTGCGCCTCGTCCACGATCGCCCGGGCCTCGTCGTCGGTGAAGTTCACCCAGCTGCGCAGCACGCTGTCCGGACCGAAGTAGTAGCGGCGGTCCGCGTAGAACTTGATCCAGTCGGCACCGTGGGCCACCTGTTCGCGCACCGCGAGCCGGGCGCCGTCCACCCCGTCCACGGGCTGCACGCCGTGCGGCAGCTCGAGTTCCCAGTTGCTCGACACGATCGGGTACATCCCCGTCGGGGCCATGGCACGCGTGGACGTGAAGATGCGCGGCCCCGGAATCTCGCCTTCGCTCACGGCCCGCTTGATGTCCACATCGGCGTACATCGCGCCCTCGGTTTCGAGATCGCGCAGCGCGGTGAAGCCGTGCTCGAGCGCGAGGCGCGCGTTCCGGGCGCCGAGGATGGCACGATAAGGGATCGATTGGTAGAGCAGCTGCCGGTCGTACGACTCCGACGTGGGATCGCCTTGTAGCAGCAGGTGGGTGTGGGTGTCGATGAACCCCGGTAGGACGGTCAGCGCCGACAGGTCGACGACCTTCGCACCCCGCGCCTCGCCCGGGAGCTGCGCCAGCGGCCCGACCCACGTGATCCGCTCTCCCTCGACGAGGATCCCGACGTTCGCCTGCGGCGTGTCAGATCGACCGTCGATGAGGCGCCCGGCCTTGATGAGGACGGGCGGGGACGGAGCCGGTCTGGGAGTCGCGGCCTGGCCGGCGAGCACCAGGGGAAAGAGGCTGACGGCGAGGCACAAGGCGAGGGAACGCATTTCAGTCCTCCCGTGAAACGCGAGGCGAATCTCCCCCTAACAGCCGTGCTGTCAAGCGGCTTAAGTTGAAGGGAGCCCGAAGGGGGAGTAGGCCCATGACCACCGCCACCGCACCCGAACGCAAAGTCAGCGCCGAGGAAGCGCGCGAAGTCGCCGAAGCCGCTCGCGAAAAGGAGTGGGTCGCGCCGAGCTTCGTACGCGAGCTGTTTCTCGGCACCCTGCGGATGGGCCTCGTCCATCCCTACCCCGAGCAGGATGCCGAGGAGGAGCGCCGCGCGCAGCCCTTCCTCGCGGGGCTGGCGAAGCTCCTGCGGGAGAAAGTCGACTCTGATCGCATCGATCGCGAGGGCGAGATCCCGGAGGACGTGATTCAGGGTCTCCGGGAGCTGGGGGCGTTCGGGATCAAGATTCCGCGCGAGTACGGCGGGCTCGGACTGTCACAGCTCTCCTACATGCGAGCGATCGAGCTCGTGTCGAGCGTGGACGGATCGATCACGGCCCTCCTTTCGGCCCACCAGTCGATCGGGGTGCCGCAGCCGCTCAAGATGTTCGGGTCCGAAGCCCAGAAGAAGAAATACTTCCCGCGCCTCGCCAAGGGCGCGATCTCCGCGTTCGCGCTCACGGAGCCGGGGGTCGGCTCCGACCCTGCGGCCCTGGAGACCACCGCGGTGCCGAGTGAGGACGGCGAGGCGTGGATCCTGAACGGCGAGAAGCTGTGGTGCACCAACGGCACCAAGGCCGAGCTGATGGCGGTGATGGCGCGGACGCCGTCGCTGGTGGTGAACGGCAGGGAGAAGCGGCAGATCACCGCCTTCATCGTCGAGACCGCCTGGCCGGGTGTCGAAGTCACCCACCGCTGTCACTTCATGGGGCTCAAGGCGCTCTACAACGGCGTGATCCGGTTCACCAACGTGCGCGTACCCAAGGAGAACGTGCTCTGGGGAGTCGGGAAAGGGCTGAAGCTCGCGCTGATCACCCTCAACACCGGCCGCCTCACGCTGCCGATCTCCGCGGTGGCGGTGGGGAAGCGCTGTCTCGAGATTTCGCGGACCTGGGCGAACGAGCGCGTGCAGTGGGGGCGCCCGATCGGCAAGCACGACGCGATCGCGCAGAAGATCGGCGCCATGGCCGCGAACACCTTCGCCATGGAGGCGGTGGCGGAGCTGTGCGGCGCGATGGCGGACCGCGGCGGCTACGACATCCGGCTCGAAGCGGCGATCGCGAAACTGTACAACTCCGAGGCCGGGTGGCGCATCATCGATGACACGGTGCAAATCCGCGGCGGCCGGGGCTACGAGACCGCGGACTCACTGCGGGAGCGGGGCGAGCGCCCGGTGCCGATCGAGCGGATCATGCGCGACTTCCGGATCAACCTGATCTTCGAAGGCTCGAGCGAGATCATGCATCTGTTCATCGCGCGCGAGGCGGTGGACAAGCACCTCCAGACCGCAGGCGATGTCGTCCTTCCCGGCAAGTCGGTGGGCCGGCGGCTGGCGGGGCTGGTGCGCGCCGGCCTGTTCTACGGTTGGTGGTACCCATCCCGCTGGCTCGGCTGGAGCTTCTGGCCCGCGTACGCCGGGTTCGGATCCCTCGCGCCGCACGTGCGGTACGTCGAGCGGGGCGCGCGGCGCCTCGCCCGCGGGGTGTTCCACGCGATGCTGCGGTTCGGTCCCAAGCTCGAGTACCGTCAGGCGGTGTTATTCCGGCTCGTGGACGTGGGCGCCGAGCTGTTCGCCATGGCCGCGACGTGCGCGCGAGCGCGCGCGCTCCAGAAGCGCGATCCTGGCGCCGGCCGGCACGCCGTGGAGCTCGCCGACCTGTTCTGTCGTCAGGCGCGCGGCAGGATCCGCGACAAGTTCGGCGCGCTGTGGCGCAACGAGGATACGAAGGGATACCGCGTCGCGCAGGAGGTGCTGGCCGGTGAGCACCGCTGGCTCGAGCGGGGGATGGTGGAGCTGGACAACTGAAGGACCCCTCTATGCGGCGTGATGCGCAATCATGATCGACCGCAGGCGCTCGGGCGTGTCCCCCGCCATGTCGCCGTATGGCGACGGATGTCCCGCCGCGTCCAGTACCACGCTGGGGCAGATGAGCTCGTAGCGCCGGGCGTAGATCCGCTCAGCGGCCACCTGGGTCGCCACCGGGGTGGCAATCACAGTCCTGCCCGCGCCGAGCTGCTCGGCGGCCTTCGCCGCCGCCAATACTTTCCAGGGCCAGACCACGTGTCCGTCCACGATCACCGCCACGCGCCCCGTGAGGCTCTTCACCGGCCGCTGAGTGCGGTACAGGACCAGGTCCTGGCTGATCCGCGCGCGGGACTCGTCGATTGCCGCCTCGAGCTTGCTCAGCAGGTGGCCGCCCGGCTGGAAGTCGGGATCCATCTCTGACGGGGCAGACTCCGCGATGGCTCCGATGGGAGCAAGGTTGGAGCCCAGCCGAATGAAGGAGGCCACGAGGACGTCGAACTGCACGCCCATCGCCTTGGCCGCGTTGGCCGCGATCTCCACACCCTCGGGGGTGATGCCGAGGAGGATGCTGGACGTGTAGCCACGGGTGGCGAGCTGCTGGCCCAACATGGCCCCCGCGCTCGAGCGCGTAGGATAGAGGCTGTCGCGACGGGGCGAGGGGGGCTGGGCCATGGGCCCGAAAATAAGGGCGGCACGGGACGGCACAAGGCGGCCGCCGTTCGTTCGCCGCCTCATGCCGCCCTAGCATATCTTTCCCCGAGCCACTCCCAGGACTCGTCGCGTGCCGAAGGACAGTCTCAGCATCACAGACAATCGCACCGGGAAACAGTACGAGCTGCCGATCCAGGACGGCGCCGTACGCGCGGTAGACCTCCGTCAGATCAAGACAGGGGAAGACGATCCCGGTCTGCTCGCGTACGACCCGGGGTTCATCAACACGGCCTCGTGCAAGAGCGCCGTCAGCTACATCGACGGGGCGCGCGGCATTCTGCGCTACCGCGGCTACCCGATCGAGCAGCTCGCCGAGCAGAGCACGTTTCTCGAGACCGCGTACCTGCTGCTGCACGGGGAGCTCCCGTCGGCCGCGGAGCTGGACGCGTGGGTGCTCGAGATCACGCACCACACGTTCATCCACGAGAACATCAAGAAGTTCATCGACGGGTTCCATCACGACGCGCACCCGATGGGCGTGCTCGTGAGCACGGTGGCCGCGCTCTCGACCTTCTACCCCGAGGCGAAGCACATCCAAGACGAGCGAGCGCGGCACATTCAGATCATCCGGCTCATCGCCAAGGTGCCGACCCTCGCCGGGTTCGCGCACCGGCACTCGGTCGGCCTGCCGTACGCGTATCCGGACAACGACCTGAGCTATGCCGGCAATTTCCTGAACATGATGTTCAAGACGACGGAGGTGAAGTTCGTCCCGAACCAGACGCTGCAGCGGGCGCTCGACGTGCTGTTCATCCTCCACGCGGATCACGAGCAGAACTGCTCAACGAGTGCGATGCGCACCACCGGCTCCTCGCACGCCGATCCGTATTCGTGCATGGCGTCCGCCGCCGCGGCGCTGTACGGGCCGCTGCACGGCGGCGCCAATGAAGAGGTGCTCAAGATGCTGCGGGAGATCGGCTCGAAGGACCGCATCCCCGCCTACATCGAGCGCGTCAAGCGTGGAGAGCTTCGGCTGATGGGCTTCGGGCACCGGATCTACAAGAACTACGACCCGCGGGCCACGATCATCAAGCGCGTCGCCGCCGAGGTGTTCGACGTCACCGGGAAGAACCCGCTGATCGACATCGCGGTCGAGCTCGAGCGCATCGCGCTCCAGGACGACTACTTCGTCTCGCGCAAGCTGTTTCCGAACGTGGACTTCTATTCAGGGATCATCTACGAAGCGATGCAGATCCCGGTGGACATGTTCCCGGTACTGTTCGCGATCGGGCGCACCCCCGGATGGCTGGCGCAGTGGCAGGAGATGTTGCTGGACAAGGAGCAGCGAATCTCGCGGCCGCGCCAGATCTACGTCGGGGCCGGCGTGCGGGACTACGTGCCGATAGAGCAGCGGGGCTGACGCGTCCTAACCCACTGGAGACCACCGATGTCGACCTACATCATGCTGTCGAACCTGACGGACGAAGGCGCCAAGACGCTGAAGGACAACCCGGGGCGGCTCCAGGAAGTGAACAAGGAGATCGAGAAGCTCGGCGCCAGGGTCACGGCGCAGTACGCGACGCTGGGGCCCTACGACTTCGTCAACGTCGTGGAGGCGCCGGACAACGCGACGATCGCCCGGGTATCGGCCACGCTCGGGGCGCGCGGCAGCGTGCGCCTGCTGACGCTGGCGGCGATCCCGGTGCAGGACTTCATCAAGACCCTGAAGTAACCTCTAGCGCCGGGCGCGCCCCGCGCGCATCCGGACGGACCGCGCCGGCTTGGGCTGCTCCACTGCGGCGAGCCGTCCCTCGGGCGGCCGCGTGGCGGGCTCAAATCCCGGGATCACCTCCCGTGGGAATACTTGGCCCACGAGCTTCTCGATGTCGGCAACGAGGAGCCACTCGTCGGGCGACATGAGCGTCAGGCCGACGCCCCGCTGCCCTGCCCGCGCCGTCCGCCCCACGCGGTGCACGTACAGCTCTGGGTCGGTGGGGACGTCGTAGTTCACGACCATGCGAATTCCGTCCACGTCGATCCCCCGGGCCGCGATTTCCGTTGCGACCAGGATGTCCACGGCCCCGTTCCGGAATGCGTCGAGCGTGCGCTGCCGCGTGCTCTGCGCCTTATCGCCGTGGATCGCTTGGGCGGCGATCCCTTCCCGCCGCAGGAACGTGACCAGCTTGTCGGCCCCGTACTTGGTGCGCGTGAACACGAGGGTCTGACCCGCAGGCTTCGCCTGCAGGATGCGGGCGAGGGCGCCACGCTTCTGCAGCTTGTCCACGGCGACGAGCACGTGCTCCACGCCGTCGGCAGGCGCGGCCCGCCGCCCGATCTCGACCGAGGCGTGGCCCTGGAGGGCGCGCTGCGCCAGGCGGTCGACGTCGGCTGAGATCGTGGCCGAGAACAGCAGGGTCTGCCGCTCCTCGGGCAAGGCGTCCAGGATGCGGCGGACATCGGGGGCGAACCCCATGTCCAGCATCCGGTCGGCCTCGTCGAGCACGAGCACCTCGATGTGCGAGAAGTCGACGTGCCCGCGGCCCATGTGATCGAGCAGGCGGCCCGGCGTGGCAACGAGGACGTCGATGCCGCGCGCGAGTCCGCGGGTCTGCGGCTCCATCCCCACCCCGCCATAGATCGCCGCGGCGGTGAGCGAGAGATGCCGGCCATAGGTGCGAGCGCTCTGCAGCACCTGCTCGGCGAGCTCGCGGGTGGGGACCAGGATGAGCGCCCGCAGCGCGTGCGATTGACCACCCGCCAGCCGCTGGAGGATAGGAAGCAGGAAGGCCGCCGTCTTGCCGGTGCCGGTCTGGGCGGAACCGATGAGATCCCGGCCGGCGAGCACGAGGGGAATCGCCTCCCGTTGAATGGGAGTCGGGTGCTCGTAGCCTTCATCGGCCACGGCACGAGTGAGCTCTTTTGCGAGCCCGAGAGATGCGAAAGACATGATACTCCTTAGACTGCGTCGAGGAGAAGCGTCGAGGAGAACCGTAGCTACGGTATCCCTCGACGTCGTTCTCGACGCCTCTTCTTGACGTCGTTTCTCGACGCCTTTTTTTGTTTCGAACCTAGGGATTGAGCCTACAGATGTGAGGCCCGCTCCTGAGCGGGACCGTCCTACGGAAGGATGCCAGCTCGCGGTTCTTGCGTTGCGCAGGAAAGCTAACCAGGCGCGCCCCGTTTTCGCAACAGTGCCACGGACCCGAAGGCGATGATCACTGCGAAACTGAACCACTGGATCGCATAGGAGAGGTGAGGCCCGTCGCCGAGCTCGGGAGCGGGCCAACGCCGGGGCGCGCCCGGCGGCGGCGGCGCGCCATCCACCGGGAGCTGTTGGACGACGAAGCGCAGCAGGGGATACGGTACGGAGTCCTTGAGCGCCGCCGGGTCCACATCACCGCGCCCGCGCGGTGCCGCGAGGGCGAGGCCCGTGACGTCCGCAGTGTCGGGTTCCCGGTACAACAGCTCAGCGATGTGGTAGCCGTCGGGTGACGGCGCCCACCCGCGGTCCACGAGCACGCCGCTGCCGTCCGCGAGCCTGAGCGGCGTCACGAGATCCACGCCGGGCTCGTCAGCGAGCATTCTGGGCCGCCACAACCGCTCGTGATCGAAGTCGTAGACGCCGCGCGCGCGCACGCGGCGATTCCACAGCGAATCGGCGGCGGCGCGGCCCGAGAGCTCGACCGGCGGACGCTCGCGCGCGGCGCGCACGAGAGCGTTCGCGGCGCGACGCTGGTGCAAGCGGGCGAGCTGCCACACCCCCAACCGCACGCACACCGCCACCGCACCGAGCGCCAGCACTAGTCCGATCACGTCCCGACGCGTAAAGCCCACCATTCCCCCTTCCCTCGTCCCCCGTCCCCTTGTCAATCCAGCTTCGCGTCCAGCTTGAACTGCACGTTGCCCTTGAGCGCGCTCGACACGGGACACCCGTTCTTTGCCGCCTCCGCCGCCTGCTGAAACTTGCCTTGGTCGATCCCCGGGACCTTGCCGCGGACCTTCAGGTCCATCGTGGTGATTTTGAACCCCTCCCCCACCTTGTCGATGGTGCAGGCGGCAATGGTTTCGATGCGGGTCGCGGGGTTGCCCCCCTGTTCGAGCCCTGCCGCGAGCGCCATGCTGAGACAGGCTGCCTCGGCCGCCGCGATCAGCTCTTCAGGATTCGTCCCCGCCGCTCCTTCGAAGCGCGTCCGAAAGGAGTAGTTGCCGCCGAACGCCCCGCTCCCTGCCTTGAAGCTGCCCTTACCATCCCGGAGCTTCCCTTCCCACACCGCGCTGGCGCGACTCGTCGTCATACGGACTCCATGAACGTGGAAGGGGCGAAATCTGGCGGAACCGCTTACCGGACGCTACGCTTGCGGACCACGCCGCGGTCGCGGCATGCAACCGCCAGGAGGGCCGACCCATGGCCACCAAGCCAAAGAGACCCAAGCGCCCCGCGCGCCGTCGCACGGCGCAGCGCCCCGCGCGCCCCACCCGCCGCGAGCCCGAGTCGCTCCGGCTCCGCTCGATGGCGGCCTCACTCACGGTGAACGACGTACCGACGAGTGTCGCGTGGTACCGCGACATGCTCGGCTTCACCGTGGGCGAGCGTTGGGAGGAGAACGGCAAGCTCCGCGGCACGCAGATGAAGGCGGGAATGTGTGACCTGATGCTGAACCAGGACGACTTCGCCAAGGGCCGCGACCGCGCGAAGGGCGTGGGCTTCCGTCTCTGGGCTTCGACGGTGCAGGACATCGACGCCATCGCGGCCCGCATCAAGGCGCAGGGAGGCAGGCTCGACTTCGAGCCGCGCCGGACGCCCTGGGGATCCTACGCCTTCGCGATCACCGACCCCGACGGCTACAAGATCACGTTCATCCAGGAGGAGTGACCCGGCGGCTAATGCAGGCCACCGCTCCCGAACTGCTTGACCAGGTCGCCTAACACCGCCTTCGCGTCGCCGAACAACATCCACGTGTTGTCCTGTACGTACAGCTCGTTGTCGATTCCGGCGAATCCGGGGTTCTTGCTGCGCTTGATGGCCAGCACCGTCTTCGCCTTGTCGGCATCGATGATCGGCATGCCGTAGATCGGGGTGTGCTTGGCGTAGCGCGCCGCCGGATTGACGACGTCGTTCGCGCCGATGACGAGCGCGACGTCGCACTGCGGCATTTCGGGATTGATCTCGTCCATCTCGACGAGCGCCGTGTACGGGATGTTTGCCTCCGCGAGCAGCACGTTCATATGCCCGGGCATTCTCCCCGCGACCGGGTGGATCGCGAACTTCACCGCAATGCCCCGCTTGGTCAGCTGGTCGTAGAGCTCGCGAACCTTGTGCTGGGCCTGCGCCACGGCCATGCCGTACCCCGGGATGATGACCACGAGACTCGCCTGCTCCAGCAGCTGCGCCGCGCCCTCGATCGTTTCCTGCTTCCATTCTTTTTGCTCCCCGACCGCCGTCGCTGCCTGCACTTGGCCGAACGCCCCGAACAACACGTTCATGAAGGAGCGGTTCATCGCCCGGCACATGATGATCGAGAGGATGAGGCCGCTCGAGCCGTCGAGGGCCCCCGCGGTGACGAGGAGCTTGTTGTCGAGCACAAACCCCATCGCTACCGCCGAGAGCCCCGCGTAGGAGTTGAGGATCGAAATGACCGTGGGCATGTCCGCGCCGCCGATGGGGATGATGAGCAGCACGCCGAACAGCACGGCGAGACCCACGATCCCGGAAAAGGCCCGACCCGACCACACCGCCGTCGGCTGCAAGACGACTAGGACGCCTAGTACCACTGCGACGCCCAGGATTCCGATGTTGACGAAGTTCTGACCCGGATACGTGACGGGCCGCTGTGGAATCCACCTGACCTCCTGCAGCTTGCCGGCCGCCATGAGGCTCCCCGTAAACGTGAGGAATCCGAGGATCACTTCGGCGACGATGGCGCTCATCCGGAACGGGGTGAGCAGCTCGGGGCCTTTTCCTACCCAGAGGTAGTACTCCGCGGTGCCGACCAGCCCCGCGGCGAGTCCACCGAAGGCGTGGGAGAGAGCCGTTCGCTGCGGCACGGCGGTGAGCGGCACGCGGGAGAGCGGGACACCGACGATGAATCCGGCGACGATCGCCAGCACGATCCACCCGTGGTGGACGATCTCGGGCTGGAACCAGGTAGCGAGCACGGCCACCAGCATCCCGCTCACGCCCGCCACGACGCCGTGGCGGGCGGTCTTCGGATCGTTCATCCAGTGCAGCGAGAAGATGAACAGCGCCGTCGCGAGGATCGCGGCGAATTGGGCGACGGCGCGCGTCATTGCTTCTTGAACATCTTCAGCATGCGGTCGGTAATCAGGAACCCGCTGACGATGTTCGTCATAGAGGCGAACAGCGCTACGGCCCCCAGGACGCGGATCGTCGTCGGGTACTCGGCGCCCGTGACGACGAGCGAGCCCACCACGGCGATGGCCGAGATGGCGTTGGTGAGGGACATGAGCGGCGTGTAGAGGAGGCGGGACACGCGGCGAATCACCCCGAGCCCGATGAACGTCGCCAGCACGAGCACGAACACCATGGACCAGTAGTCGACCGCCGCGGTCGTCGTCGTCGCTTCAGTCATGTCTTCCGTACCTCCCCGGCGTGGGTCACGCACGTGTCGCGAATGATCTCGTCCTCGAAATCGAGCTGCAGCGCGCCGTCCTTAACGATGTGCTGCAGGAAGCTGGAGATGTTGCGGGCATACATCTGACTCGCGTCGTGTGGCAGGGTGCTCGGGAGGTTGAGTGGCCCGAGGATCACGACGCCGTCCTGGATTACGTCCGCTCCGGGCTGCGCCAGCTCGCAGTTCCCACCCGTCTCGACCGCCAGATCGACGATCACCGAGCCGGGCTTCATTCCCCGCACGGCCTCGGCGGTGATCAGGATCGGGGCACGCTTCCCCGGAATCGCCGCCGTCGTGATCACGATGTCCGCGTCCTTCACGTGCTGCGCGATGAATGCCAGCTCGCGGCGGTGCGTCTCCCCGGACAGCTGCTTCGCATAGCCCCCAGCGGTTTCGGCCTGCTCGCCGATCTGGAGCTCGAGGAACTTCGCCCCGAGGCTCTCCACCTGCTCCTTCACCGCCGGCCGCACGTCGAAGGCCGACACCACGGCGCCGAGGCGGCGCGCCGTGGCGATCGCCTGGAGCCCTGCCACCCCCGCGCCGAGCACCAGGGTGCGAGCGGGGGGCAGGGTCCCCGCCGCCGTCACGAGCATCGGGAAGAACCGGCCGGCCGCCGCCGCGGCGAGGAGGACCGCTTTGTACCCGGCCACCGTCGCCTGTGACGACAACACGTCCATCGGCTGGGCGCGGGTGATGCGGGGGAGCAGCGCGAGGCTGAACGCCGTCACCTTGCTCGCGGCGAGCTGTGACACGGCTTCCCGCTCGGCGGACGGCTGGAACAGGGCGACGAGCGCCGCTCGCTCACGGCACCGGCGCACCTCCTCGGTCGAGGGCGGTTGCACCTTGAGGACGACATCGCTCTGCGCGAACACGTCGGTCGCGGGCGCAACGACGGTCGCGCCGGCGGTACCGTACGCCTCGTCGCGGAACGAGGCCGCCGCGCCCGCGCCGCGCTCGACCAGGACGGCGAACCCGGACTTCACGAGCCGCCCCGCAGCATCGGGCGTCAGCGCCACACGGCGCTCGTTGACCGCGGTCTCTTTCGGGACCCCAAGCTTCATCGACTCTCCCACGCTGGATACGGTACGGCGTCGGCGGGTGGGGAGAAACTAACGACGGGACGCGTCCCCCGCTTCAGCTCGCGCGGTCGCCCGGCTGCAAGCGTTCCTTTTCACGCCGTTGCGCGAGCATCCGTTCGGTGAAGTCGAGCCGCTCCGCCAGCTCGCCCACCTGGGACTCGAGCCCCATCAGGCGGTCTTCCAAGTCCGCCACGCGCGAGTCCGGCGTCACCGTGGGGCCCCCCTCGCCCGCCACCTCCCATCGCGCCAGGCGGCGCCCCTCGGCGTCGCGAAAGTCTCCTGCCGCAATGACGACCACGTCGTAGAGGTACCAGATGCCGAGACCGCCGAGCGTCACGCACATCCACACGCCGCTCCTGTTGCGGCCGACGTAGAAGCGATGCAGGCCGAAGACCCCACCCAGCACCGACAGGGCCAGGGCGACGCCGCGCGAGCGCTCGGAGACGAGCGGGACCTCGCCGCTCACCGCCGCTCCGCCGCCAGCAGGGCATCGATCTGGGCCCGCGGCACCGCGCCCGTCAGCCGCGCGACCTCGGCGCCGTGCGCGAACAGGATCAACGTGGGGATGCCGCGCACGCCGAAGCGGGTCATCGTCCCGGGGTTACGGTCGGTGTCGAGCTTCAGGACCAGCAGCTCGCCCATGCGCTCCCGCGCAATGTCGTCCAGAATCGGCGCGATGACCTTGCAGGGACCGCACCAGTCCGCATAGAAGTCAACGAAGACCGGCACTTCCGCGTCCCCGATCAGCCGGTCGAAGGTCTGATCGGTGACGGCGAGCGGCCGATCGAGCAGCAAGGGCCGGCCGCACTGGCCGCACTTGGGGCGCGCGTCGACCCGGGCGAGGTCCACTCGGTTGAGCGTGGCACAGAACGGGCAACTCAGGGTCACCCGCCGGCCCGCGGCGACGCTCACGTCAGCACCGCGTCGGCTTCGATCTCGACGAGCATCGCCGGATCGAGGAGCCCCGACACCTGAACCAGGGTGGAAGCGGGCCGTACGTCCCGGAAGAACTCGCCGTGCGCCCGGCCGACGCGCTCCCAGTCCGCGATGTCGCGGACGAACAGCCGCGTCCGGACCACGTCCTCGAGACCCGCGCCGAGGGCCGCCAGGGCGCGTTCGATGTTGCGGATCGCCTGAACCGTTTGCGCATACGCGTCGTTCGCGCCCACGATGCGCCCGTCCTCGCCGGTGGCCGTGGTTCCCGCGACGTGAATCATGGAGCCCACCCGCACCGCCCGCGAGTAACCGACCACCGGCTCCCAGGGGGTGCCGCTCGAGAAGTTGCTCCGAAGTCTGCTCATGTGCTCATCAGTTGAACGTGCGGTGCTCGACGCCGCCTTCACCGCGTCCTTTGGCGTGGTACATCAATGCGTCGGCCGTCTGGACGAGCGCGTCGACCGTCGGGGGAGGCGTGAAGTACGTGGCCACGCCCATGCTGGGACTGAGGGCCGCATCGTCAGGGAGCGGGGTTCGGGCCAGGACGTCCTGTAGCTTCTGGATCACTAGGCGCGCCGGGGCGGCGCTCGTCTCAGGGAGCAGAATGACAAACTCGTCGCCCCCGACGCGCGCCACGAGGTCGGTGGCGCGCACGGAGTCGCGGATGCCGCGGGCCACGGCGCGCAGCACCCTGTCCCCCGCCGTGTGGCCAAGACGCTCGTTGATTGCCTTGAAGCCGTTCAAGTCCACGTAGATCGCCGTAAACGGATGGGTGTAACGCCGCGCCCGCGCGATCTCGGCGTCGGCCAGCTCGTAGAAGGCGCGCAGGTTCGCGAGCCCCGTAAGCGGATCGGTCCGCGCCAGCTGCTCCTCCCGGTGGAGGGAGCGCCGGCGGGCCGCTACCACGTATCCGACCACGAGAAACGCGCCGAACCGGACCGCCAGATCCCAATAGGAGCGGCTGTCGCTCGCCCCCAACAGCCACGCGAGGGTGCTCGCGACCGCGATGCCGACGGCGGGCCACCAGCCTGCGTACCAAGCGACGAGGGAGAGGGGCGCCAGGTAGACGAGCGGCGCCAGGTCCGACGCGGCGACGTAATCCGCGTACCCGCATGCGGCGACGAGCACGCACCCGAGGGCGAGAATCGTCGCCTCGCTCTGCCGCCGCAGCCAGGCATCCAGACGCTGACCGAGCTCTATCGGGCCCCCCGAGGAAGGTCTCGTGCCCCAGCAAGATAACGCGCGGCCGCCGCCCCTCCCACCCCGCTTGACAGCGCCACGCGCGCCGTCCATAGTTAACCGTATGGTTAAGCATCAATCGGACGACCTGGATGTCGTGTTCGCCGCGCTCGCCGACCCCACGCGCCGCGCTATCCTCGCGCGACTCGCGTCGCGCGAGGCTTCCGTCACCGAGCTCGCCCGGCCGTTCCGGATCTCGCTCCCCGGCGTGCACAAGCACCTGCGCGTCCTCGAGCGCGCGGGCCTGCTGGCGCACACTAAGCACGGCCGCGTGCGCCGATGCCGCCTGCGGGCGCAGCCGATGAAGGACGCCGCGCGCTGGATCGAGCGCTACCGGCGTTTCTGGGAATACCAGTTCGATGCCCTCGCGAAGTACCTCGAAGCCTCGAACCCGAAGGAGACTGCTCCATGGCCACCCCCACCCCCACCCGACAGCAGCGCAGCGCTTCCCTCCAGCTCCGCCGCACCTTCCGGGCGCCGCGGGAGCGCGTCTTCCGGGCGTGGACGACGCCGGAGGAGATGAAGCGCTGGAAAGCGCCGGGCCCCCTCACGACGCCCCTGGCCGAAGTGGATCTACGGGTGGGTGGGAAGTACCGCATCCACATGCGCGAGCCCGACGGCACCGAGCACCGCCTGATCGGGGTATATCGCGAGGTCGATCCTCCGAAAAAACTCGTGTACACCTGGTCGTGGGAGGACAGCCCCGACATGGGCGAGACCCTGGTCACCGTGGAGTTCTTGGACCGCGCGGGCGCGACCGAGGTAATACTGACGCACGAGCAGTTCCCGACCGACGAGGACCGCAACCGGCACGAGCAGGGGTGGAGCGGTTGCTTCGACAAGCTGGCGCAGATCCTCTAGGGACAGCCCTACCGCGGCTCCGTTCCCGCGGTATCGTAGAGACGTGAACCGCAAGCGGCGCCACGGCGCCGGAAGGAGGCACGATGATGACGGAGAAGGACCAGTTCCTGAGCACGATGGCCCGGGAGTTTCCCACAACCCTCAAGGTTCTTAAGGCGTTTCCCACCGGGAAGGCCGAGCTGAAGCCTCACTCCAAAGCGCGGAGCGCGCGCGAGCTGGCATGGGCATTCGTGACCGAGGAGAAAGCGTGCGACATGGCGCTGGACGGCGCGCTCGAGCTCGGCAAGATGCCCAAGCCCCCTGCCACGCTGCCGGAAGTGATCTCCACGTATGAACGGGCGCACACCGCGTTCGTGGAACGCCTGAAGCAGACGCCCGAGGCCGAGCTGAACAAGACCGTCAAGTTCATGACCGGCCCCAAGCAGATGGGAGACATGCGTAAGATGGATGTCCTGTGGTTCATGCTGATGGACGGCGTGCACCATCGGGGACAGCTCTCGGTCTACCTGCGCATGGCGGACGGCAAGGTGCCGTCGATCTACGGGCCGTCGGCGGACGAGCCTTGGATGTAGTGGGCTAGACGGGTAGAGGGGTAGACGGATAGACGGGTAGGAAGGCAATTCGGGCGGAGAAAACGGATAGATCGCGGCACGGCCTCACGCTATGTTTTTCGCGTGACCCGTGCCGCAGTCGTTTCCACACTCTCCGCGCAGCGCCGCTGGCGCATCGTGCTGGCGCGCGACCGCCGCTATGACGGCGCCTTCGTGTACGGCGTGCGCTCGACCGGCATCTACTGCCGGCCCTCCTGCCCCAGCAAGCGGCCGCGTCGCGCGCAGGTGACGTTCTTCTCCGTCCCCGAGGTCGCGGAACGCGCGGGCTTCCGAGCTTGCCGCCGCTGCCACCCGGCGCAGGCGAACGGCACGGATCCGCGGGTGGCGACGGTACGACAGGCCTGCCAGCTGATCGATGCGCACCCCGACGAACCGACCGGCCTCGCGACGCTCGCCGGCGCCGTGGGCACCACGCCGCACCGTCTGCTGCGGGCGTTCCGCCGCGTGCTGGGCGTCAGTCCGCGACAGTACCGCGACCAGCGCCGCCACGACCGCTTCAAGACCCGACTGAAGGAGGGTAGGAAAGTGAGCCCCGCGCTGTACGACGCAGGATACGGCTCGACGAGCCGCGTGTACGAACGCACCCACGCCCAGCTGGGCATGACGCCGGCGACCTACAGTCGTGGCGGCCGCGGCGCGCGAATCAGCTACGCTACGGTCCCCTGCCCCCTGGGCTGGCTACTCGTTGCGGCCACGGAGCGCGGCATCTGCCGCATTGCGCTCGGGGCCGGTCCCCGGACCCTCGAAGGCGCACTGCGTGCCGAATTTCCGGCGGCCGACGTCACCCCGGACCGCGGGGTCCTCAAACCGTGGCTCGCGACCCTGGTAGGCTATCTGGACGGCCACGAACCGCATCTCGATCTCCCCCTCGACGTGCGAGCCACGGCGTTCCAGCGGCGCGTGTGGGAGGAGCTGCGGAAGATCCCGTACGGGACGACGCGCTCCTACTCCGCGGTGGCACGCGCCATCGGACGGCCCGGCGCCACGCGGGCGGTCGCGCGCGCCTGCGCCAGCAATCCGGCCGCGCTGATCGTCCCGTGCCACCGCGTGGTGCGCGAAGACGGGAGCCTAGGCGGCTATCGCTGGGGCGTGGAGCGCAAGCGCGCGCTGCTCGAGCGCGAGGCTGACGCGTCGCCCGCCTCTTAGAACTCGCTCCCCACCCGCAGCACCAGGTTCCGCCCGGCGTCGAGCGCGAATTCCTTGTAGCGGTTCAGGTAGTCGCGATAGCGCGCGTTGGTGGCGTTGCGCACGCGCAGGTCGAGCCGCAGCAGACGGCCGCCCAGCCGCCGCTCCAGGCCCGCTGCGAGATGCAGCAGCCCGTACGCAGCGGTCGGGATGTCCACCGTTACGAATCCCTGTCCGGGAATGGAGTCCGACGCGAGCCGCGTCTGCCGGGCGACGAGCTCCGTCTCCATACCGGCGTATGAATTGCCGCCATCGCCCCTGCGCCAGTGGAGCTCCGCCTCCAGCGTCGCCCGCAGCGGCGGCATCAACGGGAGCGGCCGCCGGGTGCGATCGTCCGCGCCGTGCACGTAGTCAGCCTGCCCCCGCAACGAGAGCACGGCGAGCGGCTGCAGATCGAACGCGCCTTCCCCACCCCATAGCGTCGCTGGTTCCTGGAAGTAGCGGTACACGCGCAGCGCATTGATGAACTGGTCGGTCGGGGCGACGAAGATGAAGTTGTCGATGCGGTTGCGATACGCCGCCAGCTCGCCGCTCGCACTCCGCCCCTGCCAGCGCACGCCGGCGTCCACGTTCCAGCTCGTCTCCGGTACGAGCGTCGCGTCGCCCCGGTCGTAGCGCGCTTCGTCGAGCCGCGCCCCGTTGGCGAACAGCTCGAACAGGTCCGGCGCGCGCCACGCCCGTCCCAGATTCGCGACGAGCGAGAGTCCGCCGGCGAGCCGCCACACGACGCCGACGTCACCGCTATAGGCCGTATAGTCCCGCGTCTCGGCGCCGAGTGCCAGCGCCGCGTTGCTGTCCGCCTCGAGGCGGCGCACGTCGACCCGCGCCCCGGCGAGCAGGCTCCAACGTCCGAGCGGGAGCTGCTCGACCGCGAACAGTGCGCCCGTCGCCGTGCGTGCCCCGGGCACGAGCGGCACCGGACCGCGGGTGACGTTGGTCTGGTAGGAGCCGGACACGCCTACCGTCCCGGTGGCCCGGCCGGCGATCGAGTTGTGCGCCAGCAGGTCGAGCGTGTAGGTGTCGAGTAGGAGATCGATCACCGTCGCTTCGCTTCCCGGGACGGCGCCTGTGTCGGACACCTCGGCCACCGCATGGCGTTGCCACTGGCCCTTGGCTTCGAGCCGCAAGCCGCCCAGGCGCGAGGTGCCCGTGAGCTGCAGGCGATGGTCCGCCACCTTCCGCTCCGGGCCCCCGCCCCCTGCTTCGGGCCCCTTCGCTTCGAGCAGCTGGAACTCGCCGCCGTAACGGGCGAAGCGGAGCGTGGCGCTGCCGCGCGAGCCATGCACGCCGAGCGCGGCCTCGCCGTTCACGGCTGCGAACCCCGTGTTGTCGAGCGCGCCCGCGGGGGTGTGCAGGTCTCCGGCGCGCCGGCCGATCGCGAACACGCGCCCGCTCCAGTCGCCGCGCGCGGCGTCCAGCCGCACCGCCGTGCCGAGCTCCGTGTTGTTCGTCGCCCCGTAGACCTCGACATCGGCGCGCCGCAGGCTCGATCCAGGGGGCGCGTCGGGGAGCGCGTGCGGAATCACATTCACCACGCCGCCGATCGCGTCCGATCCGTAGAGCAGGCTCGCCGGCCCCCGGATCACCTCGACGCGCTCGGCCAAGCGGGCGTCCGCCGAAGGGCCGTCCTCGTCGCTCCAGGAGTAGTCCTCGAGGCGGTGCCCGTCGTCGAGCACGAGGACGCGCGCGCCGCTCAAGCCCCGGACGACAGGCTTGCCGATCTGCGGCCCCGAGCTGAACGACCGCACGCCCGGCAGCTCCTCGAGCGCGCGGGCGAGCGAGACGGTCGATCCACGCCGCAGGGGCTCGTCGCCCAGGACGTCTGCCGGGAGGGGCGAGGCGCGGCGATCGAGCGGGCTGCGTGTGGCCGTGACGGTGATCGGATCGACGAGCGTCGGCGCGGGGTGGAGCGCGACTTCGAGCGGCGCGCCCACGGGCACCACGACGGACGCGGACGCTGCCCCGTATCCCAGCCGCCGGACGGTCACCGTGTAGCGGCCGGGCGGCACGCTCGCGAAGACGAAGCGACCGTCCGCTCCGCTCGCGGTCGCACGCGCTAGCTCCACGAGCGCCACCTGGGCCCCGGCTACCGGCCCCCCGCGGGGGTCACTGACGCGCCCGCTCAGCGTATCCGGCGGCGCGGCGCGGCCCGGCGTCGCAGCGAGCAGGCAGAACAGCAGCGTGCGGAGCAGCGACGCGGCGCGCATGTTAAGGACCATGGCCACGGGCTCCGCTCCGCGGGACGACCACCGCGCCGCCGTCTTCGCGGGCTTCCTCGGCTGGACGCTCGACGCGTTCGATTTCTTCCTCGTCGTCATGACCCTGACGGCGATCGCCCAGGAGTTCCATCAGTCCGACGCCGCCATCGCGTTCTCCATCACGCTGACTCTCGCGTTCCGCCCCGTGGGCGCGTTCGTGTTCGGCCTGCTCGCCGATCGTTACGGCCGCCGCCTGCCCCTCATGCTCGACTTGGTATTCTACTCGACCGTAGAGGTGCTGTCCGGCCTGGCTCCAAACTACACGACGTTCCTCGTGCTGCGGGCGCTGTTCGGCATCGGGATGGGCGGAGAATGGGGCGTCGGCGCCTCACTCGTCATGGAGAAGGTCCCGCCGCGGCTGCGCGGGGCCTTCTCCGGGCTGCTGCAGCAGGGCTACGCCGCCGGCTATCTCCTTGCCGCCCTCTGCTACTACGCGGTGTTTCCCCACTGGGGCTGGCGCCCCCTGTTCTTCCTCGGCGGACTGCCTGCGTTGCTCGCGCTGTACGTGCGCGCCAGAGTGAAGGAGTCGGAGGTCTGGGCGCGCACACGGCACGAGAACTGGGGCCAGCTCGGCCGCGCGATCGCGTCGCACTGGAGGCTGTTCCTGTACCTCACGCTGTTTATGGCGATGATGAACTTCGTCTCCCATGGCACCCAGGACCTCTACCCGACATTCCTGCAGCGCGACTGGGGCTTCACTCCCGCGCAGCGCGCCGCGCTCACGGCCCTGTCCATGGTCGGCGCCCTGACGGGGGGCGTGATCTGCGGGCTCTGGTCCGACCGCATCGGTCGCCGGCGCACGATCGTGGCCGCCCTCGTCTGCGCCGTGCTACTGATCCCGCTGTGGGCGTTCGCGCCGTCGGTGCCGCTGCTCGTGTGCGGGGCGTTCGCGATGCAGTTCATGGTGCAGGGCGCGTGGGGCGTGATCCCGGCGCACATCACCGAGCTCGCACCGGACGGCGTGCGGGGCTTCCTCCCTGGGTTCGCCTATCAGTGCGGTGTGCTCATCGCCGGCTCGGTCGCGACGATCGAAGCACTGCTGGCCGCTCGAGTCACCTACGCGTGGGCCATGGCGGTGACCGCGGTGACGGTCTTCACGCTCTGCGCCATCGTGGCCGCCCTTGGGCGGGAGCGCCGCGGGATCGTGTACGGCGCGTCGCCGGGGCCGGCTACGGGATGAGGAGCAGCTTGCCCGTGGTGCGGCGCGCTTCCAGCTGGCGGTGCACTTCGCCGGCCTGCGCGAGCGCAAACTCACCGCCGATTCGCAGCTTGAGCCGCCCGGCGCGCACCCACGTCATCACCTCGCCTGCCCGCGCAAGCAGCTCGGCTCGCGTCACGACGTAGTGGTGGAGCGTTGGCCGGGTGGCGAAGAGCGAGCCCTTCTGACTGAGGACCTGGAGATCGAGCGGCGCGACCGGACCGCTCGACTGGCCGTACAACACCATCATCCCGCGCCGGACGAGACAGTTGAGCCCTTTGGCGAACGTCGTCTGTCCCACCGAGTCGTAGACGACCTGCACGCCCGCGCCCCCGGTGAGGCGCTTCACTTCCTCCTCGAAGTCGCGCTCGGTGTAGAGTATGACCTCGTCCGCCCCGGCCTCACGCGCGAGCTCCGCCTTTGCGGCCGTCGACACCGTCCCGATCACGCGGGCGCCGCGGAGCTTGGCGATCTGGCACAGCAGCAACCCGACGCCTCCCGCCGCCGCGTGGACAAGGCACGTGTCACCCGGCTGCAAGGGATAGGTGTTGGTGGCGAGGTAATGCGCGGTCATCCCCTGGAGCATCAGCGCAGCCGCCTGCCGCGCGCTGACGTCCTCGGGGAGCGGAACCAGACGGTCGGCCGGGACCACCGCGAGCTCGGCGTAAGCCCCGAGCACGCCGGTGTAGGCGACGCAATCGCCGAGCTTCACGTCGCCGGCGCCGGATCCCACCTGCGTCACGGTTCCGGCCGCTTCCTGCCCGGCGGTGAACGGCAACGGTACCGGGTACAGCCCGCGGCGCTGATAGACGTCGACGAAGTTCACTCCCGCGGCGGCGATCTTCACGACCACTTGCCGGGCCCCAGGCTCGGGCGCTGGCACGTCCTCGTACTGCAGCACCTCGGGACCGCCGGTGGTGTGAACGCGCACCGCCTTCATCGCCGGCCGCCACCACCCCCGCCCGCGTCCGCCGCGGGCACGAAGCGCAGATCCTGATAGTCGAAGCTGAAGTCGGCGAGCGGGGACACGGCCGCCATCCGGAACTGCACGATGGAGCCGTCCGGGTTCAGGTCGAACGTGACGAACGCGTCCGCGAGGTTGGGCGTGCGCCACCCGGTCCGGAACGTATCGTACTGCCAGTGCGCCAGGTCCCCGACGAACGCGGGCGAGCGGCTGAAACGGAGGACGAGCGTGCCCTGCTCGAGGGTGATCGTGGCGTCGCCGTACAGCGCGTCGGTGTAGCGCCCGGCATAGCGCGCCAGCGGGAGCGAGGGGCCCGCGGTCGAGTCCCGCGTGCGCCGTGCGACACGCAGCGCGGAGTCGACCTGGGACCGCGTCTGCTGCGACGCGTCGTCGAATGCCTTGATCCAATCGGTGGCGGGAGCGCCGAAGAAGTGGTCGAGCAGCTCGTACGTCAGCGCGTCGTGCGCGTCGTCGTTCTCGCCGTTCGTCAGGATGACGATTCCCAGCCGCTGATCGGGAACGAGCGTGGTGCGGGACGCCATGCCCGCGAGGGCGCCCGTGTGCCACACGATCTTGTGACCGCGGTAGTCGCGCAGCCGCCAGCCGAGGCCGTAAGCCGCGAAGTTGGGGCGCAGGGCCGCGAGCGGCGGGTCAGGGTCGGCGATCGGGAGGATCGTCTGCGCGGACCACATCTCGCGCGTGCGGCGCGCGGTCCACAGCCGTGCGACACCGGCGCGCCCCGAGTCGAGCTGCACCAGGAGCCATCGGGACAGGTCCGTGACGCTCGAGATGAGTGCGGCCGCGGGCGCGATGTTGTCGACCGTGTCGAGCGGCACGATCTGGAGCCGGCCGTCGAGCACCGCGTGCGGCGCGGCGAAGGGATCGCCCGGCCGCAGGTCGGCGACGCCGACGCGAGTCTCGGTCATGCCGAGCGGCGTGAGAATCCGGTCGCGCACGAACGTTTCCCACGTCTTGCCCGTGACGGCGGGCACGATCTCCCCCGCCGCGGCGTAGAGCACGTTGTCGTACGCGTATTGGCTCCGGAAGCTCGAGACCGGGGGGGCCGCGCGCAGGCGACGGATGATCTCCGCGCGCCCGTAGGTCGAGTGGAGCCACAGCAGGTCGCCCGCCCCGAGACCGAGGCCGCTCCGGTGGGTCACCAGGTCCTCAATCGTGAACTCCCGCGTGACCCAGGGATCAGCGAGCTGGAAGTCCGGCAGGTACTTGGTCACCCGGTCGACCCAGGCGAGCTTCCCCGAGTCCGCCAGCAGCGCGAGGCACGCCGTGGCGAACGCCTTGGTGTTGGAGGCGATCTGGAAGAGGGTGTGCGCGTCCACCGGCGTCGGGTCGCCGAGCCGGCGAACGCCGTAGCCCTTCGCGAGCACCACGCGCCCGTCCTTCACGATCGCGATCGCCGCCCCCGGCACCTGGAACTCCCGCAGGGCCCGCGCCACGTCGGCGTCGAAGCGCCGGGGGAGTCGCGCCTGCGCCGCGGCGGGCGACGTGAGCAGCGGCGATCCGGCGAGAAGTAGAGTGAGGGTTGCCGAGGGCAGCCGATTTCCCATAGCGGTGCGCGAAGCTTAACCGGACGCCCGCGGTCGCGGGTAGCCCCGCGACGCCGGGCGGCACCCGACGAGGCGCGCTATCTTGGAGCACGGTGACGCGGCGCGCGGGTGCCGGGTCCGTGGATAGTAAGGATTGTGAGGAGGGTCTCGTGTGGCTGCTGGCGACCGTACTGCTCGCCGACTCTGCGCATAGCATCCAAATTCCGCTCGCACCCGCTGAGACACTCCACGTCGAGACCAGCGGCGCGGGAGAGCCGGTCGTCCTCATCCCCGGCCTGTTCGGGTCGGCGTTCGGGTTCCGCGAGCTCGTCCCGCTGCTCACCGCCCGTGGCTACCGCACCATCGTCATCGAGCCCCTGGGGATCGGCGCGTCCGCCCGGCCCCCGCGCGCCGATTACTCCCTCACCGCGCAGGCCGATCGAATCGCGGCGGCCCTCGACACGCTGGGTGTGCGCCACGCCCTCGTGGTGGCCCACTCGGTCGGCGGCTCGGAAGCGTTCCGTCTCGCTTATCGCCGCCCCGACCTCGTGGAAGCGCTCGTCTCGATCGAGGGCGGACCCGCGGAGACCGCGGCCACGCCGGCGTTCAAGCGAGCGATGCGGTTCGCGCCGTGGATCAAGATCCTCGGCGGCGTGAAGCTCATCCGCTGGAAGATCCGCAACATGCTGATCGCATCGTCGGGGGACGCGGGCTGGGTGACGGATTCGGTGGTCCGCGGCTACACGGCCGCAGCCGCCCGAGACCTGGACGGCACCCTCAAGGCCTTTCTCGCCATCGCCGTTACGCGGGAACGCATCCGCCTCGAGCCGCACCTCGGCGAAATCCGCTGCCCGGTGCGTCTGCTGATCGGTGGGAGCCAGCACGAGGGCGACGTGGGTCGCGACGAGGTCGCGCTGTTGCGGCGCGCCCTGCCCCGCTTCGCGGTGGACTCGGTCCCCGGAGCCGGCCACTTCCTCTACGAGGAGCAGCCCATTGCCGTCGTGGCGGCGGTACAGCGTGCCGCGGCGGCGCTCGCCGCCCGCGCGCCGGACGTCGCCGACCCGTGACGGCAGCTCGCGCAAGCCTGCGCATCGCCCTCGTCGCCGAGGACTACTACCCCCAACTGGGGGGCGTCCCGGAGCACGTGCATCATCTGGCCCTCGAGCTCAACCGCCGTGGCCACGCCGCCACCATCGTCACTTCGCGGATGCGCGGGCCGCAGCGCGATGCCTCGTTCGTGCGCCGCGTGGGCACGAGCGTCGTGCTCTACGCCAACGGCGGCGTGTCGCGGATCACCGTCGGGTGGCGGCTCACGCGCCGGCTGACGGAGCTGTTCCAGGCGGGCCGGTTCGACGTCGTTCACATCCACGGCGGGCTCGCCCCGACCTTTGGCCTCCTCGCGCCGCTGGCCGCCTGGCGTGCCGGGATTCCGGTGGTCGCGACGTTCCATTCCTGGTTTCCGCGCTCCGCCGGCTACCGTGTTCTCAAGCGGCCGCTGCAGCGGATGCTCGACCGTCACGCGGCGCTGATCGCCGTGAGCGAGCCCGTGGTCGCCGCGATGTCGCGTTACTTCCGCGGCGCCTGGGAGATCGTGCCGAACGGCGTGGACGTGGGATACTTCCAGCCCAACGGACGCCGGCCCGGCGATGCCCTCACGCGCGGTCCCCGGCTGCTGTTCCTGGCGAGACTCGAGCCGAGGAACGGGCTTTCAACCGTGCTCGACGCGATGCCGCGGATCCTCGAGCGCTTCCCGGCGGCCGAGCTGACCGTGGCCGGCGATGGACCGTGGCGCGGCTATTACGAGCGCCGCGCGCGCTCCCTCGGACCCCGCGTGCGCTTCCTCGGCCGGGTGTTCGGGGACCGCCCGCTGCACTACGGCACCGCAGACCTCTATCTCTGTCCAACCACGCGGGCGTCGTTCGGCGTCACCCTGCTCGAGGCGATGGCCTGCGGCACACCGCTCGTCGTATCGGACAACGTGGGCTTCCGCGCGGTGCTCGGCGACGGCACCGAGGCCGCCATCGTCCCGAACGACGACCCAGCCGTGTGGGCCGACACAACCATCGCCCTGATCGAGGATCCGGGGCGACGCGACGCGATGAGCCGGGCCGGACTCGCGAAGGCCGCACGGTTCGCCTGGCCACGGATCGCGGACCAGACGCTCGCCATCTATCAGCGGATCCTCGCGTGATTGCTGCTGCCGTCGCGGGGATCGGGGCGGCCGCCGCCGGCACGCTCGCGCTCGGCGCCTATGCTCCCAACAGCCGCGTGTTTGGGGACGTGATCGGGCGCGGTCCCCGGAGCTCCCGCACGCTCTACCTGACGTTCGACGACGGCCCGAACCCCACCGCGACGGCGAGCGTCCTGGAGACGCTCGCGCGAGAGCGCGTCGCCGCTGGGTTCTTCCTGGTCGGGGAGCACGTGCGCCGCTACCCGGAGCTCGCACGGCAGGTCGCCGCTGCCGCTCACGAGGTGGGAAATCACACGCAGCATCACGTGAAGCTCCATCTGCTCGGGCCGCGGCGCATCCGCCGGGAGCTAGAGGATGCCCACGGGGCGATCAGCGCCGCTGTGGGACGGTCACCCCGCGCGTTCCGGGCTCCGCACGGCTACCGCAACCCGTTCGTAACGGCGGCGGCGCGCCGCCTTGGCTACCGCGTCGTCGGCTGGACGTTCGGTGTGTGGGACTCGGACCGCCCGGGGGCGGAGGAGATCCGGCGCCGGGTCCGCGTCAAGGCCAGCCCGGGCGCCATCGTCCTGCTGCACGACGGCGACGGCTACGATCCCGCCGGTGACCGCAGCCAGACCGCCGCCGCGCTCCCCGGGGTCATTCGCGACGCACGGGATGCAGGCTACTCATTCCGCCCGCTGGCGGAGCTGCTCGCGTGAGGCCAGGCGTGGCGCGCTGGGCGTGGGGCGTCGCTACCCTGGCGGGGTTGGTGGCGGTGTCGGTTCTGGTGCTGCGGTTTCCCTGGCAACACACGTTCCAGGTGCTCGCCGCCGTCAACGTGGGACTGCTCGCCACGGCGCTGCTCATCAACCTGCTCTCCCCCCTCGCCAAGGGCTGGGCGTGGCATCTGCTGCTCCAGCCGGTCGCGGCGAACCGCTGGTGGGTCGCCGAGGAGGCGAACCTGATCGGCACGGCGGTGAACAGCATCGCGGCGGGAGTGAGCGGCGAGGCCGCTCGCATTTCGCTCATCATGCGGCGCGACACGGTGCCGCTGCGGCCGGCCGTGCTGTCGGTCGTGTGGTCACGCGGCGTGGAAGCGCTGGGTCTCGGGCTGTTCCTCGTGCTCGCCCCCCTCGTGCTCGAGCTCCCGGCGCCACTGCGGGGCCTGCAGATCGGCGCCGGTGCGGCGCTCGTCGCCGCGCTGGCGCTGACGCGGGTCCGCGGCCTCGGCGACCTGATCGCCAAGCTTCCCGCGAGCCTGCGCGCCGGCGCGGCAGAGCTTGCCGAAATGAGCTGGGGCGGCCGACTGATCGCCCCCACGGCGCTCGCCCTCGTGAGCTGGGCCGCCGAATGGGCCACGTTTCACCTCACGCTCCGGGCCGTCCACATTCCCGCGTCCTACGCCGCCTCGTTCACGGCGCTGATCGCCGTGAACGTGGGCGGTCTCATCCGAGTCACCCCCGCCAACGTTGGCGTCATGCAGGCGGCGCTCGTGGGCGCCCTGGTGCCGTTCGGCGTCGCCGCCGACCAGGCCGTCGCGGGCGGACTGGCCCTCCAGGCGATCGAGGTCCTTCCCGTGCTCGCCCTCGCCTTCGCCGTTGCGGGCTGGACGGGGCTCGTGTCCCTGATGACCGCAGCCGCCGGGCCGCGCGAAGCAACCTGAGCCGCTCGGACGGCGCGCCACTTCCGGACGCATGTAGTGTAGATAGTGGACGGCCTGGACCCTCACTATTTTGAACGGTGCGTTCCCGCACCGCACCCTCCACCTCCTGGGAGTGAGCCATGACGCTTGAGACTCGGACGCTGTCCGTCATCGCCTTCACCGGTCTCATTGCGGCGTGTGGCGGGGGCACCGTCGGCATACCGTTCATCGGCTCGGTGAACGGCGCGGCCTCGCCAGCAGGAGCCGTCGGCGCCCAAGTGATCATCTCGGGCGTCAGTTACGGGGACGTGCAGGGGAGCAGCCAGGTGTTGTTCACGAACTCACTCGGCGGCCTCAGCGTCGCCGCCCCGATCGCACAGGCGAGCGATTGGACCAATACGTACATCATCACCACGGTGCCGGCCGGGGCGTTCAGCGGCGCACTGGTCGTACAGACCGGCGGCGGCACGAGCGGCGGCTGGCCATTCACGGTCAGCCCGAGCGTACCGAACGTGCCCCTCACTCCCTCAGCGGTGTCCTGGACCGCGGGCAGCTCGCTCCCCGTCGCTGTGAGCGGGAATGCTGCTGTGTATGCCCGCGTCCGGACAACGTACGGGACCGACACGGGGTTCGTCTACTCAATCGGCGGCGCGGACAACACGGGCACGCCGACGACCGGTGTGTACTACGCCGGTATCGGCACGAACGGCTCGCTCGAAGCGTGGAAGGCGACCGCATCGCTGCCCACGGCGCTGGCGTTCCACGCCGCCGTCGCCGCCACTCCCCGGAACTCCCCCGTCAACACCACCGGCTATCTCTACGTGCTCGGTGGCGCGACCAATTCGTCCGGCACGGTCTACCGCGCCGCGCTGAATGCGGACGGGACGGTCGGCGCCTGGACCTCAGTCGGCACCCTTCCCGCGCTCCATTCGTTCGGCGCCATCATCCACCTCGGCTCGCTATACGTCGTGGGAGGAGCCAACAACAGCGCGAACACCGCAGTAGCCACGGTGTACCGGAGGACGATCCAGGTGGACGGGTCCCTCACGACCCCCCCCGGAACCCAAGGGCCCCTGCCAGCGCCCCGGGCTCGCTTGGGCATCGGTGCGTACGGGCTCTATATGTACGCCGTGGGCGGCGACACGGCGACGCTCGCCCCCAACGACGCGACGCCACCGAACTCGGGGGTCGTCGCTGTGTTCTACGGCAAGCTCAACCCTAGCTCGCACGACATCGCGACGTGGACCGCGGCCGGACAGCTCGAAACGGCTCGCTCGGCGCACACGGCCGTCATCGCGGGAGGCAACATCCTCGTCACAGGCGGGCTCTACAGCGGAGCGGCGACCGGAACGAACGAGGACAGCTATGCCGCTATCGCCGCAGACGGCACCGTGGGGAGCTTCAGCCCGGCCTCGGGCGGGACCAAGCTCACGTCCAACCTGTTCAACCACGCCGCCATCGGATACTTGAGCACCGGCAGCAATCCGACCTTCCACCTCGTGGTCGTGGGGGGGGACAACGTGAATGCCCCGGGAACCAAGAGTGCCCAGTCGTTCATCTACTGAGGCGTTCTAGCTCGTCGCTAGCTCCGCGCCCGGCAGAAACCGGGGTGGCCGGCGCGCCCGGGTCGCCTGCTCGAGCCCGTATGCCAGCTTGATGAGGAGCGGTTCGCTGTACGGCCGCCCGATGAACGACACACCGACGGGGAGCGCGAACACGTAGCCCATCGGAACGGTGATGCTCGGATACCCTGCCACGGCGGCCGGCGTCGAGCTGCCGCCCAGGAAGTGATCGCCGTTCACTAGGTCGATCGTCCAGGGCGGATTCCCCGTGGGGGCGACCACGGCGTCGAGCGCGAACTTCGCGAGCACAGCGTCGAGCCCCTGGTCCCGCGCGAGTAGCTGGTCCTTCGCCAGCGCCTTCAAATAAGCGTCCTCTGTCAGGGACCCCTTCGCCTCCGCCTTCTCGAAGAGGTCCTGATCGAAGTAGGTCAGCTCGTCGGCCTGATGCCGCTCGTTGAAATCGATCAACTCCTTGAGGGTGTGGACCGGCGCAGCGGCGCCAAGGTCGGCGAGGTAGCGGTTGAGGTCGGCCTTGAACTCGTACAGCAGGACCTCGAGCTCCGAGTCGTCGTACTCGCCGGCGTGGGGGATGTCCGCGGGGTCCACGATCACCGCGCCGAGGCGCCGCATCGTGTCCAACGCCTCCTCCACCAGGCGGTCGGTCGGGGGGTGATAGCCGAAGAACTTGGTGCGCGCGACTCCGATGCGGGCCCCCTTGAGCCCGTTCGGGTCGAGGAACGAGGCGTAGTCCGTAGAGCCCATAGCCTGGCTCCCCTGCGTGGCGGGATCGCGCGGATCGACTCCCGCGAGCACGCTGAGCAGGACGGCGGCGTCGGCCACAGTGCGGGCCATGGGGCCCGCCGTGTCCTGGCTGTGGGCGATGGGGACGATCCCGGAGCGGCTGACGAGCCCCAGCGTCGGCTTGATGCCGACGAGGGAATGCGCCGCCGACGGGCAAACGATGGAGCCGTCCGTCTCCGTCCCGACCGCGACGGCGC
Source organism: Gemmatimonadota bacterium (assembly GCA_003221005.1). Classification (GTDB taxonomy): domain Bacteria; phylum Gemmatimonadota; class Gemmatimonadetes; order Gemmatimonadales; family GWC2-71-9; genus AG25. Next base: position 49,213 of record QHTZ01000067.1, read on the forward strand.
AGCAGCTCGCGGCGACCGCGGCAGCCGACCCCGAGCTCGATCCGCAGGGGCTGCGATCGAGGGCGTAGGGATTGCGGCACTGACCGCCCCGCGCGCTCCAGCCGCTCGAGGAGTGGCTCGAGCGGAAGTTCGCCCATTCGCTCAGGTTGGTCTTCCCGAGGATGACCGCTCCAGCGGCTCGCAAGTGCTCAGCCACGAACGCGTCGCGTGGCGCCCGGGCCCCGACCAGGGCCAGCGACCCCGCGGTCGTTGCCATGCGGTCCGCCGTCGCGACGTTGTCCTTGATCATCACGGGGACGCCGTGGAGCGGGCCCCGCGGACCCTTGGCCCGGCGCTCGGCGTCGAGCGAATCTGCGATGGCGAGGGCGTCGGGGTTGGTCTCGAGCACCGCCCGGATCGCCGGCCCCCGGCGGTCCAGGGCGTCGATGCGCGAGAGATACTGCTCGCACAGCCCTCGTGCGGTGTAGCGGCCCGACCGCATCCCCTGCTGCAGCTCCGCGACCGTAGCTTCTGCGAGATCGAACAGCGCCGGCGCGATAGGCGGGCCCGAGGGCATCGGCGCGGTCATCCGAGCGGGGGTGCGGCGGTCGACAGCCGCGGCCGCCGCGGCGAGCGTGCCGTACCGCAGGAACTCGCGGCGATCGATCGCATCCTGACGAGCGTGCATGTGCGGTCTCCTCGCTTGGGCGGAGGCTGAACACCATAGATACCTTAAGGAGGTCGAATGAACGCGAGCAAGGGAGTACGGTGGGCCGTGATCGGCTTGTCGGCGCTCGTCGCCGGATGCCTCGTGGCGGCCGCCGGCGCCGGCGCGGGCGGCGGCATCTACTTCACGTCGCGCGGGGCGGAGGGAGTGGTGCCTGCGTCAGTCGAGCGGGCGGCTCACGCGACGGACCAGGCGTTCGATCACTTCAAGATCAGGAAGACGAAGGTCGCGGCAGAGCGGAGCGATGAGGGCCAGAAGCAGGAGATCTCAGGGACGGCGGCCGAGCGCAAGGAGGAGGTCACCGTCACACTCCGGGCTGAAGACCCCGGGTCCACTCGGATTCAGGTCGTGGCCCGGAAGAGCGCCGTGACGTGGGACAAGAGCTTCGCGCGCGCGGTGCTGGAGCAGATCGTCACGTCCGCGCGCTGAGGCGACCGGCGCCCCGATACCCTCACAGATCTCCCTACCGGGTGGGGCTGCACCTGGACGCCGCCGACTGAATTCCCGTGGCGGACGTGCAGGAATTGATCCGGTCGCTCGTGGCTGCGCCGTTTGCTTGCGCGTGAAGCGCGGGGGCACGGTACATCATCGGGTCCATGGGGTCCATCGTAGTGCCGCCCGTACCGCTGCCGTGGCAGGCGGCCAGGAGCAGAGTCGCGAACCCCAACAGGGACACTAAGCGCATCATGGAACCTCCAGCGTGCGGACGAGGGCTCGTCATCGGCGACCGGGAATTGTATGTGAGCATCGTCCCTTTTTCAACCATTACACCCCGCCGTTGTTCCCCGCGAGGGCGAGCAACGCCTCGCGCGCCTTGCGCGCCTCCTCCCGCGCCGTGGCGCCGTTCGTCGCGTCGAGGCGGTGCGACTCGACTTCGTGGCGCAGCCAGCGATCGGCGTACCGGTACAGCTCGCGCGGATACCGGCCGCGCACGTCATAGTCACGATCGGTGGCCGCGGCCCAATCGCGGGTTGCAACGACGCGGTCGCCCAGCTCCCGGAAGTACGCCGTGTTCTTGATCGGGTACGCGACCGTGGTGAGGAAAACGTCGGGATCGGCGCGCCTCACGAGCGCGACCGTCTCCGCGATGTCGTCCACGGTCTCGCCCTCGTAGCCCCACATCAGGAACATGCCGACCCGAAGCCCATGGCGCTTGGCGGCCCGGGTGGCGAAGAGCACCTGCTCCACGGTGACGCCGCGCTCCATTGCGTCCAGGATCCGCTGGCTCCCGCTCTCCGCGCCGATCCAGATGCGCCAGCAGCCCATCTCGGCCAGCGTGCGCAGAACGTCCTCCTGCATCATGCGGTCGGCCCGGGAGATCGTTTCGAAGGGCACGCGCAGGCGCCGACGTTGCAGCTCGGCGGCATAGTCGTACAGCCAGCGATGGTGAATCGTGAACACGTCATCCGCATACCAGACGATGTCCGGCCGGTAGCGCTGCACCAGGAACTCGAGCTCGTCGGCGACGCCGGCGACGCTGCGGCGCCGATGGGTGTAGCCGAAAACGGCGTGCGAGCACCAGCGGCAGCGATAGGGACAGCCGCGCGCCGTGATCAGGTTCACACTCCCGGTTCCGTGATGCGTGCGCCACACATCCACATACCGCTGGACGTCGATCGCGTCGCGATCAGGCCACGGGAGGGCATCGAGGTCGCGGATCTGGGGGCGGTCCGGATTGATGACAACGGTGCCGCTCTCGTCCCGAAAGGCCGCGCCAGCCATGCCGTGCAGCCGGTGCGGCCCGCGCGCGTCGAGAGCGGGGAGCAGCTCGACCATGGTCTCCTCGCCCTCGCCGAACACCACGACGTCGGCACCGCGCGCCAAGTACTCTGCCGGGTAGTTGGCGGCCTCGGGGCCGCCGAGCACGACGGTCCAACCCTGTGACTTGGCCCGGGTGACGAGGTCCAGCACCGACCCCCGCGTGATGAGATTCGTGTATACGCCGAGGACGCCGGCAGGCGCCGTTCCGAGCCGCGCGGCGAGCGCATCGCGGGTGGCAAAGGTGGTGTCGAACACCTCGACGCCCAGACCCGCGCGCCGCAGATACGCGGCGACGTAGAGCAGCCCGAGGGGCGGGTACGGCTTCATCACTTCCCGCTCCTTCGGGTCGTCGTCGAGGAAGTAGCCGTGGGTGAGGAGAATGTCGGTCATGAACGGCTCAGCGCACAACCGTTTCCCAGACGTCGAAGCGGGACGGGGGGCGGCGGCCCAGCGCACGGGCGGCAAGCGGGCGAAGCTCGTACCAAAGGGGATAGCGCACGCGGTGACGGCGCCAAGAGAGGTGGAAGGGCGCCGACGCGGCGGCGAGCCGATCCGCTGTGAGATACTCGATCATCCGCAGCGCGAGCAGGTCGGCGGCGCGATCCCCCCATTCCCGGCGTGCGGTCTCACGTTTTTCAGCGACCATCCGTTCTCCATCTACGGCACGCCCGTAGAACGGGCTGTCAAGGATAACGAGCCGGCCTCCGGGAAGGGTCGCGCGGACCGCCTCCCCGATCGTCCCGTCGAGTGACGACGTGTAATGGATGGCGGCGTTAAAGACGACGAGATCGAACGCGCGCTTCACGGGAAGCGCGTCGAAGGACGCCGCCACGCGGGACAACGCCGGCGCGAGGTGAGCCCCGTACGCCGCGCCCGCGCCAAGGCCATCCACCGCGTCGCGCCGCCAATCGAGCGCGACGCACCGATGGCCCTGCAGCGCGAGCCGGTAGCAGAGCCAGCCGTTCCCCGCTCCCAGGTCCAGGACGTTGAGCGGTTGCGGAGCCCGGGCCCGCCTCAGTGGCGCCACCACCGCGCGCAGCAAGCACTCGTAGCTCCGGGCCCGCACGGCCCACTGACGCGCCAGCGGTCCTGTGCGGAGATACGGGAGAGCGAGGAGCTCTGCGACTCCCCTTGAACCGCGGCCCTCGGCCTCCCGGTGCTTGGCGTAAGCCGTGCGGAATCGCGCCGACGTCGTCATCGGTCGAAGGTTAGCGGGTCGCTATTGGACCCGCCAGTTCCTGGGTAGATTACCCGGTTCGATGTCATCCGCCGTAGCTTTCGAGACGCTCGCGCCTGAGTACGACGCGCGCTTCACCCAGAGCATGATCGGGCGATTGCTGCGCCGAGCCGTGTGGCACTGGCTCGACCGTGCCTTCGCGCCCGGTGAACGCGTCCTCGAGCTCAACTGCGGGACCGGCGAGGACGCGATGCACCTGGCCGCTCGGGGCGTGCGCATCCTCGCAACCGACGCTTCCCCCGCGATGCTCGATCTCGCACGGGCCAAGGTCAGCGATGCGGGGCTCGGCGGCCTTATCGAAATGCGGCTGACGGCGATCGACCGTCTCGCCGACTTGCGGGGGGAACTCCGGGAGGCGCTGGACGGCGCCTGGTCGAGCTTCGGCGGCCTCAACTGCGTGGCCGACGTGCCCGGCGCAGCTCGGGGTCTCGCCCCGCTGCTCAGGCCGGGGGCGCGCGTCGTGCTGTGTGTGATGGGGCCCCTGGTGCCATGGGAATGGGCGTGGTTCCTGATGCGGGGACAGGTGCGCAGCGCCCTGCGTCGGCTCACACGGGGCGGCGTGCCGTGGCGAGGGGTGACGGTCCGGTACCCGTCCATTCGCGCGCTGCGGCGGGCGTTCGCCCCGGGTTTCGTCGTCCGGCGTGTAGGCGGGCTCGGCGTGCTCCTCCCGCCCACCTACGCGGAAGCGTGGGCGCGCCGCCATCCGCACCTGATCGCACGCCTCGACCGGTGGGAGCGCCGCATCGAGCGCTGGCCCATCGTGCCTTGGCTCGGCGATCACTGCCTGCTGGAGCTGGAGCGGCGATGAAGCGGCGCGTCGTACTCTACAACCCAGTGGCCGCGTTCCACACCATGCCACTCGCGCTCGTCGCGATCGGCTCCCATCTCGACCGCGAGCGGTACGAGCCGCTGATCGTGGATGGGCGACTGGAGCCCGACGCAGTGGGTCGTGTGCTGCAAGCGGCTGAGGGTGCGTTGTGCGTCGGGGTCACGGTGCTCACCGGGGAGCCGATTCGCGACGCGGTGAGGATCTCGCGCGCGGTCAAGGCACGATATCCTGATCTTCCCGTGGTCTGGGGCGGTTGGCACCCGTCGATGTTTGGCGTCCAATGCCTCGAGGAGCCAAGCGTCGACGTCACCGTGCAGGGCCAGGGCGAGGTCACGTTCCTCGAGATCGTGGATCGCCTGGCCCGCGGCGATGCGCTCGACGGTTGTCTCGGTTGCTCCCATCGGGCGAACCACGGCGCCGTGACGCGAAACGCCTCCCGGCCGCTCGAGGACGTCAACGCCTTTCGCCCGCACGATTACACGCTGATCGACATCGAGCGGTATTACGGGCTCAAGGGCAAGAAGCAGCTCGACTACATCGCCTCCCAGGGGTGCCGCTTCCGCTGCGCGTTCTGCGCCGATCCGTTCGTCTACCAGCGCCGCTGGGTCGGGCTCGACCCCGCCCGCGTGGGCTTCGAGATCGAGCAGTGGTGGTTCCGCTACCGCTTCACGGACGTCAACTTCCAGGACGAGACCTTCTTCACGTCGACGCCACGCGTGGTGGCAATCGCGGAGGAGTTCATCCGTCGGGGACTGCCCATCACTTGGGCCGCCACGATGCGCGCCGATCAATGTGTGCGCATGACCGATGACGCTTTCGAGGTGTGCAAACGCTCCGGACTGCGGCGGGTCCTCGTCGGCGTCGAATCTGGGTCACCAGAGATCCTCAAGCGCATCAAGAAGGACATCACGATCGAGCAGGTTCTGGAAACCGCGGCGCGCTGCCGGGCGCTGGGCCTCAGGGTGCAATTCCCGTTCATCGTTGGCTTCCCCGACGAGGACGAGGATAGCGTCTCGGCGACGCTCGCGCTTGCCAAGCGGCTGCGGGCCATGAGTCCCGACTTTGAGACGATGATCTTCTACTTCAAGCCGTATCCCGGCTCCGCGCTGACCGAAGACGCGGTACGCCGCGGCTACGAACTGCCCCGCACGCTCGAGGCGTGGTCCACGTTCGACTACGTCGGTTCCGCGGGCCCCTGGGTCTCGCGTGAGAAGTACCGCCGCATGGAGCGATTCAAGTTCTACGAGCGGCTGGCCTGGGACCGGGTACCAGCGTGGAAGAAACCGCTCCAGAGGCTCGCGCGCTGGCGCTGCCGCCAGGATGCGTACGGGTTTCCCGTTGAGAAACTGGTACTAGGAGCGACCTCTGGACTTCGCTGACCACCCCCTCCCGGGGCCCACCTGAATAGAGGGTGTTCGCGTGACTCCGCGACCTACTACCATCCGCCCACACCCACCTCCCGCCCGCAGTCTTGTCGAAATCCATTCCGCAGACGCGAGTTCAGGGTGGGCTGCCTTGAAGCCCGTGTAGTAGGTGAATGCGGAATACAAGAGCCCCAGGGAACTGGTAACCACCCAGCGCCGAGCGCAATTCCCGATCCAACCAAAGCTTCTGTTTGATCCCCAGCGGCCCGGCCGCTGCGAATTGGGAGAATCCGCGCGGCGCGACACCGAGAAAGGTCTCTAGAATGCGATCGAACTTCAGGATCGGCTTTTTCGTACCGCCTCGCCCAGGCAGTACTCCACGGGGCGGGCGGGGAAGCCGGCGTCGCCCTTCTTACGGGTGAACCGCTGCTCCGACGCGGCGGCGACGATCTCGCCATCGGCCAGCAGCGCGGCGGCGCTGTCGTGATAGTACGCCGAAATCCCGAGGATTCGTACGGAGCGGGCCAACCGCAACCCCCTAATTGGACCGATGAAAGGGGGGGCGCTCGCGGAAGTGCGCAACCAGCACCCGCGCAAGCAACAGAGAGCCGTGATCGTTAAAGTGGACGTCGTCGTACAGCGCCGTCGTGTCAGCTGGAACCACTTTTGCCGCATCCACACAGTCGAGTCCTCGTTCGCGGCAGACCTCGAGCAGGGTCCCGTTGTACCGCGCCATCGCGCGGCTCAGCGCGCGGGTCGTGAAGTACCGCGCAGACTGACGATCCTTGCCCAACCACCCGAACCATAGCAGGCGCTCCTCCGCGTCGGACATACCGTCACGCCACGCGCTGGGCTGCGTGACGAACACGAGCCGCACGCGAGCTGCCGCCGCGAGGTCCGCCATCGCGTTGAGGTTCCGTCGGTACTCGATCAGGGGCCCCTCGAGCGGCGGGAGACTGTCGATCCACTCCTTGGTGTCGTGGCGACGGAGGCGTGCCCCCTGGAGGAAGCCCGGGCCGCCGCCCCGCCACGCGAGGCTCCGGTTCCGGGCCAACCTCACCCGTCGCGCGAGTTGCCACAGCACCGTCGCTTTGTACCAGGGAACGTTGAGAGTGCGAATCGCATCTTGAATTCCGCCGGGGACACGTGCGAACGCCCGTTTTAGCTGCTCGTTTTCCGCACCGGGCTCCGTCACGAGCGCAGGAAGGCGATATCCCCATCCTTGCTGCAGGGCGGACATCATGTCGTTTACCCCGACGAGGGAGACGACGACGTCGATATGGGGATACTGCGGCAGGAGGTACTTGAGGTGCAGCACATGATCCCGGGTATTCGCGCCGCTACGGCCGACGTTCCCGACCCACACCTGTCTCCCATCCGCCGTTCGGTCGAGATCCGTCTCGAGCAGGTGGGTCCAGACGTTGGTGTCATCCAGGACCCAACACTGCGTAGTGCTTCCCCCGACGGCGAGGATGCGGTATTCGGTGCGGTCGTCTCCGAAAGGCCGCCCCCGCACGCCGAAGCGATTGACTCGGACGTGCGACACACCTTCCACGCCGTGGATCACGTCGGGCGCCGCTGTCACCGTCCAGTCCGTGCCTGGCTCGAGCACGAAGTAGCCGCGGGAGGGCGGCAGCACCTCGCGCAGCACAAGCTCCGCCGCGGCTAGGGCCACGATGACCGACACGGCTGCCAGGGCGAGGTTGGAAAGAGCCCCAGCGATGCGAGCGCGCCAAGTCGCCGGGGAGCCTGGGAGCACCGGAGCTCCGATCGTGCCGCCCAGTTCTACCCCACGGCCCGATTCACCGGAAGCTGTTCCGCCGAACGGTGTCCCGCTTCACGGCGTTCGAGCCCGCTCCACAGAGCATCGAACTCGCTCACCCGCGGGCCGTCTCCCGTGCGCGCACTCACTTCCTGGTGCAGCAGGTCGCGAATCTCGCGATAGAAGTCGGTGGAGTAAGTCCCGCGGAACATCATCGCGAGATCGTCCGAGTCGGCCCAATTTGCCTTGCCCCTGAGGTCCATCCGCACCCGCTCGTAGAACGGCGTCCCCGGCAACGGATAGGCGACTGACACCCCAATATCATCGGGCGCTTCGTCCCGGATCAGATCGCGCGTCTGGAGGATCGCATTCCAATCCTCGCCGGGATACCCCAGCTGGACGAACCAGCAGGCCCGGATGCCGTGCTGCTTGAGACGTTGCGTCCCTTCGCGAATCTCGTCGACCGTGGTCCCCTTATCCATGGCCTCCAGTACATGCTGCGCCCCGGACTCGACGCCCAGCCACACCTCCTCGCAGCGCGCCTCGGCCAACGCCTCGACCGCGGTCGGCGTCATGAGGTTGACCCGGGACTGCATCGTGAACGGCAGCGCGGCGCTCCGGGACCGGACCTCTGCAGCGAACGCCTCGATCCACCGGGGCGTCAAGCCGAAGATATCGTCCGCGAACCACACGTGGTCGGGGGCCACGGCTCGCCGGAGCTGCGCGAGCTCTTCCGCCACGTTCGCCGCGCTCCGTTGCGTGTACCGCCGCCCGAAGACCGGTTTGGCACACCAGTTGCAGGCGTATGGACAGCCGCGAGACGTACAGACGTTCCAGGAGAGCCGGCCGTGCGCCGCCGTCCACGCGACGCGGTACTGCTCGACATCGATCAGATCCCACGCCGGGAACGGGAGGGCGTCCAACTCCGTGCTCGAACGACGTGCGGGCGTCCGGCGAATCGAAGACCGCGCGGCGGCGGACCCCGCAATCGCCAGTCCCGCAACCCGCGAGAGATCGGCATCGGGATCGTCGCTCCACCGGGTCGTGAGGTCGAGAAAGGTCTCCTCGGCCTCCCCCAGGATCACCGCGTCCGCGCCCACGTGCAGGTAGGCCGCCGTCTGATCGATGGCGTCCGAGCCGTTGACCACGACCCGCGCGCCAGCCGACTTTGCCGCGCTGATCATCTCGAAGGCGGCTTCGCGCATCCGCGTCGTGCACATCTTGGTGAGGAAATTGAAATTGTCCTCGAGGATGCCGACGACCTTCGGGCGCGCGGCGTGCAACAGATCGCGGAATTCTTCCACCCCCTCCGACAGCATCGCGTCGAAGAACGTGAAGTGGCGGCGCTCGCGTCGCAGCAGCGCCGCCGCGATGAGCGTCGAAAGGCTCACCTGGGCCTCGCGGCGCCGGGCCGGGACACCAGGTCCGTCAGCAACCCAACCGCACCCGTGAGGTCCGCGGCGCCCGACAGACGGTAGCCACCGCTCCGGGACCAATGCGCGGCGATGTGGTCAGGCGTCCCGAACCGGTGCTCCTGCGGGATCGCACCGTGCCGGAAGTCTTCGAGGAACGTATCAGGGGCCAGGGGCTCGAGGCGCGCGCGGCTCCCATTTCGGGGACCCAGCAGCACGGTGGCGACGCGCCGGGCGCGGCGCACCGCGGGTGTGGACGAAGGGAAGAGATCGAGCCGATACTTAGCGTCCGCTCCACTGCCCGCCGCCGTGGCCGCGTCTTCGAGGGCGAGGAGTCGCGCTGCATCGGGGCGCAACGTCACGTCGCGTACGGCGGAAAGGATGTCGTCCGGGTCGCTCCGGGCAGCCAGCACGCTTTCGTCCCCCAGCACTCCCAGACCCGACCGATACGCGGCAGCGACCAGGGTGGACTTGCCCGCGCCGGCCGCACCTCGAATCACCACGGCTCCCACCGGCCCGCTCACCGCACCGGCATGCAGCACGCAGTACCCGCGCCGAGCGAGCAGGGCCGCCGCGGGTGTCTCCAAGAGCAACCGCGCGACGAGCGAGAACTCATGCGTCACCAGTCGTGCGGAGACTCGGCCGATCAAGTACCCAGCGGCGCAGTCGATGCGAGCCCACAGGTGGTCGCCGAGGGAGAGCTCTGCGTGGTCGGTGCCGACGCCCCACCGCTCCGTGAGGGCCGCTGAAGGGCGAGCGCCATCGCTCTCCCCCTGCACGTCGATCGCAAACGCGATCGGCACCTCCGTGCGCCCAGTTGACCGCAGGCCGGGCCGGACGCGATCCCAGAGACGATCCGCCAACTCAAGGATCCGGGCGTCATTGGTCCGGATCCGGATCGCGTCACGGGGAACCACGTACCATGCTTCGCGGCGCAATCCGCCGTTCCAGCGGGACGACGTGGCCAACCTCCATTCCGTGAGAAAGTCGAACGACGGGATGCTTCGGACCCACGAAAGACAGCAAGCTAACGGACTCGCCAACGCCCCGACACCCCCCGGCCACGCGTCCTCCCGTCGCGCCCGATTGACCGCCGGATTGCAACGTGTCAGCGTTCTGCGCATGGTACTCGTCGATGGCCACGGGCCCCGGGTCGCTTGGGTGGGAGTACATCTCGATCCGCTGGGTCGCGGCGCCGACGCGCTGCTTGCGGGGGGCTGGCGCGGGTTCGGCCGCGCCGCGGCGGCGGCCCACCGCGCCGGGGCGCGCGTGGCGATCGTTCAGGCGGCCTGGGAGACTGCCGAACGGGAGATCGAAGGTGTGCCCTGTTACTTCGTCCGCCCACGACGGCTGCTCGAGCGCGTCGCGGCCCACGCCCCCGACCTGATCCATTTTGAGGGGCTACGCTTTCCCCGCAAGCTGCGTGCGCTCGCCGCGGCGCTTCCAGGCGTCCCCATCCTCGCGCAGGACCACGGCACAACGTGCCCGCGGGGCTGGCGGCGCTGGTGGTACCGCTGGGGGTTCGCTCCGCTCGCCGGCGTCGCGTTCACAGCGCAGTCGCAAGCCGTGCCCTTCTTCTCCGCCAGCGTTCTTCGCGTGAATCTCCCGATCTTCGAGGTGATCGGGATATCGAGCCCGTTCACGCCCGGCGACCACGGGGCGGCTCGCGTGGAGGCGGGACTGGACGGCGACCCATGTCTCCTCTGCGCGGGGAACCTCGAGCCAAACAAGGATCCGCTCACGGTGCTTGCCGCTGTGTCGCGTGCGGCGTCTGAGTTCCCTGGCCTGCGGCTGTACATGTGCTTCCGCAACGCGCCCCTGCTCGGCGCCGTCCAAGCACGCGTGGCGGGCGATCCGGCCCTCGCTGATCGGGTACGGTTACTGGGCGAGGTGCCCTACCCCGAGATCGAAACGTATTTCCGGGCCGCGGACTTCCTCATTCAGGCGAGTCACATCGAAGCGAGCGGCGGAGCCGTCATCGAGGCGCTTGCCTGTGGGACGACACCGCTCGTCACCGATATCCCGTCATTCCGGCGGATCACCGGCGACGGGGAGTTCGGTGCACTCGTTCCCGTTGAGGACGCGGTGGCGTTCGCCGCCGCGATCCGCGACTGGAGCCGGAGGGACGGCGGCACGCTCCGCAGGCGGGCACGCGAGCACTTCGAGCGGGATTTGTCCTTCGACGCGATCGGGGGCCAGCTGCGCGCGGCCTATGAGGCGGTCCTCGCCCGACGATGAACGCGCCGACCTGGCATGTCCGGCCGTACCGGCTGGGAGATGAGCGTGCGCTCGTCGCGCTGTGGGCCGAGGCGTTCAACCGGCCGATGACCGAAGCGCACTGGCGCTGGAAGGTGAAGGGAAGGCCCACGCCGGTAGAAAACGTCGGTATCGCCGTCGCGGCCGACGACCGACCGATCTTTCAGTTCGTGGGGATCCCCTGCCCCGCCGTCGTGCTAGGGGCGCCGCGCACGGTGATGGTCGGGGCGGACGTCGTGACCGCCCGGGAGTTCAGACGCCGCGGCGTGTTCACGACCGCTGCGCACCGCTTGTTCGACAGCTGGCGCGAGGCGGGCATAGCGCTGGTCCTCGGCCTGGCGAACGATCGCTGGGGCTCGCGCGCCGAAGCACTCGGCTACGAGCGCTACTTCGAGTTGCGCTGGCGGATCCGGTTCTTGCGGCCGGAGCGCATACTGGCCCGCAAGGCCCACCTCCCGGCGCTCGCCCGCCTGCGCGGACTCGGCAATCTGTGGAACCGCGCGTGGGATCTGGTGCCGCCAGGCGCGGGCGGAATTACCGTCCGGCCCCTCGTCTCCGCGGCGCCCGACATCGACACGATCTGGGAGCGCGGGGCGAGGCACGTGGCGACCTCCCTCGTGCGCGACCGCCCCTGGGTGGAGTGGCGCTACTGCAATCCGCCGGACGGCGACTACCGTCTCACGCTAGCAGAGCGCGCGGGCTCGCCCGTCGGGTATGCGGCCTGTCGCGTGGTACAGATGGACGGCCGAACTTCCGTCCGCCTGGCCGAGATCTTCGCGCCCGGCGACCCGATGGCGCTACGCGCGCTCGTGCGGGACGTGGTCACGCGCGCTGCGGTCGAGGACGCCGACGTCGTGGTCACCCTTGCCGTTCCTGGGAGCCACATGGATCGCGAGTTACGGCGCGCCGGGTTTCTCTTTTGTCCCGGCGCGTATCGGTTGGAGGCGATCCGGCTGGACCCCACCATCCCTCCGGCGCTGCTGCGGGACCCGCGGGGGTGGTGGCTCGCTGGCGGCGACTTTGATGTCGTTTAGGCTCAAGCGGGCCGTCCTGGCGAGCGCGACGGCGGTTTGGTCCGGCGCCGCGCGGGCGGCCGGGCTGTGCGCGAGCGGACGGCCGGACCTCTGGCACTCCCCCGGCGGACAACGGGTGCTGGTGGTGGCACCCCACCCCGACGACGAGATCGCGTGTGCCGGCACCCTGCTCCTCCACCGACGGGCCGGCGACGTGCTGCATGTGGCACACGCCACCGACGGTTGCGCCGCTCGGGCCGGAGGTCTCACACGGGGCGAGATGCACGACCGCCGGCGAGAAGAGGCTCGGGTGGCCGCTGACTTGCTCGGTGTCGCCGGGGCGCACTGGCTCGGCCTGCGCGAGGGCGACTGGGAGGAGGCGGCGCTCGTGCCCGCACTGCGCGACCTGGTGCGGCAGACGGCACCGCACGTCCTCTACGCCCCCTCGCGCGTCGACTTCCACCCCGAGCACGTCCGCGTCGCCAGGGGTCTCGCCGCCGCCCTGTCGGGCGACGGAGCGCTCGGGTGCACGATCCGCGTGTACGAGGTGCAGGTGCCGCTTACGCCCGTGCTGGTCAACTTCGTGACGCCGATCGGCGCTGTGGTTGACGAGCTCATTGGGGCTATGGAGTGCTACCCGACCCAGCTCGGGAGCATCGAGCGGCTGCTGCGCATGAAGCGTTATGCCGCGTCGTTCTACGGGTTGTCGCAGCTGGCGGAGGAGTTCTGGCAGATGGATCCGGCGGCGTACCGGCGCGCGCACGCGGCGCGGGCCGCGCCCGAGGCAGACGGCGCATTCCGGGGCGTGCGGGCGCGACCGTTCACCGATCCGCTCTCATATCTCCGAGGGCTGGGCGCGAGACGGCAGCTGCGGGACGTGTCGCAGGGTCCGTGAAGCTCGGGCTCGTGGTCCCGGGTGGCGTGGCGCGCACGTCGGAGGACGGTCGGATCCCGTGCCTGCACTGGCTCATCGAGCGGCTCGCACGGCGCCATGAGGTCCACGTCTACTCCCTCCGTGGCGCGCCGCGGCCAGACCGCTATTCCTTCCTTGGGGCGACCGTTCATCACGCCGGTGTGCGCCCGCTGAGTCTGCGGACGCTCGCGGCGATCGTGGCGGAGCACGGCCGGAGGCCGTTCGACCTGCTGCACGCGTTCTGGGTCACGCCGCCGGGAGTCATCGCCGCGTGGGCGGGCACGATGATTCGGCGCCCTGTGTTGCTCCACGTCGGGGGGAACGAGGTGGTCGCGCTGCCTGAGATTCGCTACGGCGGCCTGTCCACGCGGCGTGGCCGGTTCTGGGTTCGCGTCGGCCTAGCGGGCGCGACCCGGATCACGGCCGCGAGCCAGCCGATGCTCGACGTCATCCGGGCGCGGGGGCACACGGCCGAGCGGGTGCCGCTGGGCGTCGCGCTCGAGCGGTGGTGCGTCGCGGCGCCGCGGCCGCGCCGTGCGGGAGCGACGGCGCGCCTCGTCCACGTGGCGGACCTCAATCTGGTGAAGGATCAAACCACGCTGCTCGAAGCGGCGCGACGCCTCGCCGAGCGCGGCGTCGTCTTCCAGCTTGACATCGCGGGCCGGGACACCCTTGGGGGCGCGGTCGCCAACCTCGCCCGGCAGTGTGGCGTTGGTGACCACGTACGCTTCCACGGGCATCTGCCGCACGAACGTCTTCACGCGCTCGTGACGGAAGCCGATCTGTTGTGGCTGTCGTCACGACACGAGGCGGGGCCGCTCGTGGTTCTCGAGGCGGCGGTTGTGGGCGTCCCTACGGTGGGGACAGCGGTGGGCCACGTGGCGGAGTGGGCGCCCGAGGCTGCAGTAGCAGTTCCCGTGTGTGATCCTGAGGCACTCGCCCGGGAGACGGTGAGACTGTTAGGAGACGAGGCGCGACGGCTGTCGCTGGCGCGCGAAGCCCAGCGCCGGGCGCTCGCGTGCGATGCCGATTGGACCGCCTGCCGCTTCGAGTCGCTGTACGACAAGATCGTCAACGGAGCCAGACCGAACGGTCGCGATCGATGAGATCGCCCGTGCGCAGGATTTCGTCTCGGTAGCAATCAGTCACCAGCCCTGGAGATGCCGCTGCAGATCGAAGGAGGACGACGTCGTGCCCGTGCTGGGAGCGCCGGCGATGATGAAGTTCGGAAGCCGCGCGGCGGGCTCAGAACCCACTGGTCTCGGGTCGTTGATAGCGCACGAGTCGTTGCAGCGCTTGCAGTTCGAGCGGCAAACCGTAAAGGCGCGTCCGGTATCGCCACGCGCTCACCCCGCGGAGCACCCTGCGCCACATGCCCGTCAGATGCGCGTCGGTGGACGTCGGATAGTACGCATTGAGCACGCGCTCAAAATCGCGGACTCGCTGCCGCAGGGCGCGATTGAGCCAGGGCACCACGTCGCTGTACCGTTGCGCAAACCGTTGCCAAGGGTCGCTGATCCATTCGTCGAGCGTTTTGGGAAAATGAAAGCCCTCCGCCTGCGCTGCGTCGTACAAGTCGCCTGCGAGCGGTACTGGCGTGTAGTTGTACATGATGATCTCGCTGCGCGAATTGATCACCTTGACGCGGCGGATGAACTCGATCGTGTGGCGCACGTCGCCTTCCGCGTCTGGCGGGTTCCCCAACACAAACGAAAATTCTGGCACGATGTCGTAGTCCTTCATCTTACCGGCTAACTCGAGCGTCTTGTCGGGCGACATCGTGCCGCCCTTGTCCATTCGCTGTAACGTCTCGAGCGATCCAGATTCCGCGCCCAGAAAAACCATCTTCAGACCCGAATCGCGCATCAGGCGCCACGTCTTCTCGGAGTACTTCAGCAGCGTGTCAATGCGCGCCTCGCCCCACCACGCCAGCCCGAGCGGCAGGATGCGTTCGGCGAATTCCGCAGTGCGCGCCTCGTGGGTGAAGAAATTGTTGTCGTAGAATTCGATCGCGTTGATGCGCCATTCGTTCACGTACATTTGCGCAATGTCGGCCACGCGCGCCGCGGCCTGAGGCAGCCAGCGCCCGTTCACCATGTTCACCACGGCGCAAAAATTACAAAAGAAGGGACAGCCGTAGCTCGAATGATGTGGCAGAGTGCGCGACCCGAGGAAGGTCGGTCGGATGTAGCGCTGAATGTCAATCCGATGATAGGGGAACGGCGGGAGACGGTCGGGGTGCGGAATTGGCGCGAGTCCATTCTGCACTACCTGGCCGCTCGCATCCCGATATGCCAACCCTGCGATGCCACCATGATCGGAATTCTTCCCCAATGCATCCAGCAAATTCAGGAACACCGTCTCGCCGTGGCCGCGCACCGTGAAGTCGACCGCGGGGTCCTGGAGAATCACGTCTGAGTGCTGTGTCGGGAAATAGCCGCCCCACACGATCTGCAGATGCGGAAATTCCCTCTTCAAGGCGCGCGAATGCGGCACCGCCCACGCCAGCTGCGGTCCGGGCATCACCGTGATCGCCAACAGATTCGCGCCCGCCGTGATTCGCGCTCGCAGCGTCGTCAGCGCGTCGCCTTCGCAATTCCCGTCCACCAGGGTGTACTCGTAGTTGCCTTCGAGCAGCGCGCCCAACGCGAGCAGCGACATAGGCAAGATCCGCTTACCCGAGCCGTTGCTCACGGGATTGTAGAACACAATGTTCGGCCTCATGGAGCCACGCGAATCTCGTACACGGTCAATTTCTCGTTGATCAAGTCGCGTTCGCGTACGACACGCACGCTCAGATGGGTTGCCGACCACAGCGCCGTGGCGATGTCGCCATCACTCGAGAGCACGACGAGAGCGCGCCCCCCGGGCGTCAGGTGTGCGGGGACCTCACGCAGAAAGCGATCGAAGACATCGAGGCTCCGCCATGCGGAGTCGGAGAGGTTCCGCGGCCGGCCGCGAAAGTACGGGGGGTTGAAGAGGATCACGTCAAAGCGCTCACCGTGCACCGGCTCGAACAAATCGCCCACGCGGATTTCAATCCGCCGTTCGAGGCCGTGCGCCAGGGCGTTGAGCTGGGCACAGCGTGCCGCTTGCGGGTTAATGTCCGTCGCAATCACTTGCGCGGCGTAGCGGGCGGCAAAAATCGCACCCAGGCCAGAGCCAGTGCCGACGTCGAGCGCGCGCGCGTCGGGTGGACAGATGTTCACATTGAGCGTCTGTGCGAGAAAGGCGCCCGTCCGCAGCTGCGCGCCGTTGAAAACGCCAGGGAGCACGACGATCCGCACCCCGCTGACGGTGTCGACGCGCAGCTGTGTATCCTCCCGCAACCGCAGCCGTCGCCACAGGCGCCAAGACCAGCGAGATACCGCGCGGGCCCAGCCCTGGCTGCCCGCGCCCCATTGCCCCAGGTTCATGCGCGACCTCCGGGGCTGTTCATAGCGCCGTCCGCACTCCGACCTGCAGTGTGCAGACGCAGCGGCGACAAGTCGCGTCTGCTGCAACATTCAATCCGCGCCGAAACGCGACCATCTCGTTCGCCAAGATCTCGCGCAAGCGCCTTTCGCGAATGTTGCCAACCACCGGGTGGAAATAGCACGGACGTACCGCGCCGTCGGCTTCGACCACGGCGCTTGCCCACGGCGCGTTGCACCGTACCGAGGGAAAGTCAGCAAGCCCGCGCTGTGCGGCGTAGTACTTGGGCAACCGCCGCAACTTCTCCGGTGCCTCGGCAACAAACCGGGACTCGAAATCCCTGGCGTGTGAGGCAATGGTGTCCTCAACCACCCGCGCGAATTCCTCGATCTCGTCCTTCTTCAGGAGCAGTCCTCGCATCGAGGACGCTGTCCGCAAGGTCCTCTCCGCTGCGGCGCCACCCGCCGTAGACGTTCGTCCGAACGCTTCGCTCGTCACGTCGGCGGCAAGAAACGAGATCCCATCGAGTCCCATGGCGTGCGCCTTGTCGATCAACTGGGACAGCTCCCCAAAGTTGTGACGATGGATGGTGCTGCGCGCCAGCACGGGCATCAGCGGCGACAAGGTCTTCAAGCGTTTCACGCCGCTCTCGATTACCCTGAGCCCGTCCACCCCGCGAATCTGGTGATACAGCGAGGCGGTGTGCCCGTCCAGGGAAATTGTCACCCGCTCAAAGTGCTCGACGACCGCCGCCGCATCACGTTCGAGAAACAAGCCGCTCGTCAGCAGATGCAATCTCACGCCGCGGGCTCGGAACAGCGCAGCAATCTGGTACACGTCGCGCCGCAGCGTCGGCTCCCCGCCCGAGAACGTCACCAGCCGCGTCCTGAGGGCTGGCAGCTCGTCGGTCAACCCGCGAATCTCGTCGAGCGTCAAATCGCCGGCACCATCCGCCTTCCACCAGTCGCACGACACGCAGCGGGAGTTGCAGCGCGCGGTCGGAAAAAAAATGAGGATCGGCAGGGCAAACGTGCGATCGGTCGCGCGATTGAGCTGCACGAGCAAATTGCTCGTGACCTGCGGGAGCGTTAACATGGCTTTGGAGAGAGTCTATAGTAGCGTGCCTACGGAATGTCCACACGTGGAGTGGCTCACCCTCGAGCAGCCGCACCCCAGCCCGGCGTCGCTTCCTGAGACGGCTTGCCTTTCATGAAGTCATTGCCGTTCTGGGCCTCGGGGCGCCAGTGCCGTCGGCACGTATGCGAACAGCATGAAGCCGCTGAGACAGGTATCGTTCCTCCGTGAACCCAGGCACGCTGATATCGATCATCATTCCCACGTACAACCGGGCCAGGCTCCTGCGTGAAGCGGTGGAGTCGGTCCTCGCTCAAACATATCACGACTGGGAGCTGCTCGTGATTGACGACGGCTCTACCGACGGCTCCCGCACGTACCTCGGGACGCTCGCCCACCGGCGCCTTCGCCCGGTCCTGTTGGAGCACTCCGGCAACGCAGCACGGGTTCGCAATGCGGGACTTCGCGCAGCCCGTGGCTCATACATCGCGTTCCTGGATTCGGACGATCTCTGGCACCCGGAGAAACTCGCACTTCAGATCGAGGACATGCACGCGCATCCTGAATGTGGCTGGAGCTATACTGGTCTGGCGCTTGTGGACGAGCGGGGGCAAGAGATCCCGCCGGTTGGCGGCCGCCGTGTGCCAGCTCAGCGGGGCTGGATTCTCGAGGCCTTGATCAAGGGACAGGCTATCGCCGCCACCTCAGCAGTGCTCGTGCGGCGACAACTGCTCCAGAGGGTGGGCGACTTCGATGAATCCCTGCCCGTTTGTGAGGAGATCGATCTCTTCTTCAGATTCGCCGAGGCGAGCCCGGCGACCGTCGTGTGCCGGCCGTTGGTGTCGTGCCGTCGCCACCCGGGAAATGGGCCCTGGCCCCCCCTCGACGTCCTCGAGTGCAGGAATCGGGTTTACGACGGCCTGCTGGCCCGCACGTCGTCGCGGCGGCTGCGGCGCATCTGTCGACGGAGCAAGCTACGATTCACCGTGGCCCATCTGGGCAGGCTGCGAAGGACCGGGCTGTACGCCGAAACTCGACAGGCGCTTTCAATGTCGTTCCCGTATGCAGGATTGCACCCGGCGTGGTGGGTCGCGTGCCTCCAGACATGGCTGCGGCGTTCGCCGGGAGGTGGGCCAGCGTCCCTCCGGCCCCCCCAAGGCCGTGCTGATCCGCCGCCAGTGGCTCGCGGTTCTTCTTCCTGACAGTCAGTCATTGCGCACGCCGCGATGACGCTCAAGACGAGCCGGACCGTCCAGTCAGCGGAGCCACGCCGAGAGGTCGCGGCCAATGAAGTCGGCTGTGCCCAAGATCTGTTCGCGGTAGTAGTCGATGACCATGGCGCGATCGGCGGGATCCATGGTCACGGCGGTCCGCGGTCCGCGGTACAGGCGCACGAGGAGTCGGCGGGCCGGTTCAGGGAGCCGAGTCGTCAGGGCTACCTCGCCAAGCAACCGTCGGCGCAAGGCGTGCAGGCGCGGGAACCGCGGTACGACGGGCACATTGTGCCGGCGCGATAGGTCCACTGGCACGTCGGGATCGATCTCCAGGAACTCAAAGATGTCCCGCAACACCGACCGCGCGTCCGCGCAAAAATCCTCGTATAAGTAGACGCGGAGGTGCTTTCGGGGGAACAAGGCCGCGTAGCGCTGCAGGTGGGTCGCGTATCGCCCCACGAGCACCCTCAGACCCTTCCAGGGATCCGGTCGGTCCGCTGCCTCGAGAAACTGAGCGCGGAATGTCTGGAGGCGGGGACGACGCCACAGGTTCGCCGCATACTCTGAGAACAGTCGCTGAGCCGGGTCTCGCAGCACGAAAATTAGGCGCGCGTCCGGCACGTGCGCGTGAATCGCCTCAGCGGCGCTGGGTAACCAGACATGATCGACGCTCGCGTCACCGATGGCGGTCTCCTCGCGCACACGCTGGAAGAGCTCCAGATAGTCCTCCCACTTTGCGACGACCCACCTTCTCCCAGATACGTACTCCCACTTCGCGACTGCCCACCGTCTCTCAGGCTCCACCAGGCCCTTCCAATGCGGGTGCAAGTCTTCGAGCTCCTGCATTGACTGGCGCACGACGCGATCACCGTTCGCGTCAGACAGGATGTCGGCCGCTCCGAAGAACGTCGGCTCCTTTGGCCAGCACATGTAAACCTGGGGATGTTGTTGCAGGTAGGCGTACAGCGAGGAGGTGCCGGCTTTGGGCACGCCCGCGAGAAAGAACGTCGGGAGCTTGCCCGTACCAGGTGTCATCAGATGGAACGGTACCGCCGGCGGACGCGCACCGTCAATTGGAAGCCCTTCGGGGGCTTCAAGTTCCGGATCGACCTCCCGTCACCGAGCCTGCTCGCGACGCTGTGATCATGAGCCACGTGGACCTCGTCATTCGAGCTGCGGACCTGCGGACAGTAGTGCAGGCGTCCCAGAGGGCGCACCGCCCCGTCCAGACCGGGATCGCGCACCTTCACCGATAGACCTTGGAGAGTCGCTCCGCGACGATCACGGCGGCGTTCGCCATGGGCGAACCGTGCATCGGCCCACGCGTCCCCGGGAACCGCGGGGCGGCGGGAGGCAGCCGCTATTCCCGCTGCGCCGCGGTCTGGAACAGTGGCAGGTACTGCGCGTACCCCTCTTCCCCCAACCGCTCCACAGGCATGACCCGCAGCCGAGCGGACTTCGGTGCGGGTCATGAACAGGCTGCGATCCGTCTTCTCTTTCACGTTCGGCGCCTCGAGCGGCCGCGTGAAACTCGGCCATCCGGTGCCGGAGTCGAACTTGTCGAATGAGCTGAAGAGCGGCTCCCCCGAGACCACGTCCACGTAGATCCCCGGATGGTGGTTGTCCCAGAAGTCGTTGTGGAACGGCCGCTCGGTGGCCTCGTGCTGCGTGACCTCATACTGCAGCGGCGTGAGCGAGCCCTTGAGCTCGGCGTCGCCCGGCTTTCGAAACTGCATGGGATTCCATCCTTTCTGACTCGCCACTCTGGATGCGTCCGCGCCCCACACTTCGCGCAGCCGCCGGTCGCGACCGCAGCCCAGGCGGTAGGCCTTGTAATACGCGGAATTCTTCCGATAGAAGTGCTGATGACGTTCCTCCGCAGGGTAGAACGCGGCCGCCGGCGCGATCAGCGTCACGATCGGCTGCCGAAACCGCCCCTCGAGGCTCCGCTTCGATTGCTCCGCGAGCCGCTGCTGCGTCGAGTCGTGGTAGAAGATCGCCGTGTGGTACTGCGGCCCGTGGTCGCAGAACTGGCCGTCGGCCTGGAGCGGATCGATGTTGTGCCAGAACGCGTCGAGTAGCGTCTCGTACGTCACCTTCCGCGGATCGTAGACGACCCGGACCGACTCGAGGTGCCCGGTGCCGCCGCTCGAGACTTCCTCGTACGTCGGATTTGCCGTGCGACCTCCAGTGAAGCCCACGGTCACCGCAGTGACGCCGTCGAGCTGGTCGAAGGGATGCTCCATTGACCAGAAGCAGCCGCCTGCGAAGATCGCCGTGGCGCTGTCGCTCGGCGCCGCACCGGCGAGGAGCAGGCTGAGGACCGTGGACATGAAGAGCATCTGGCTGGCTCCGATCGGGTTGAGTCGCTTGGCGACGCTCTCAATCTCGCCACGCGAACCCGCGGAGTGAAGCACCAGGACCGTCGGTGAGAGAACTGTCATCCTTCACTCATTCGGGAGGCGCGCAGCAGGGCACCGAACATTAGAACGGTCTCATCGGACGTCGCCGCTCGTTGCCGGCCTGGCCGGCTCCCCCGTAGCTTAGCGGCGTGCAGATCCTCGTGGTAGAAGACGATCGCGACCTGCGACGCTTTCTGAGCAAGGCGTTCCGCGAGGAGGGCTATGGGGTGGCCGAGACCGACTCCGGTGACCGGGCCCTCGACCGCGCTCTCGACGGCAGCTACAGCTGCATCATCCTGGACGTGATGCTGCCGGGGCGGGACGGCTTTAGCGTCGTCGCGGAGCTGCGCCAGCGCGGGGTCTTCACCCCGGTGCTGATGCTCACTGCCAAGGACGAGCTCGACGCCCGAGTGCGGGGGCTCGAAGGCGGCGCGGACGACTATCTCACCAAACCGTTCGACTTGTCTGAGCTGATCGCGCGGGTGCACGCCATGATTCGCCGTTCCGAACTGCGCCACAAGGATGCAACGCTGAAGGTGGGCAACATCGTCCTCGACCCGCTGACCCGCCGGGTGACGCAGGACGGGCGCGTCGTGGATCTGAGCCCGCGGGAGTTTTCCCTGCTCGAGTTCCTCATGCGCAACGCCGGCCGCACCGTGTCCCGCTCGCGCATCGCCGAGGCGGTCTGGAACTACAAGTTCGACCCGGAGACCAACGTGGTCGACGTCTACGTCAACTACCTCCGGAAGAAGCTCAGTTTCGCGGGAGCCACGGCGCCGATCCGCACGGTGCGCGGCACGGGCTACCGGCTCGAGACGCCGTGACCGAGGGCCGGCTCAGCGCGATCCTCACGCGGCGGTTCCGCCGCGTCGCTTGGACGGCGCTCACCGGCTACACGCTGCTCGTCGTGGCGGCGTTCGTCGTCGCGGGCGAAGCGGTGCTGCGCCGCTCCCTCGAGCACTCCGCCGACGTGATCCAATCGCTGCTGGGCGCGTACACCGACTCAACCGGGGGACCGGGGAGCGTGATGCCCGCGACGCTGGCCGAGCAGCTCGTCGGCATGGGCGGCCAGGTTGTCATCACCCGCACGCGGACCAACGCCGGCGGGATGCAGGAAGTGTACTTCCTTTCGCCGGGCATGCCCGCCAAGCGGCTCGAGGGCATCCCCGCGAGTGCCTCCCCGGAGGACGTGCGCCAGGTGTTGCTCGCGGCGATTGCGCAGCGCGCGCGCTGGCGCTACCGCGTGCTGCACCGCTCGATGGGCACCTTCGACATCTACATCGTCGCGAGCCGCGAGCCGTATCTCGTCGCGCTCGCCGCCGTGGCGGCTGCGGCCCTGCTGTTATTGCCCGGCGCCGCGCTCAGCGCCGGACGCGGCGCAGGCCAGGCCGTCGCGGCGGCGCTCGATCCCCTCGAGCGCGTGGCCGCCGAGACGCGCGCCATCGGCCCCGCCGAGCTCGGCAAACGGCTCACCAGCCCCACCGGCCAGGCGGAGGTCACGGAGCTCGCCGACAGCATCAACCGTATGCTCGAGCGCGTGGACCGGGCACACCGTGCCCTCGAGGCGTTCACCGCCGACGCGAGTCACGAGCTGCGCACGCCGCTTACCCACCTGCGCGCGCAGGTGCAGTGGGCCCTCGCCGAGGGGCGCTCCGAGCCGGAAGTGCGCGACGCGCTGATGGCGCTGGAGCGCGAGCTCGAGCGCACGACAAAGCTAGTCGAAGAGCTGCTGCTGATCGCCCGCGGGGAGAACCGCCAGCTCGCGCTCGCACACGAATCATTCGATCTTGCGACCGTGGTGGACGAGGTGCGGGAGATCACCGAAGCGATGGCGGTCGGCCGGGATCTCGTCGTACGCTCCGACGCCCTCGACCCGACGCTGGCGGTGGGCGACGCCGATCGCACCCGTCACATCCTCCTCAACCTCGCCTCCAACGCCGTGCGCTACACGCCGCGCGGCGAGATCACCTTCTCGCTGCGGCGCAACGTCGACCGGTTCTTCCGGATTGATCAGTCCCGCAGCCGCGCGCTCGGTGGCACGGGCCTGGGCCTTGCGATCGCACGCCTGCTTGCCGAGCTCCAGGGGGGCGAGATCACAGTGGAAAGCACACTTGGCGCGGGGAGTACGTTCACGGCGTGGCTGCCGGCGGCGCGCCTCACCCCCTGACCCCCTCTCCGCGAGGCGCAGGCCTCACCCCCTCTGGCCCCTCTCCGCAATGCGGAGAGGGGGAACGAGAGTGAGATGTCTAGCGAGCCGCGAGCCCGGCGACTGAGCCGGGCATGTTCCCGACCACGCCCAACGTGGTGAGGTGGCCGTCAGACTCCACCCGCAGCGCCGTGATCGGGCCGCTGCCGCGCAGCTGGTACAGATAGCGTCCGTTCACGCTCAGCGCCAAATCGAGGTTGCCCGGGCCCACCGTAGCAGTGACGCCGCTCGCATCGAGCAGGCTGAGGGAGCCATCCGTGCCCACAGCGAACCCGGAGATCGTACCGCTGGCCGCGTTGGCCGAGTACGCGAAACGGCCGTTCTTGGTCACGCCCACCCAGCAGGGGGCGCCCTGGTGCGTGGCTACCGCGCCACTCACCAGTGTCACTCGGCCGCTCGAACCGAGGGTGTATGACGATGCACTGCCCGTGGCGGCTTCGGAGACGATCAGCTCGTTCCGCAACCCGAACGCGAACCCGAACGGCTTGATGCCGGCGCCGGCAGGCGCCTGGGGCGTGGGACCGCTCGCCACACCATCGGGGGTGACCGAGTACACGTCGATGCTATTCGTATTCTTCTCAGTCACGACCAGCCACCGGCCATCGGGGCCGAACGCTACCTGGGCGGGGTCCACCGCTGCGCCACCGAGCGGGCGCGTCGATCCCGGAATGGGCGCGAGCGCTCCGTCCGAGCCGACGGTGAACCCGCTGACGTTCCCGCTCCCACCGCCGTTGAGGACGTAAACGATGTTGTCATGAACCGTCAGGCTGATCGGCTTCGTTCCACCCGACAAATGGCGATCGGTGAGCGAAAGGCCCGCCGGGCTCACGCGGAACGCCGAGATGTCATTGCTGCCCGCGTTGACGGTGAACAACCAGCGCCCATCGTCGCTCAAAGCGAGCGCGCCCTGCGAGCCGAGGCTGCTCCCGGTCCCCGTGCCACCGGTTGCGACCGTGCCCGCCGCGGTGAGCGTACCGGCGGCCGAGCGCTGGAAGATCGCAACGGCATTTCCCCCATTGGCCGCGACCTGGTTCATCAGCGTGTACACCGCGCCCGGAGTGTCCTCTGCATCTGCGGCGCTCGCGGCGCTGGCGCTGAGCTCACGCCGCAGCGGTGCGGCGGGGCCTGTAATCCCGCGATCCCGCGAGCAGGCGGCGACACCGGCCACCGCCAGCGCAACGAGTGCGATTCTTTGTGCCATGGATCGAACCTCCCGAGAGAGTGTGATGCGTGCCTGCTACGGTGCCGGAAGGTTCACTCGCGCGCCGCGTAGCGGAGCTACCCGGCGAGCGATATGAGAGGCTTCTCATGGTGTTCTCATCCACGTCGGAAAACGCAACGAGGCGCGGCTTCACTCCGCCGCGCCTCGGTCTCTCGGGCGCACCGACTGCTGGGCGCGTTAAGGCCGATGAATGTTCGACTGACCCAGATTTGCCGGCTTCCTCGAAGGTGAAGCGGGCACGGCGGGCGTTGCCGGCGTTGCTGGGCTAGCCGGAGCAGCCACGCCACCTACGCTCAGGGATGCAGGCGTGGCGCGCGTCGCCGGCACGGCCGCGGTCGCCGGCGTCACCGCCCGATTATCAAGCCCCACGACCTCACCCCGAAAGTGCGTCGCGCGGTGCGCGGCGACCTTCGAAACATCCTGTGCTGCGAGCAGCGACGGAACGACCAGGCTCGCGGCGAGCAACACGACCTTGCGAAGCATGCGCTACCTCCAGCTTGGGGTGCTGCAACGGCCCCAGACGGGGGCCGCCCTGAAGACTCCCTGCAGGGCCGCCGAGTAACGCGGCGGCCCCACAAGTGGTTATTCTGACAGGAGATAGGCGCGAAAGCGCGCACGGCTTCAGCCCGCCCTCAGAGCTTGCCGAGGAACTTGAGCAACACCCCACGCTCCCCATCCGACAGCGCCAGGAAGCGGTCACGCGCGGCTGTGGCTTCTCCGGCGTGCAGCCTGATCGCCTCGTCGATCGTCGCCGCGCGGCCATCGTGCAGGAACGCAGTCACGAAGCGCAGTCCCATCAGTGGCTCGGTCCGGAACTCAGCAGGCTCCGCCTCGCCGAGACAGATGTCGGCGAGGTCCGGGCCCATGTCGTGTAGCAGCAGATCCGTGAACCCCGGCACGATCTTGTTGTTGAACGCTTGCACGGGATTGGGACCCGTCGTGAGCGCCGGAATGTGACATTCCGCGCACCCGATCCGCGAAAAGATTTTCCGGCCCGGCAACTGGCCGATCGCAAACGCCAGGGGCGTCGGAGCGTCGAGGAACCGCACGAACGCATCCGCGGCGTCGAGATCGTCTTGACTCAGCTCCGGATCGCGTGCCGGATCGACACCCGCGGGAAGCGGCTTCCCAGCGACCGTCAGCTCCGTGGGGAACGACGGGCTGGTGATCCCCATCTCCTGGATGAACGCCCCGGCCGTGAACTCGCTCAGCGTCGGGCTCTGCGCCTTGCGGCCGAAGCGACCCAGCCGCCCGTCGGGCGTCCGGTTGGGGCGCCCGGAGACGCCGTCGTGGCCACGAGCCTGGGCGTCCGCAAACCCCTGAATCTCGGCTTCGGGCACCGCGTCCAGCAGCCCGAACCCCAGGATGGAGGGCGAGGTGCGATGCGCCGTCGCCGTGAATCCCTCGGGCAGCGGCTCGGCGTCGATCCCCAGGGCGTCGTGCAGCGCCTGCGTCACGTGCTGCTGGACGACCGGCCCGCCCACGTCGCTCAAGTCGCTGCACGCCGGTTGGCCGCTCGGGTGGTAGGCCGTCGCGTGGACCTCCACTTCGTCGCCAGTGGCACCGACGACGGGATCTTCGTGGCATTCGGCGCAGCCGGTGGAGTTGAAGAGCGGCCCCAGCCCGGTCTCAGGAGTGAAGTCGGTCGTGAACACCACGCGGCCCCGCTTGAACTGCGCCTGCTGATGGGCGGTGAGGAACGACACCGGACGACCCAGGCTCGCCACACTCATTGCAGTAGCTCGGTCCGACAGGAACGAAGGCGCGTTGGGCGGTACCGCGTCGCAGGCTGCGACGGCGGCGAGCAGTACTGCGAACGGAATGCGGGCGCGGCTGTGGTTGGACACGGCGTCCTCCCGGTTAGTAGCAGCCATGCACCACGATGTCGCGGTCTCGAATCGGGCGGGAAACGGACCCTAGGGCGGCGAGCGTGGGTCACGTGTGTTGGCCCATATCGCCGAGCACTTCAGGGGCGCGTCTCGTCTTCGGGAAGCACGATGGCGCCGGGGGCGGGCCGCAGGCCGTGACGGGGGCCACGTTGCCGCGGGCCGCGCGCCGGCGGCGGTCACAGGAAGGTGGGGCGCGTGCCTGTTGTTACCGGGAGGGTCGGCCGTCGCGGGCTCTGACCGCAGCGAGACGGGCCGGATCGGCCGCGTCGAGCGTGCCGATGTTCACGTGTGCCCAGATGACGCGGGAATAGCGGAACAGCAGGGGCACGCACGCAACGTGGACGACCACAGCGACGGCGATGGCGCCGACCAGGCCCAGGCGGGGCGCCAGCACGAACATCGCTACGAGCGCAAGCACGAACGCCTCGGCGATGCCAAGCGCGTAGCTCACGTACATCGCGCCTTGAAAAAAACCGGTCTCCCGCTCAAAGCGGTGCCCGCAGACGGGACACGCCGCGTTCATCGCGAAGACACCACGGAACATCCTGCCCTGGAGACACACCGGGCAACGTTGCCGCAGAACGGCTCGCAGACGCGCCGTGGTCATCGGCTCAGGGAGTGTGCAGCAGGAGGTCCTGATACTCCGGGTGTCGACGGAGGTAGGCCGCGACGAAGGGACAGCGGGGCACGACCCTGAGGTGCTCTGCGCGCGCATACTCGAGCGCGGTGTGCGCCAGCTTGTCGGCGATGCCCCGGCCCCGCAGGGCGGCAGGCACTTCGGTGTGAACCAAGACGATCCTATCAGGGAAGCGCTCATACTGCAGCTCAGCCGTCTGCCCATCCACCCGCGCCACGAACCGGTTGGCCGCGGCGTCGTTCTCTACCGCGATATCGACGAGACCCGTCACGTCGACCCTTGGAACGTGGAGGGGGTGTCCAACGCCTGGGGCCTGCGCACGGCGCCGTCCTTGCGATCGCCACAGGCGCTCTCGAACCGCGCCACCGCCGCGCGACGGAGCCAGGCCCACCACGCCACGAGCCCGGCCATGGCGAGCACGATCACCACCGCCGCGAGACTGACGCGTGTCAGAGCTTGCTCGAGCTGCGGCAGATTATGACCGAACAGATAGCCGAGGGTGCCCGTGAGGACAGCCCAGCAGACAGCGCCGAGGGCGTTGTAGAGCATGAAGGTGCCGTAAGGCATGGAGGTCGTTCCCGCGAGCACGGCCGCCCAGGTGCGCAGCAGCGCGATGAAGCGGCCGAAGAAGACCGCCTTGGGTCCGTACCGCTCGAAAAAGCGGTGCCCGCGCTCGAGGTACGATTCGTTGAGATGGATGACGCGGCCATACCGGCGGACCAACGCGACGCCGCCGGTGCGCCCGATCCAGTAGCCGGCGTTGTCCCCCAGCACCGCCGCGGCCACGGCTACCGCGACCACCGCCGTTATGGAGAAATGCCCGAGCGCGGCCCACGCCGCGGCTGCGAGCAGAGCCGTCTCGCCCGGCACCGGGACGCCCAGGCTCTCGAGCCCCACCAGGACGAAGAGCAGCGGGTAGCCCCAGCTATCGACGAGATCCTTGACGGCGTTGTCCATGGCTACGCCGCGCCGTCCGGGCGCCGCGGATGACTCCGCAGACGGTGCGTCGCCTGGTCCACCCGGGCGATGTAGGCACGGATCGCTTCGCTGCGCTCGCGCCGCGGCAGCACGAAGTGCGGGTCATCGGGATCCCGGCTCTTCAGGTCGTCCACCATCAGGTCCCCGCCGTGGGACTCGACCGCCGCCTCGAAGCGCTCCACCGCGTCCAGCAGGCTCGCGAGGTCACCCGGATCCTCGGCACCCGTGACGGTGACCCCGCGGTCCCGCAACCGGGCCGCCACTTCCGCGACCGCCGCATCGCGCTCCTCCTTGCGGTGCGGATCGAGCGCGCCCTCCAGCTCCTCGTAATCATCCCGTGATTCCGGTACCATGACTACCTCCCGTGGTCAAGCGCCGCGGCCGCGCTGCTTGTTCCCCAGTCTAGCGCAGCAGCACCGAGACTGTGTGGATCAGCAGGCCGACCAGCCCCCCTACCAGCGTGCCGTTGATGCGGATGAACTGCAGGTCGCTCCCCACCGCGAGCTCGAGCCGCCGCACCGCGACCTGGGGATCCCAGGCGCTCACCGTGCGGGCGATCAGCTCGGCGATCTCGTGCCGGTGCTGCTCTACGGCGGACGCCACGATCCCCGTGAGAAAGTCGTCGAGATCGTTGAGCAGCGCCTCGTTGCCGAGCAGGGACTCCCCCGCCGCGGCGATCCCACGCTCGAGGGCTTCCTGAGAGGCGTCGTCGGGGTGCGTACGGTAGCGCACCGCGGCGCGCCGCACGGCATCCCAGAGCGAGGCCGCCAGCTCGTCCACCAGCGGGTGCGCCAGCACTTGCTCCTTCAAGGCCTCCGCCTTCGCCATCACATCCGGCGCATGCTGCAGCTTGTCGATGAACTGCTCCAGCGCCGCGTCGAACTTGCGCCGCACCGGATGACGCGGGTCGGCCCGCACGTCGAGCAGCAGCTCCTCGAGCGCGATGATGATCTTCTGGTAGATCACGTCGTCGATCACTCCGGGAACCCACCAGGGGCTGCCCTCGCGGATCTTGAGCCGAATGGCCTCCCGGTTGTCGTCGAGCGCCTGGGCGGCGAGGTTGAGCAGCGCGTTCAGGAGCTCGTGGTGGCGGTTGTCGCTCGTCACGAGCGCGAGGACGCCGCCAAGCACGGGCGCCACCCGCGTGGCCTGGAGACGGGCCACCGCGCTGTCGTGGATGAGCTCGCGGAACTCGGCCTCCGGGAGCGCCTCGATCGTCTTCGCGACACCCGTCACCAGCTGCCTCGCCACGCGGCCGCTGTTCTCGGGGCGCGCCACCCAGCGCGCCGCCCGCTCGGACGGGCGCAGCACACGGACTTCGGCCGCGACGACCTCCCGCGAGAGGAAATGCTTCTGCACAAAGTTCCCGAGGATGCGGCCGATCCGGTCTTTCTGCGTCGCGACGATCGCCGTGTGGGGGATCGGGAGACCGAGGGGGCGCCGGAACAGTGCGGTGACGGCGAACCAGTCGGCGAGCCCGCCCACGAGCGAGGCCTCGGCCGTAGCCCGTACGAATCCCAGCCAGGGATGAGTGCTCTCCAAGAAGCGGGCGACGGCGAACACGACCGCGGCGAGAACCAGGAGCCCCGTCGCCCGCCGTCGCATGGTGTCGAGCCGGGCCTGCCGCGCCGCGTCATCCGGGGCGGGCGGGGGGGACGGAGGGGGCGATGGCGACGCCGTCATCGCACGAGCAGCACCAGGCTCGCCGAACCGGCCAGGGCACAGTAGACGGCGAACGGCACGAGCGTCTTCGTACGGAAGTATCGCGTCAGAAACTTCACGGACGCGTAGGCGGCGATCGCGGCGGCCACCGCGCCAAGCAGGGCGACGCTGATGGCTCCGCTCCCGCCCGAGAGCAACAACCTCGGAAGCTTCAGCGCGGCCGCCGCCCCGATGATCGGGGTCGCGAGCAGAAACGAGTAGCGCAGCGAGTCTTCGTGGGACAGACCGACCAGCAATCCCCCCGCGAGCGTCGATCCGGTCCGCGAGAATCCGGGGATCAAGGCGATGATCTGCAGCAGGCCTACCCTGATCGCGTGCGGCCACGTGAGCTCCGTGGCGATGCGCCGATCGGGGTCGAGAAGGTGGTCCGCCCGCTTCGCCTTCCGACGCAGCCGCTCGGCGCCGAACAGCAGGACGCCGTTCATGATCAGGAAGAACGCGGCGGAGCGCGGCGAGACGAAAAGACCTCTCACCTGCTTCTCGAACAGCAGCCCGACGATTCCGGCGGGGACGGTTCCCGCGACCAGTAGCCAGCCGAGCCTTGCGTCGAGATCACCCGGCCCGAGCGCACGGTCCCGCAGCGAGCGCCCCAGACCCGCCAGGATGCGCTTCCAGTCACTCCAGTACAGCACGAACAGCACGAGCGCGGTCGCGAAATGCGTGGCGACGAGGAACGTGAGGAATGCACCGGCATCCTGATCCACACGCCACCGGAGCAGCCCCGGAAGCACCACGCTATGGCCGAGGCTCGATACGGGAAACAGCTCGGTCACCCCTTGGAGGAACCCGAGGGCAATCGCCTGGGAGACGGAGATCATGCCGCTAAACTTACGGTAGGATGACCGGCGTGATTGTGGTGCTGGCCAGCGTCGCCGCCTTCCTCGCGGCGGCGAAGTCGCATGGCCGTCAGGTCAGGGTCGAGCGGGAGCTCGCCGGCTACTGGGAGTGGACGATCTGGCTCCCGGCCGTGGTGTGGGCGCCCATCGTCGCGTTCGTCGCGTTCGTCGCGCTCGGCGTGGCGAGCCTGCGGCGTTTCGGCGCGGCGCTGCGCCGCGGCACTCCCCCGGGGCGAGCCACCGACGCCGCCTGGCTCCGTCGCGCCCTCGCGGGGAGCGCGGCGTGGTGGCTCGTCACCTTCGGGCTGATCGCTGCTGCGGGCTGGGCCGCCTGGCCTTAGGGCTTCGGGCCCAGCGCCCTGACCTGCCCCCGGATCTCGCCGCCGGGGAAGTCTCCGGGACCGGTGTTCGTCCCGTCCACACCGTCGTTCGTGTGCACGTTCGCATACGCCGAGTCATGGCGAATCAACCTGAGTAGATCGCTCAGCGGATGCCCGGCGAGTGGCCCGATGAGATTGCCGGCGGTGATGATGCCAGACGCCAGCACGCCGTCCGTCCGGCCGCCTCCTGCGGGCACCAGCCCGTAGAGGAAGACGACGATGGGACCGTTGATGCCTGCCGGCGCGATGTGAATGTGAGACTGGACCACGTTGTAGATGTTGCTCGAGATGATCTTGTACTCGAGCGTGTCGCCGGCGGCGTTCAGCTGCAGCTTGAGCTCGCCCTGTCCGCGCGTATCACGCGCCGGAACCTCATCGTCGCCGCTAAGGTGCGCGTCGAAATTCTGCGCTGGGGGAGCGACCACGCTCGCGGACGGGACGGCTAGCGCCGTCGACCCGCGCAGCTCGGTGGGCACGGCGCGATCCGCAGGATTGCAGGTCGCGAGCAAGGTCACAAGGAGAAGCAGGACGCCTGTGGTGGCGAGGGGACGCACAGGACCTCCAGCGAAGGGACGAGCGTCAACCTACCCCGCGGCAGGCGCGGCGCAAGCAGAGCTTCGAGCCGCTCGACCTAGCGGTTGCGCGCGGGCCCGCGCGCGAACCCAGTGGCGCCCGTGACCGCCGTCGCCCCGACGGCGATCAGAGCCCCCTCGCGTGACAGCGACTGCACGCCGAGCACCGTCGTGATCGGCGGGTTCGCGCCGAAGTAGGCCGCCCCGGCGTCGCGGATCGCGGCGAGCTGGCTCGGTTTGTAGTCAGCGACGTAGATCGTGAGCGCGACGACGTCCGGCGGGGAGGCACCAGTCGCGCGCAGCACTGCCCCGAGATTGGCAAACGCCCGCAGGGCCTGGGCAGCCAAATTCCCCGCACCCACGAGTGCGCCCGCGCTGTCGAGCGGTAGCTGGCTCGAGACGTACACCGTGCGGCCGACGCGGACCGCCTGCGATCCCAGGTCCGGACGAGGCGTGCCGGGCGGGCTAGCGAGGAACGCCTTCTGTTCGGGGAGGGGCGCCATGCGCTCGCCGCCGAACGCCGCCTGCCGCCAGCGCAGCGCGTCCTCCCGCGCCTTCTCCTCGGCGGCGCGTTCCTGGTCCTCTTTCCAGCGGCGATAGCTCTTCGACTGATCGCCCGTCAGCAGGTGACGCAGCTGAACTTCGAATTTGTCCTGACGGTCTTTGAGGTACCTGCCGAGCTCCTGCAGGCGCTCGGCGTAGAACAACGCAGCGGCGCGGTCACCCGAGTCGAGGCGGTCGTTCATCTTTTCGGTCACCGCGCGGGCGCTGTCGCGCTGGGGCCGGGTGGCGACCATGAAGGAATCGTACGCCTGCCCGTACCGGGCGGCCTGCTGGTCGCTGAAATCGAGGAGCGTGCGTGCCATCGCCGAATCGGGCGGGCCGTCGAGCTCCGCCCCAGGGAGTCTCGGGGCCGCTGCCTCCCGACCGAATCCTCCGCCACCCATCCCCTGTCCGCGACCGCCGAAACCACCCCACTGCCCCCGGGCCTCGCGGGAGCTCACCGCAAACACCAGCAGAGCCGCCGTCACGAGCGTGCGTCGCATGGGCGTCTTCTCCTCGCAGGAAGATCTTGGTGCTACCCCCGCCGCTGTCAGCCGCTCCGGAACCGCGGCCGATGCCGACCCCACCATGGGCCGTCGCGCCAGGGACCCCCCTCACCAGGCCCAGCCCCACGCCCCCGCCCCATACGCGCGAAGTGCTGGCGCATCAGCGAGAGTCGCGCGCGTTGCAGCGGGGACAGATAGCCCGCCATCTCCCGGTTCTGATCCCGCCGCAACTGGGCCAGGGCAGCCTCGTTCTGTTCTTGCGCGTCCAACAGCTTCCGCAGGCTGTCCGCGTTCGCCGCGACACCCGGCTGCAGCTGACCCCGGAGAGCCCCCCCGAGCTGGTGCTGCCGTTCCATAATGGCGCGGCGCTGGTCACCGAAGCGCTGCTGGGTGGCCTTGAGCTTGGCCGCCTGGTCGTCGGTGAGGCGGAGCGCCTCGCGCAGCCGGGCTTCGCGCTGGCGTTGGAACTCTTCGCGGTGCTGGCGCATCCGGCCAGCGCGCCCTGTGTCGGCGGGATTTTGCGCCGGGAGTACCGGAGCCGCCGCGAAGAACAAGAGCAACGCGATCCGTTTCATCTTCCCTCCAGAAGTGACGTGATAGGCGGCACACTCACACTTAAGGATAGAGTACGGAGACCTCCAAAGCGTCGCTGAACGCGTGATAAGTTGGAGGCCATCCCCCTCCAGGAGCGCCCATGGCCTGGCACCTCCTCGGTACCCGCGACGAGCTGCTCACTCGAGCCCTCGACTGCTGGAAGATTCTCGACCAGAACCGGGCG
The DNA here is from genome assembly GCA_003221005.1 of Gemmatimonadota bacterium. Classification (GTDB taxonomy): domain Bacteria; phylum Gemmatimonadota; class Gemmatimonadetes; order Gemmatimonadales; family GWC2-71-9; genus AG25. The sequence continues at coordinate 82,839 of QHTZ01000067.1, forward strand.
ATGATGGACAAGCCGATGGAGCGCGCCGGCCGCAAGGGCAACCCGCTCGAGAACCCCGAGGAGGCGCTCGTATGAGCAGGCGGATGGAGATCGCGCGGGCTTACGAGAAGGCGCTGTTCGCGGGCGACCGCGGCGGCGTCGGTCAGCGTTTCACGGACGACATCGTGTACTGGGTGGCGGGCGCAACCGGGCGCGCCGGGCGCCCGCCCATCGGCGGCGAGTGGAAGGGCCGGGAGCGGGTGCTGGACGCGCTCTGGAACCGCGAGGCCGGCCTGGGCGCGGCCGACTGGACCTCCGAGGACACGTGGCGGGAGTGGTACGAGGCGGACGACCGCGTGATCGTCGAGATCCGCGAACGCAGCTGGCTCAAGAGCGACCTGCGCGACGTGATGGACCAGCGCACCTGCGTCGTGATCAGGTTCCGAGGCGACCGGATCTGCGAGATGCGGGAGTACACGGACAGCCACATCTACGAGGAGTTCTTGAAGCGGCACCGGAGCGAGCTGCCGAAATTCGCCGAGCGCAAGACGTAGGAGAGGAGCATGCTCCGTTCACACGCTGAAGCGTGTGATTTGGCAGCGCGAGGTACGGGTCCTGAGCCCCGTTACGGGTCGAACCGGTCCAGCTTCCGGTCCCGCCGCCGCGCGAGCCAGTAGAGCGGCACGCCCAGGATCAGCGTCGCCCCTGAGGCGACCCACGCCTCAGCGATCCCCCGTGTGCGCGCGAGCCATCCCCATCCCGTCTGCCCGGCCACGCCACCCACGTTCGCGAAGAATGAATCGAGCGAGATGATCGTGGCTCGCTGCTGCGACGGGATGTGGGCGTTGAGATAGCCCTGCTTCACCGGCATCCCCACGCCGAGTGCCATGCCATAGACGAGGTACAGCCCCACCACCACGTAGAAGTCCCGCAGCAGGCCGCACAGGACTACCGTGACCACCTGCACGACCACTGACGCGATCAGCATTCCGGTGCGCGAGCGAACGACGCGCGACAGCGGCACGACAAGCGCATTGCCGGCGATCAGCGTGAGCGACGTGAGCGCGGCGATCACCCCCGACACCCACACCGCCTCCCGCCCCAGCAGGTCCAGGAAGTAGCGCTGCCAGCTGTAGAAGCCGAAGATCATAAAGCTCATCGAGACGAGCGACCCGAGCATCAGCGGCCGGACCACCGGGTGGTGCAAGCCGTAGCGCATGCCCTCCACGAACACGCGCCGCATCTCCGCCGGCACGCGCGACAACGCGAGCGCACGCGGGGTGTAGCCGAGCTCGCGCATCCCGAACCAGGCCAGCGCGAACAACGGCACCACGATTCCCGCCCGCACGAGGTAGGGCACGGCGAGATCGATCTGACCCAGCAAGCCGCCGGCGAGGGTACCGACCAGCATCGCCGCGCCGAACGCCATCTGACCGCGCGCGAACACCGGCTCGAGCGGCGCGGTGTACCCCGTCGCCTTGAGAGCGTCGACCAGCCATGCGTCCACCGCGCCGGTGTAGAACGTGTAGCCGAGTCCCAGAAACACCGACACGGCGGCGAACGGCCAGAAGCCCCACCCGAGCCGCGCGATCGCCACGTAGCAGAGTGTGGTGACGAACAAGGTGGCGAGGCACAACAGCAGCGAAATACGCCGCCCGAGGGTGTCGGCGACGACGCCGGTGGGGATCTCGAACAGGACGTTGCCCAGCGTGAACGCGGCATTCGTGAGCATCACCTGGAAGATGTCCAACCCCGCGTGGAGCTTGAACAGCGTGTCGATGCCCCAGATCAGGGACATCGCCAGGTTGAAGAGCCCGGTGATCAGCAGGTAGACGCGGATGATCTGTGCGCTCACGGAACGTGCGCCTCGAGCCAGTCGTGCGCGATCGCCCGGATGTCCTGGTGCTGCACGTCGGCCAGCGCATTCAAGCGCCGCATCTCGTCGTCCGAGATCTTGCCGGTCAGCTCGCCGAGCGCGGCCGCCACCTCGGGATGGCGCCGCAACACCACTTCACGCGCGACGACCGCGGCTTCGTAGGGAGGGAAGTAATGCCGATCGTCTTCCAGGGCGACGAGATCGAGCGCGGCGATCTGACCGTCCGTCGAGTTGCCGGCGATCATGTCCACCTTTCCGTCGGCGAGCGCGCGGTAGGTGAGTCCCAAGTCCATCGCGGTCGGAGGCGCGCGGAAGGCAAGCCTGTACACCTGCGACAGCCCGGCGAATCCGTCTGCGCGCTCCAGGAACTCGTAACCGAACCCCGCCTTCCACCGCGGCGCGACGCGCGCCACGTCGGAGATCCGCGTCAGGCCATATTGCCGCGCTTCCGTCCGGCGGATCAGAATCGCGAACGTGTTGTTGAAGCCGAACGGCGCGAGCCACCGCAGGCCGAAGCGTGCCGCATAGTCGCGCGCCACGACTCGCGCCACGCTGTCCCGATCGCTCACCGGGGGGTGCTTGAGCACCGCCGTGAACGCGGTGCCCGTGTACTCGGGATAGAGATCGATCTGTCCCGCGACGATCGCCTGATGACACACGAACGTGCCACCCAGGTGCAGGCGTCGCTCCACGGGCAGGTGCGCGCGCCGCTCGATCTGCTGCGCCACGAGCTCGGCGAGCAAGTCGGACTCCGTGAAGTTCTTGGCGCCCACGACGATCCGGTCGTGCCGGGCACACGAACTTGCTGCGGAGAGCGCGAGCACCGCGGCGAGCAACGCGAGCATGCCGGCCCGGCGTTTCCCGTGCCCTGAAGGGCCGGCTCGGCGTAAACGCGCGTCTTTAAAGACGCGACCTCGGCCGAGCCGGCGTTTCAACGCACGGACCACACGTGAGGCCAGGTGGGAGTCCTGCTCACCTTGCCCGCCACACCAGCCGCCGCTCGAGCAGCGCGAACAGGCCGTCCGCCGCCAGCGCCATCAGCGCCGCCGGGATCGCGCCCGCGAGGATCAAGGTGTCGTCCACCACCGCCACGCCGCGGAAGACGTAGACGCCGAGCCCGCCCGCGCCGATCGCGGCGCCGATCGTAGCCACGCCCACGCTCACGACCGTCGCGACGCGCACACCCGCGAGAATGACCGCCGCAGCGAGGGGCAGCTCCACCAGCCGCAGCAGCTCGGCGTCCGTCATCCCCATGCCGCGACCGGCTTCGCGGATGGCTGGGTCCACGCCCGCGATTCCCGTGTAGGTGTTGCGCACGATGGGGAGTAGCGCGTACACGATCAGCGCGGTGATCGCCGTCCAGAACCCGATGCCGAAGATCGGAATGAGGATCCCGAAGAGCGCGAGGCTCGGGATCGTCTGGAACACCCCCGCGAGCCCGAGCACGGGGGGCCGCCACGCGGGTCGGCGGGTGAGCACCACGCCGAGGGGAATCCCCACGAGTGCCGCGGCACCGGTCGAGAGTACCACCAAGACGAGGTGCTGACCGACGAGACCGAGTGCCTCATGGGCGTTGCGCGCGAAGAACGCTACCAACCTCATGCCGCCTCCAGGAAGCGGCGGACCTCGGGGTGCTCGTTGCGACGGAATTCGTCGGGGGTACCGAGGAACAGCAGCCGTCCCGCATGCATCAACCCGATGCGCGTCCCCAGGAGCAGCCCCTCCCGCACGTCGTGGGTCACGAACACCATGCCCTTTCCCAGCCGCCCCTCGAGGGCGCGGAATTCCTGCTGCAGTTCGAAGCGCGTAATGGGATCGAGTGCGCCGAACGGCTCGTCCAGGAGCAGCAGCGGCGGGTCGGCAGCGAGCGCGCGCGCCACCCCGACCCGCTGCCGCTGACCGCCCGAGAGCTGGTGCGGATAGCGTCCACCGAACGCCTCCGGGTCGAGCCCCACGAGCGCGAGCAGCTCGCGCACCCGGGCCGCGATCCGCTCTGGAGGCCAGCGTTCGAGCCGCGGCACGAGTCCCGCGTTCTCGGCCACCGTGAAATGCGGCAGCAGACCCACCTCCTGAATCACGTAGCCGATCCGCCGCCGCAGCGACGTGGGCTCGAGCGCCGCGGTCCGCTGCCCCGCCACCAACACCTCCCCCACCGAAGGCTCGAGCAGACGGTTGATGAGCTTAAGTGTGGTCGTCTTCCCAGAGCCGCTGCGGCCGAGGAGCACGAGGGTCTCTCCTGCACCCACAGTGAAGGACACGTCCCGGACGATCGGCAGGACCCGTCCCTCCTCCCCCGTCCCTCTTCCCGGCAACGTATAGCCGAGTCCCCGGACCTCGAGCACGGCGCTCATTGCGCCCCCGCCCCCACCAGCACCATTTGAAAGCGGCCGTCTTCGCTCGTCCCGCGCCAGCGCTGCCCGAGGCCGGCATCTCGCAGGATTCGCAGGAACGTGTCGGCGTCGTACTTGTACGAGTGGTTCATTTCCAGCCGCTCGCCGGCACCGAGGGTCAGGGACTCTCCGCCGAGCCGGGCGGCGACGTCGCGGGTCGCCCGGAAGTGCTTGGTGAGGGGATGCAGCCCGGGGACGCGCGCGTCCTCGCGGTCCTCGAACACGAGCTCGCCGTCGGCCTCGGTGATCCCGACGGCGTGGAGCGGCGCCCACGCGAAGCGCCGGTTCAGGGGGTTGTCATAGCCAGCGACGGTGGCCTGGGCGGCGTAGATCTCGCCGTCCACGAGGAGCAGGTCGTCCCCGCGGAGCAGTTTCCGCAGGGCCCGCGTCTCGACCAGCGGATCGAATGCGCCGAGGGTGTTGCCCAGGAGCAAAATCAGGCGCGGCGGCGTTTCGGGATTAGGCGCCAGTGCAGTGAGGTGGTCGGTCCGTGTGAAGTCGGCCTTGACGCCCTGGGCGGGGAGCCCCGCGGCGACGGCGCCCTGACACGCGAGCTCGAGCAACGCCTGGCTCGTGTCTACGGGCGTGTAGGAGACGCGGATCCCGTGGGGTCGCAGCGCTTCGATGAGAAGCAGGTCCTTGTCCCCCTGCCCCGAGCCCAGGCTCAGGACCTCGAGCGGGCCGGGGGGTATGTAGCCAGCGAGGTCGGCGGCGGACCGAGCGATGAGCGAGCGCGACCGCACGTAGTTCCGGTAGGCGCCGTCCGAGCAGAGGGCGAGCCAGGCTCGGACGGACAGCGGAAACCAATAGAAGAATTTCTCCGGGAGCCGACGCGCGCGAAACGCGGCGACGAACTCGTCGGCGAGCGCGGTCTCGGTAAGTAGCGTGTGAGTGACGATCACGGAGTTCAAGAGTTACCGGTTGACGGGTCTGGCGGCAACCCGTATGCTACGTTTCGTCTGCCGTCGTCTGATTTCCACGTAAAGACGGAGGATATTCGCATGCAGATCGTCGAGACGCAGGAGCTCGTGCCCACCTGTCATCGGCCTGAGGTCGTGGAGACGAGCGAGCTGCAGCCAACCTGTCACTCCTGACGCAGGGCGGCTGGATGCAAGAGGGGGCCCGGACCGATTTCGGGCCCCTTTCGCGTTTCCTGGGCACGGAGGCGCGACTGGGGTTCGGGGGCTGGGCGGTGGGCGGCGCGGGCTGGGGGACGCCAGACGACACGCACGAGCGCGAGGCCGCGATCCGGCGCGCCGTCGAGCGGGGCGTCACGTTCTTCGACACCGCGCCGACGTACGGTGACGGCGAGTCCGAGCGACTGCTGGGCCGCGCGCTCGGAACCGTGCGCGAGCGGGTGGCGATCGCCACCAAGGTCGGCCCGCGCGACGATCCACGCGCCTCACTCGAAGCGTCGCTGCGCCGCCTCACCACGGACTGCGTGGACCTGGTGCAGCTGCACGAAGCGCTCGAACGGTGGGAATGGCAACTCGAAGCGCTCTATCGGCTGCAGCTCGAGGGAAAGGCCCTCGCGATCGGGCTCTGCAACGCCACTCACCTGCAGGTCGCGCGGGCGCTGACCATCGCTCCCCTGGCGACGTATCAGGGCACCTACAACCTGTTCGATCGCGACGTAGAAGAGCGCGAGCTGCCACTGTGCCGCGAACGTGGCCTCGCGTTCCTGGCATTCCGGCCGCTCGCCGCAGGCCTGCTCACCGGCAAGTACCGGGAGCCTCCCGCCTTCCCGGACGATGACCACCGCCGCAAGGTCTATTGGTTCAAGGGGAAGGAGTTCGAGCGCCGCCAGCGGACGATCGAGCGGCTGCGGCGCGTTGCGCGCCGGGAGGGCGTGTCGCTGCTCGAGCTCGCCCTGGGGTGGCTGCGCGCGCGGCCGGGGGTGAACATGGTCCTGGTGGGCGCGAGAAACCGGTCGCAGGTCGAGGAGGCGTTCGTCCCGGGCGTCGGGCCGCTGACAGCGGACACGGTGAACGAGATCGACCTCATAGTCCGCGAGGTCTTCCGCCCGGGCCGCGGCACGGCGCAACTCGAGCGGGCGGCCGCGACGTGGGGAGAGCGCGAGCGCTTCATCGCGGCGCGGCTCGACGGGAAGACTCGCTACGAAGCGATCGCCGCCGAGTGGACCGACCGCGGCGAACAGCCGATGATCGCGGCGCAGATCAAGGTGTTCGTGGACCAGTTGGCTGAGCAACGGTTGGTTGACGCCGACGGCTGACCGCTGATGGCTCTCATGGTCGGGGCGTTCTACAACCCTCAGCTCGGCGCTGAGCTCGCTGCGGCGAAGGGCATCGACCACCTCGCCATGGCCGACCCGCCGGCAGCACACGATGCGCACTGGCCCACCATCCGCGAGCGCTACACGCTGCTGCTCCACGACTACCTCGGCCAGCTCTCCGAGCCGCTCGATGAACGCTCGATCGAGCGTGCCCGCTCCCTCGCTACGTTGTACCGCACACCGTGGATCGCCGAGCATTTCCAGTGCCTGCACACGGAAGACGGGCGCTACAACATCAACTACGTGTTCCCGCCGCTCTACACCGACGAGTTTCTGGAGCGTTTCGTCGCCAACGCACGCGCGCTCCAGGCGCGGCTCGAGCAGCCGCTCGTGATGGAGAACATCCCCGGCTTCTTCGACGTCAAGGCGAGCCAGCTCCCGGAGCCTGTCTGGCTCGCGCGTTTCTTCGACGCGACCGAGGTCGGCTTTCTGCTCGACCTGCCGCACGTTTGGCTCGAGGCCCACTACCGCGGCATGAAGCCTGAAGCGTGGCTCGCGCAATTCCCGCTCGAGCACGTAGTCGAGCTGCACGTGGCCGGCGTCGAGGAGGACGAGGACCTGCGAGGTCCCTGGATCGCGCCCACCGCCCCGTCGGAGGCCATGCTCGCGTTTCTGGCGCACGCCGTCACTCGCTGTCCCCGGGCCAAGGCTGTCACGTTCGACGCATTTTCGCCGTCGCTCACCGCCGACGTGCTGTTCCGGAGCGTTGAACGGATCCGGGGGGCGCTGTGACCGACCGGGCACTCCAGGACCTGGTGCTGCGCGCGCTGGCCGACGCCTCGTTCCGGGCGTCATCCGCCTGGCGGCAGCGTGCGCTCGCGGACCCCGCGAAGGTGGAGCGGTTCGCACGCTTCCTCGCGCGGCACTTCTACTACGAGCGGATCGTGCACTTCTTCAAGTACTCGGGGGCGCTGGCGCGTGTGACCGGCCGGCGACCAGAGGGGACGCTCCGCGGTGCCGAATTCGAAGCGCTGCTCCCCGTGGTCGTACTCGGCAGTCGGCAGACGGCTCGCGCGGTCGCCGATCTCGTCGTGCGCGAAGTGAAGGGCGGCGCCCCCGTGGCCTCGATCCCATATCGCGACGACTTGCTGCGCTACGAGGCGGCGATGATGGTCGCGGAGGCGGGGCCGAGGGTGTGGCGAGAGAACGGGAAGGGGGAAGAGGGAAGAGGAACGGGTGTCCCGGAAACCGCTGAAGGAACAGTGCTGCTGGATCTCGCCTACGACCTACCGGCGGTCCTGCCGCAGCTGCTCCAGCCGTGGACCGAGGTGCCGCAGGCGCCGCCGCGACCGGTGCGACTCCTCGTCGCGCGCTCGCCCCGCGGCCGGGTCGCGGTCGCTCGCACCGACAGCGCGGTGGCGCGCGTGGTCGAGCTCGCGGACGGCCGCCGCACCCTCGAAGAGCTCGCACGCGCGGCCGGGTTGCCGCGGAACGAGCTCGAGGCCACGCTCGCCGGGCTCACCGACCTCGGCGCCGTTCGCTTCGGGACGGGCAGCTGAGCGCCGTGGCGTTACGCGGGCTTTCGCGCGCGCACGAACGCGCCCATGATCCTGCCGCTCACCTCGCGCGCCAGGACATCGACGTCGAGCCCGGCCCCAGCCAGCACGGCCCGCGCATCCTCGAAGCTGTAGATCCGGGTCGGCTCGATCCCGACGTTTTCGAAGCCGTTCGCGCTAAGCAGCGCCTTGAACTCTTCCTCCTCGAGGGCGCCGGCCACGCATCCCACCCACAGCTCCATGCTGCGGCGCACCTCACGCGGGATCTCCCCCCGCACCACGACGTCGGAGACGGCGAACCGGCCACCGGGCTTGAGCACGCGAAACGCCTCGGCCAGCACCCGCCGCTTATCGGCGGCGAGGTTGATGACGCAGTTCGAGATGATGACGTCCACCGACGCGTCCGGAAGAGGAATGCGCTCGATGTCCCCTTTCAAGAACTCGACGTTCTCGACCCCGGCCTTCCGCTGGTTTTCGCGCGCCAGGGCGAGCATCTCGTCGGTCATGTCGAGCCCGTACGCCTTGCCGGTCGGCCCCACGCGCCGGGCGGAGAGCAGCACGTCGATGCCCCCGCCGGAGCCGAGGTCGAGCACCACTTCTCCCGGGAGCAGCTCGGCGAGCGCAGTTGGGTTGCCGCAGCCGAGCGAAGCGAGCACGGCTTGCTCGGGGAGGGACGCGGTCTCAGCAGCCTCGTACAGGTTGGATGTGACGGGATCGCAGCCGCCGCTCGCTGCGGCGCCGCCGCAACACGAGCTTCCCTGCCCGTGCAGCACGCGCAGCGCCGCCTCTCCGTACTTCGCCCGTACGGTGTCCTTGATCACGGTGTCGTCGGTCATCTGTCCTCCTGAACAAACGTCAATGGGTCAACCACGGTTGACAAGAGGGGTACCCCTGGCGATACTGTGCGCGAGCGCAATGAACCAGAGACTGTTCCGAGGACCTGGGCTTCGCCCGTGGTCCTCGTTCGTTTCTGGAGGCTTTCACTGGAAGCGAGGCCGCATGCAGGTGACGCTGGGCGAGAACGACCGACTGGACTTCGTCCTGAAGAAGTTTCGCCGTCAGATCGCCAAGGCCGGGCTGTTCCAGGACATGAAGCGCAAGCGCTTCTTCGAGGGCCCGCGCGCTCAGCGACGGCGGAAGGACAAGGCAGCGGCCCGCCGCAAGGCGAAATCCGCGCACCGTCGCGAACACCAATAAGTAAGGAGTGGCATCAGATGGCACGCATCACCGGTACCGTGAAGTGGTTCAACGACGCGAAGGGCTTCGGCTTCATCACGCCCGAGAACGGCGAAAAGGACTGCTTCGTGCATCACACCGCGATCCAGGCGGAAGGTTTCAAGACACTGGCTGAAGGTCAGCGCGTCGAGTTCGACGTCGTGCAGGGGCAAAAGGGCCCAGCGGCGCAGAACGTCGTCAAGCTCTAAGCCCGACCCGGTACCAGAAAACGAACGGCGCCATCCGTGAGGACGGCGCCGTTGGTGCTTTAGGGAACAACCCCTAGCTCACCATCTGCGCGGTGGCATGGGGGATGACCTTCAGGAACGCCGCCACGACGCGTTCGGACCACCACGCCCGGCAGTTCATGATCTCCTCGAGCGCGCGCTCCGCGCTCACGGCCGCATGCTCCGTGCGCGAGTTTGTGAGCGAATCGTAGACATCCAGGATGCCGACGATCTGCGCGGACAGCGGGATCTCGTCTCCCTTGAGCCGATCGGGATACCCGCTCCCGTCGCAACGCTCATGATGCCAGCGGATGATGGGCTTCAGGTCCCACGGAAACTCGACGTTCCCGAGCAGCTCGATCCCCCAGATAGGATGCATCTGCAAGAGTTCGCGCTCGGCGCGGGTGAGCGGCCCGGGCTTGTGGAGAATCTCGTGGGGGACGCGTACCTTGCCGACGTCATGGAGATAGGCGCCGAGCAGAATGGTCGTCTCCTCCTGGTCGTTTAGCCCGAGGGCCCGCGCCACGGCGACCGCGTTTTGCGCCACGCGCTCGCAATGACCGAACGTGCAGCCGTCGCTCGATTCGATCGACTGGCCCCACGCGCGCACCACCGCCAGATACGTGGCTTCGAGCTCGGCCAACTTGCCGCCTACGTAGACCAGGTCCGCTCGGGCGTCCAGTTGGCGGAATAGGCCGTGGGCAACGTTGAGCACCCCGAGCGCGTCCTGGTTCCGGCCCATCGCCTGATGCAGGATGGCCAATTCGCGGGAGGCCTCCGCCTCGCCGAGGACGGAGCCCGCCGCGACGGCCAGCTCGATCGCCGCCAGGAACCGCGCCTCCGCGAGCGCCGGACGGCCCGTCTCGCGGTACACCATCCCGAGCACCCGATAAGCCCCGGCCTTGGGCCCACGCGCCCCGAGGTGATCGAACACGGCGAGCGCTTCCTCGGCCTTCTGGCGCGCGTCCTCGAACCGCTGGCGCATCACGTCCACCTCGGCGTGATTGACGAGACAGAGTCCGCGCAGATGGAGGTCGCCGACCCGCTCGGCGAGGGACCGGGCCTCGCGGAAATAGCAGTCTGCCGCATGGAACCGTCCCCGATCCGCGCTCACCATCCCCAGGTTGTGGTACGCGATCGCGCACCCCTGCGCGTCACCGGAGCCGCGGTACGCCTCGAGGGACCGCTCGTAGCGCGCGATGGCCTCGCGCAGCTCGCCCTGGATGTTCGCGAGGATGCCGAGATTCTGCTCGACGCGAGCGCGCAGCTCCTTCCTCGATCCGCCGAGCTCGAGCGCCTCGAGAAACGTCAGCCGGGCGTCCTCGACCTTCCCGGCAGCCAGGTGGAGGCCGCCCAACGTATTCAACGCTTCCGCGGCAAGTAGCTCGTTGCCGATCTGCCGCGCGATCTCGTAGCTCCTGCGGCACAACGCGTGGGCCTGACCGGACTCATTCCCGTGGTGCCTGAGGATCGCAAGCCGCCGCAGCGCTTCGGCCAGCACCGTGTGCTCCCCGGCCTGCTCCGCGGCGGCGATGGCGGATCCGAAGCGCGCAATCGCTTCGGGGATCCGTCCCGCGCGCTCCTGCTGCCGCGCCTCGTGCAGCAGGTCCGCGCTGCGACGCATCACGCCGAGGGAGCGGCGCGGGGTCGCCCGGTCGGACACCCAGCCCTCACCAGGCGATGGCATAGTCGGAAAAGTGACTGAGGTTGGCGGTGACCGCCTGAGCCGACGGGTCGTCGACCGACGGTAGGTACTCCAGGATGGACCCGGAGGCGTTCAAGTAGGCGATCCGCTTCGCGGCGCTGATCGCGCTGCAGTTGGCGTAGCTCATGGTCAGCGACGCCGGCTGCTGGAACGTGAGGCCTTCAGGTTGGAAGACGACCCGGTTGAGGGTGTCCGACGGCGCTACCGCCGTGATGCTTACGGAGTCGCTCAGGGCACCCGGCGGGACCGAGAGTGTCTGCCCCCCCACCACGAGCGCTCCGCCCGCGGGACCGATCGTCTGCGTGACCGAATCGGCGGCGATGGGGGAGCACCTGAGCAGGCCCGCGCTCTGCTGGGCGGTTTGCACCAGCGAGTCGAGGAGGTCTCCCTGTATCGTCGGCGCTCGGGCATTCACGCCGAGGGGCGAGCGATCTCCACAGCTCAGGACGAGCACGGTGGCACCGCCGAGCAGCGCGGAGCGCACGAAGGCAGGGACGTTCATCGAATGGTTCTCCTGTTCTCAAGCACGAAGCCGGGCGGCGTGGTGCGCGGCACGGACGCGCCGTCACCCCCAGGCACCGCAGTCACCTCGAAGCGACGCACCCACGGGCAGTCCGGCTCCGCCTGGCCGACCCGCACGGCAGCCATCGCGCGAGCGAGCAGCTCGGCCGGATCAATCGGCGAATAGCCCAGGTTGCCGACCGCGTCGTAGCCGGCGCGCAGCGTTGCCCCGGGAATGAGGACCGCCCCGCCAACGGTGTGGCAAAGGACGGTGCCGACCCGCTGCGCGAGCTTCACGGCACCAGCATGGTTGGTCGCGGGCGCGAGCAGTGCGAACTCGCTCGAGCTCATCACCCCGACCACGTCGGACAATCGTGCGGCGTAAGCCAGGAGGGATCCGGCCTTGGGAACCGGGAGGTCGCTCGACAGCGCGAACACGACGCACGCCAGCGCCCCGTGCTCCCGGGCCATCAGCGCCCCGAGCTCCCGCGCCCGCCGGGCGAGCGCCGACCGACTGTGGAGGCCGGTCGCCGGGTCAACCAGACCTGCCGCCAACGCGACATCGACACTCCGCTTCGCCTGGACGTACGCTTCGAGATTGAGCGACAGCTCCCCGGCAGTGGGCGGAGCGCGGAGAAAGTCCCAGGCACCAGCGCGCAAGGCCGCCACGCGCTGCTCGGGTGTCGGTTTATCAGGAGCGACGATGAGGATCGGCACCGTTTGAGCCACTCGCGCATCGGCGTGCAGCAGCCGGCACGCGTCGATCCCCGACATATCAGGAAGCTCAGCCTCGAGCAGGATGGCGTCCGGGGCGAACTCACGCGCGCGCTCGAGTACCTCCGCGCCCGTGTGCACCTCAGTCACCGCGTACTCATTGCGGCCGAGCAGGGGCGCAAGAGAGTGCTCCGCGGCAGTCGCGATCAGGACGACGGGCGGTGCGCCGGTGGTGGCCATAGGATCGTGTGGCCTCCCTGCAACGAGCGCGCCGCGCGCGCACAGCACGGGGAGCCTCAGGTTCGCGCGAGGGCGGCACCATTCTGAGGCCGGGGGTCGGTCGGCTTGCCTCAACTCGCGGCGCGCGGCGATTGCCGGGCGCTGCACGGTGTTGCGCGAGGGCCACAGCACGTCATGACTTCCGCCAAGGGTGCAATCTCGGAACCCAGCGCGGCACATTGGCGCAGAACGCGTCGTATTCGGCGCCGAACGTCGCGCGCAACGTCGGCTCCTCGTACAGCAGGACAAAGCCGTGAAACGCGAGCCAGAGCAGCGCTGCATACCCGAGCAGCGGAGCGCTGCCCAGCACCAGGCCCTGACCGACAATCAGCGCCACCAGAGCCACGTACATAGGGTTTCGGACGTAGCGATAGAAACCGCGGACGACCAGGTGGCGGGTGGGAAATACCGGTGCCGGCGTGCCGAGGCCTTCGAGCGCGAAGCGCCGGAATGCGTCCAGCAACACTGGAAGTCCGGCGGCGATTAGCGCGCCGCCGGCGATCCGGATCGCGGGGACACCCAACAGCGGCGCCTGTACGCGCCATCCCGAGATCCACCACGGCACGAGTCCGGCGACCGTGCCGGGCGCGATCACCAGGAACACCGCGGATCCCAGCACCGCGAACACGCGCCGCGTCATCGTCACTACAGCACGACGAGTTTCCCGCCGCCGGTGAGCAAGATCACGAGATTCATCACGAGCAGCATCAGGTCGTAATGCCAGCCGTACGCCCTGCCACCCCAGAACCCGGTCCTCCACACGAAGACCTTTTTCTGTATCGCCCCGAGCATGATGAGGATCAGCCCGATCGCCGCGAGCTGGGTCAAGATGCCGAGCGCCACACCGATACTTCCGAGCACTTCGGCCGATCCGAGGAAGACCGTGAATCCGGTGCTCGCCCCGATGCTGTGTGATCGTGCGGCCGGGTCCCTGAGATGACTCAGCCCGCTCGAGAAGAACACCGTCGCGACCATCAGTCTCAAGAGGAGCAGCCCGACGTCGCTGAACCGCAGCAGCGCCGGAAACAGGACGTGCATCAGCCCCGCTCGTGCGCCGCCACCGCCCGGTCCGCGTGGGCTTCCACAAACCACAGCCACTTGTCGACCCCGCGGGAAATCTCGGTGCAGATGTCGGTCGCGTCCGCGTCCCCCAGATCGTCCGTCTCGTCGATGGTCCGGCGGATGCGCTCGCCGAAGCGGGCCAGGGCGTTGGACAACGCCCACACGTGTTGTTCGCCGCTCGACAGGTTGAGCGGGTACTGAGGGAGCTCGGAGCGCTCGGCGACGATCGCGCCAGTCCCTTCGGCCACGCCCCCGAGCTGGACGATGCGCTCCGCGAGGAGGTCAACGTAGTCCTCCACGGCTCCGTAGATCTCGTCGAACAGTTTATGAAGCGCGATGAATTGCGGCCCCTTCACGTTCCAGTGCGCCTGTTTCGCCTGCAACTGGAGGTCGATAGCGTCGGCCAACCGTTGATTCAACAGGTCGATCACCTGAGCCCGGGTCGATTCCGGGATGTCGTTCAGTGTCTCGTGCGTAGCGCCAGCCATGGGCGAGCTCCAGTCTGTCGTGGAGTGAGTGGTGGAGTGGAATAGTAGCGTCGATTCCAGCGGCCTGGTCCGCCGGTACGACTCAGCAATCATCTGTCTCGAAGGAAAGTTCCCCGCCCAGGGCTCCGGGGCGGCGCCGCCGCGCGCTCGAGGCACGGCTCCCGCGCGAGCCCTTTCCGGTTTATCTTTGCGGTGGCGCGCGCGGCCTTCACCGCCCACGCCCCCTGTCGGGAGCGGTCCATCATCTCCGGTGGACCGAGGCGTTGCCCAAACGGCCCCCTGGCAGCGGTACCACACACCAATGGGAGCGTCGCATGTCCTGCCAAGGCACCAAGGGCTCCGACACGCCGCTGTGAGCGCGGTGCACACCGCGCGCCCCGTCATCATCGGGTCCGGCCTCGCCGGCCTGTGGACCGCGTGGCGGATGGCGGTAGCGGGTCGCGCCTGTCTCCTCGTGACCAAGCGCAGCCTGGCTGACAGTGCCAGTGCCTGGGCGCAAGGCGGCATCGCGGCGGCTCTCGGCCCCGGAGACAGCCCGGCCCTGCACGCCGCCGACACGCTGGCGGCGAGCGACGGGCTCGCGGACCCCGAGGCGGTCCGCATCCTCACGAGCGAAGGGCCCGAGCGCATCCGGCAGCTGGTAGCGTTGGGCGCGACGTTCGATCGCGGGCCCGATGGGCGCCTCGCGTTCGGCCTCGAGGCCGCACACAGCCGGCCGCGGATCCTGCACGCCGGCGGCGACCGGACGGGGGCGATGCTGGTGCATTGCCTGGCTCGGATCGTGGCCGATCACCCCCAAATCGAGATTCGGGAGCACACGGAAGTCGCCCGCTTGTTGCTCGCCGATGGCCGCGTGGTGGGGGTGGTAGCGGTCGTGGCGGGCGGCGGCGTGCTGACGCTACCGGCTCCGGCGGTCGTTCTGGCGACGGGCGGCGTGGGACAGCTCTACGCCCTCACGACCAATCCTCTCGTGGCGACGGGCGATGGCTGGGCGCTGGCGCACCACGTGGGCGCCGAGCTGCGCGACATCGAGTTCCTGCAGTTCCATCCCACCGCGCTCAAGCTCGCGGGCGTGAACCCCGCGCCCCTCATCTCGGAAGCGGTCCGGGGTGCGGGCGCGACCCTGGTGGACCAGCACGGTCGCCGGTTCTTGGTCGAGGTGGATCCCCGCGCGGAGCTGGCACCACGGCATGTCGTGGCGCGCGCCGTCGCCGCCGCCGACCGCGCGGGCGGAGCGTGGCTGGACGCGCGCCGCGTGAAGGGCTTCGCTGCGCACTTCCCCTCCATCAGGGCGATGCTCGCGGGCCACGGCCTCGATCCCGCGCGCGATCTCATCCCCGTGGCGCCAGCGATGCACTACGCCATGGGCGGGATCGCGACCGATCTGGCCGGGCGCTCGAGCGTCCCCGGGCTCTGGGCCGTGGGCGAGGTGGCCTGCACCGGCGTCCACGGCGCGAACCGCCTGGCATCGAACTCGCTGCTCGAGGGGCTGGTGTTCGCCGATCGCGCGGGGCGCGCACTCGCCGCGCTGCCCGCACGGCGGCCGCCCGCGGCGTCGCCGGAAGCGTCCGGGTGGCCACCCGATCGCGACGCCGACGCGGAATGCGAGGCGCTGCGCCGCCAGCTGCGGCTGGTGATGACGGCCGACGTGGGAATCGAGCGCAGCGAGTCGTCGCTGCTGCGTGCTGCGCGCGCCTTGGCCGAGCTCCTCGCGGCGGCCCCGCCGTCGGCATGGCGTACGCGTAACCAGATCACCGTAGCGCTGCTCATCACGGAGGCCGCGCGGCGACGGCGCGAGACGCGGGGCGGCCACGCCCGGCTCGACTACCCGCGGCGGGCCGGCGTGCCGGCGGTCGCATCATGACCGACTTAGTCACCGAGATCCGGGCGCTCAAGGTCGCGCGGCGCGCGGCGATCATCGCGCACAACTACCAGCGCCCCGAGATCCAGGACCTGGCCGACGTAGTGGCCGACTCGCTCACCATGGCACGGCGCGCGATCGCCATCGACGCGTCCGTGATCGTCATTTGCGGGGTGCACTTCATGGCCGAGACCGCCGCGATTGCAAACCCCGACAAGCGGGTGCTCATCCCGGACCCCGGTGCCGGGTGCTCCCTCGCGGCGACCATCCAGGCCGCAGACGTGCGCGCCTGGCGGGCCGCCCACCCCGATGGCGTCGTGGTCGCCTACGTGAACACGAGCGCGGCGGTGAAGGCGGAGGTCGACTACTGTTGCACTTCGGGGAACGCAGTCGCCGTGATTAACGCGCTCCCGCCCGACGTGCCGGTCCTGTTTCTTCCGGATTTCTTCCTCGGGAGCTACCTGCGGCGCGTGACCGGCCGGCCGCTCGACGTCTGGATGGGGGAATGCCACGTACACGCGGCCTTGACGCCAGACGTACTCGAAGCAAAGCGCCGCGAGCATCCGGACGCGGAATTCCTGGTCCATCCCGAGTGCGGCTGCGTCACGAGCGCGATGTACTACGCCGAGGTGGATGGCGACGTCGCCGCCGGCCGGACGCGCATCGTTTCGACCGAGCAGATGATGCGGCGCGCGCGCGCCTCGAGCGCCAGGGAGTTCGTGGTGGCGACGGAAACGGGCGTGCTGCACCGCCTGCGGCGTGAGAACCCCGAGAAGCAGTTCTCCGCGCTCGCCGAGTCAGCGGAGTGCCGCTACATGAAGATGATCACGCTGGAGAACCTCCGGGACGCGCTCCGCGACCTGAAATACGAGGTGACGGTGCCGCCCGAGACGGCGGCGCGGGCGCGGCGCGCCATCGAGCGGATGCTCGCGATTGGCTGACGCGCGCGGCCGGAACGAGGTGGGCCGGGCGCTGGCGGAGGACCGGGCGACGCACGACGTGACCACCCAGCTCCTCGGACCCGCCGCGGAGCGCCCCGCCTACGCCGACTTCGTCGCCGAAGCGCGGTTCGTGCTCGCCGGGATCCCGGTCGTCGCTAGCGTCTTTGCGGAGCTCGAGCCGACGGCGCGGGTCGATGCGCGGTGCAAGGAGGGAGACTGGGTCGCGGCCGGCACAGTGCTCGCCCGCGTGCGAGCCCGCGCCGGCACGCTCCTCGCCGGCGAGCGCGTCGCACTGAATTTCCTGCAGCGGTTGTCGGGGGTCGCCACCCTGACGCGCCGGGCGGTGGACGCGGTGGCCGGGACCGGCGCACGGATCACACACACGCGCAAGACGACGCCCGGCCTCCGGGCGCTCGAGCGTTACGCCGTCACCGTGGGGGGTGGGGTTGCGAACCGGGGATCACTCGCCGAGGCGGTCTTCTGGAAGGACAACCACTGGGCGCTCCTCGGCGACCGCGACCTGGCCGCGACGCTGGCTGCCGCGCCCGCGGGGGCGCCCGTGGTCGTCGAGGTGGAGAACGACGCCCAGCTCGAGCAGGCGCTCGGCGCCGGCGTGAGGTACATCCTGGCCGATAACCAGTCGCCCGAGCGCGTGGCAGCGTGGGTGCGGCGCGTGGGTCCGGGCGTCGCCGTCCAGGCCTCGGGCGGCATCACGCCGGAGACGGCTCGGGCTTACGCGGAGGCGGGAGCGACGCTGATCTCGATCGGCGCGCTCACCCACTCGGCGCCCGCCGCGCCGATCCGGTGCGACATTGGAACGGTACCACCCTCTCCCAGTTGACTTCCAACGCATCCGGAACCCTGCGAGATTGTTTCGGGGTTCATGAGCAAGTTCTCCTCGGGAGGGGCCGTGAAAATCCTTGACAGTCAGTGGCGAAGGAGGGTGCGCGTCGGCGCCACGGCGGCGCTCGCCCTGTTCTTGGGCGCGTGCGGCCGCAGGGGGCAAGCGCCGGCGTTCCCGCCTCCAGAAGTGGCGGTGGTGGTCGTACAGCCGAGCACGGTCCCCGAGTCCTACGAGTTCAGCGCCGAGGTGGCGCCGTACCGTCGTGTCGAGGTTCGCGCCCGGGTGGATGGCATCATCCAGGAGCGGGCCTTCACCGAGGGAGCCGTTGTCGAGCCGGGACAGGTGCTCTACCGCCTGGATCGCGTTCGCTACGACGCGTCATACCGAGCCGCGCTGGCACGGTTCGCGAACGCCAAGCGGACGCTCGAGCGGCTCGAGCCGCTGCTGGGGCAGCACGCGGTCGCGCAGCAGGACGTGGACAATGCACGGTCCGAGTACGAAGCGTCCCAGGCCGCCCTGGAGCAGGTGAAGAAGGACCTCGACGACACCGACGTGCGCGCCGAGATCCCGGGGCGTGTGGGGCGGACCGAGCTCGACGTCGGCGCCCGGGTGACCGGACCGGCCGACCTGCTGACGACGATCGACCGGCTGGATCCCGTCTACGTGTCCTTCCGGCCGTCTTCCGCGCAGCTCCTCGCCTGGCATCAGAACGTCCGAGCACGCGCCCTGATCCACCCGGGGAGTGCGCTCGCGGTGCAGGTCGAGTTACCCGACGGCTCGGTGCTGCCGCGGACCGGCCGGCTCGACTTCGTCGCGCCGGCGCTCGACCCCGCCACGGGGACGCAGGAATTCCGGGCCCTCTTCTCGAACCCCGATCGGCTCCTCATGCCGGGGCAGTTCGTGCGGGCCGTGCTGGTGGGCTTCGCGCGGGAGAGCGCGCTCGCCGTGCCGCTGCGCGCGGTGCAATCGGGCCTCGGCCGGCAATTCGTGTACGTGGTGGGTGTGGGGGACACGGCCAAGATGCGAGACGTCCAGCCGGGGCCCTGGAGCGGGCGCCTCTGGATCATCGATCGGGGGTTGAACGCGGGCGATCGCGTGGTGGTCGATGGCGTCCAGAAGGTGATCCCCGGGCGCCCGGTGCGGCCCGTGCCGCTCGCGGACTCGGCGTCAGCCGCATCGCGGGCGCAGCCCCCGGGGCCCGGGCGATGAGCGCCGCGCCGCCGCCCGCCGGGCCGCCGCCCGAGATCCGGTACCTCTTCATCCGCCGGCCCGTGCTTGCCGGCGTGATCTCCATCGTCATCACGCTGCTCGGGGGCTTCGCGATCCGGCTCCTGCCCCTGTCGCGGTATCCGCAAATCGCGCCTCCCGCGGTCCAGGTCGCGGCGGCGTATCCGGGCGCGACGGCCCAGGACGTCGCCGACGCCGTCGCGGCACCAATCGAAGAGCAGCTCTCCGGGTTACAGGGACTGCTGTACTACTCGTCGGCCAACGCGAGCGACGGCACCATGGGTCTCGCGATCTCCTTCGACGTGACCCGCAGCCAGGACCTGGCGGCGGTGGACGTGCAAAACGCCGTCCAGGTCGCCGTCCCCCAGCTGCCCGACGCGGTGCGGCAGAACGGCGTCGTGATCCTCAAGGCCAACACGGACATCCTGGCGGTCGTGGCGCTCTCGTCCAGCGATCCCCGGTACGATGCGTCGTACCTCACGAACTACCTGAAGCTCTTCGTCGAGGACGAGCTCAAGCGCGTCCCGGGAATCGGGAACGCGCTGACGTTCGGCGGGCTCCAGTTCTCGATGCTGCTGCAGCTCGATCCGGCGCGCATGGCGAAGCTGGGCGTCACGGTCGGCGACGTGGCGACCGCCGTGCGGGAGCAGAACGCGACGAACCCCGCCGGGCGCATCGGGCGCGAGCCCGCGCCCCCCGGTACCGAGTTGACGATCCCGGTGACGACGCTGGGCCGGCTCCAGACGCCCGACCAGTTCAACGACATCGTGGTGCGCGCCAAGGCGGACGGCTCGCTCCTGCGCGTGCGGGACATCGGGCGAGCGGTGCTCGGCGCGCAGAGCTATGACTTCGCCGGCCGGCTCAATGGCAAGCCGACCGCCTTCATGCTGCTGTACCTGCGGCCGGGGGCGAACGCGATCGCCGTGCGGAACGCCGTGCAACGGCGCCTGGACGAGCTGTCACGCGGTTTCCCGCCCGGGATCAGCGCGGTCATTCCGTTCGACACCACACCGTTCGTGACGGCGTCGATCAAGGAGGTCGTCTTCACGCTGCTCGAGGCGATGGCGCTCGTGTCCCTCGTCGTCTTCGTCTTCCTCCAGAGCTGGCGCGCCACGCTCATCCCGATGCTCGCGGTGCCGGTGAGCGTGATCGGCACCTTCCTCGGATTGCTCGTGATCGGCTTCTCAATCAACGTGCTCACCCTCTTCGCGCTCGTGCTGGCGATCGGAATCGTGGTGGACGACGCGATCGTGGTGATCGAGAACGTCGAGCGCATCATGGCGACCGAGGACGTACCTGCGCGGATCGCGGCGGATCGCGCGATTCGACAGGTCGCCGGGGCGCTGATCGCCATCGTGCTCTCCCTCGTCGCCGTGTTCGTACCGGTGGCGTTCACCGGCGGCGTCACCGGGGAGATGTTCAAGCAGTTCGCGATCACGATCGTCATCGCCGTGGTGTTGTCGGGCCTCGTGGCCCTGACGCTGACGCCCGCGCTGTGCGCCCTGCTCCTCAAGGAGGCGGTGGAGGCCCACACGGGCGGCTTCTTCGGCGCATTCAACCGCTGGTTCGCGCGGGTGACCGGAGGCTATGTCGGCGCCGTGGATCGCGTGCTCGGCCGCCCCCGCGCCTGGCTCGGCGCCGTGGCCGTCCTCGTGATCCTCGCGGGAGTGTTGTGGCGCCGGGTCCCGACCGCGTTCATTCCCAGCGAGGACAAGGGCTACTTCGCCATGGCGCTGCAGCTCCCCGACGCGGCCTCGTTACAGCGGACCCAGGCGGTGATCGAGCGCGTGGAGGGGTTCCTGCGACAGGAGCCCGCGATTCGAAACATCGTCGCGCTCGCCGGCTTCGACCTCTTGAGCCGGGCGAGCCAGCCCAACAGCGCCACCATCTTCGTCAACGTAAGGCCGTGGGAGGAGCGCGGCCCCGGCCAGTCGATCGACGCCATCACCGGCCGCATCAACGGCCGCCTCTTCGGCATGCGGGACGCGATGGGCTTCGCCTTCAACCTCCCCGAGATCCCCGGCCTCGGCGCCACCTCCGGGGTCGAGGCGCAGCTCCAGAATCGTGGCGGCCTCCCGGTGCAGGACTTCGCGCGCGAGGTGCAGGCGTTCGTCCAGGCGGCGAACCAGCTTCCCGCGGTGCTGGGCGTGAACGCCAATTTCCGGGCTAACGTGCCGCAGCTGTACGTGGACGTGGACCGCGCCGCCGCCAAAGCACGCGGCGTGAAGCTGGGCGACGTCTTCGGAACGCTCCAGGCGCTCATGTCCACCCTCTATGTCAACGACTTCAACCTCTACGGCCGGACGTATCGCGTGCAGATCGAGGCGCAGGCACCCTACCGCCAGACCCCGGAGGACCTGGGGCAGCTGTACGTGCGTGGCAGCAACGACGCCATGATGCCGATCTCGGCGCTCACGCGCACGCAGTTCAAGAGCGGCCCCACCGTGCTCACCCGGTTCAACGGCTTCACGTCCGCCCTGATCACCGGCGTGCCGCGGCCGGGCCACAGCTCGGGTGAGATGATGAACCAGCTCGACGGCCTGATCCGCAGCCGCTTTGCGGCGGAGGGGCTCGGCATTTCCTACTCCGGGCAGTCGTACCAGGAGCGGGCTTCGAGCGGCGCGGCGGGGCTCGTGTTTGCGCTCGGGCTCGTCATCGTGTTCCTGGTGCTCGCGGCGCAGTACGAGAGCTGGTCGCTCCCGTTCGCCGTGCTGTTCGGCGTTCCCTTCGGCGTGCTGGGCGCGTTCCTCGGGATCTGGCTGCGGGGCCAGCCGAGCGACATCTACTTCCAGGTCGGCCTCATCACGGTGGTGGGGCTGGCTGCGAAAAACGCGATCTTGATCGTGGAATTCGCGACCGAGCTCCGCAGTCAGGGGGTCCCCATCCGCCAGGCGGCCGTCCAGGCGGCGCGACAGCGGCTGCGCCCGATTCTGATGACCTCCTTCGCCTTCATCCTCGGCGTGTCGCCGCTGGTGGTGGCGGGGGGCGCCGGCGCCGCCAGCCGCCACTCGATCGGCACCACGGTGTTCTCAGGGATGCTCATCGCCACGACGGTCGGGATCTTCTTCATCCCGCTGTTCTTCACGCTGATCCGCCGCCTCGCCGAGCGCGGCCGCGCGGAGACGCCGAGCGCCGTGGAGGGGAGACCATGAAGCCGCGCATCGCCGCCGTGGCGTTTACCCTGGGACTCGCCGGCTGCGCGGTGGGGCCCGGCTATCACCCGGCGCAGGTCGTGCCCGCGACGACCCGGGTGGGTGCCGGGAGTCGCTCGGACTCGGCGCGCGCGTTCTTCGACTCGCTCGCAGCCGCCCGCGCGGCGGACAGCGCGCGGCCCGTGCCCCCCGCCCTCCCACCGCGAGCCCTGGCGACGGATTCGATCGCGGACCTCGCCTGGCTCGACATCCTGCGCGACTCGGCCCTCACCCGCCTCGTGGCAACCGCGCTCCGGCAGAACCGCGACCTGGCGCTCGCCCGCGCGCGCATCCGCGAGTACCGCGCCGCAGCGGGCGTGGCGCGCAGCCCCCTGTTCCCGAGCCTCGCGCTCAACGGGAGCACCAGCACGAACAAGATCGCGCTCGGCTCGTTCGCACCGGTCTCGTATCACGCGTGGCGCGTCACGGCCGATGTCGCGTGGGAGCTCGACTTCTGGGGCGGAACGCGGCGCGGCCTGCAGGCGGCGCAGGCGGACCTGAGCGCGCAGGAGGCGGCGGCGCGGGCGGTCGTCCTGTCCCTCGTGAGCGACGTGGCGAGCGGATACCTCCAGCTGCTGGAGCTGGACCAAGAGCGGGCGGTGGCGGAGCGCACACTCGCGACTCGCGGGGTGACCCTGGACCTCGCGCGGCAGCGATACGCGCGTGGCGTGATTTCCGAGCTCGACGTGCGGCAGTTCGAGGCGCAGGTCGCCGTCCCGGCGGCGCGGCTCGCCCAGGTCGAGCAGCAGCGCGCCCAGGAGGAGCACGCGCTCAATGTGCTGCTCGGCGCCGCGCCGGCGACGATCGTGCGGGGCACGTCGCTCGCCCAGGCGGTGCGCGCGGTGATCGTGCCTGACTCGCTTCCGGGGACGCTGCTCGAGCGGCGGCCGGACGTGCGGGAAGCGGAGCGGGCATATGCGGCGGCGACCGCCCGCGTCGGCGTCGCGGACGCGGCACGGCTCCCGAAGATCACGATCATCGGCTCCTCGGGCTCGCAGGCTGCCACCAGCGGCGGCCTGTTCACCTCGCAGACCGACGTTTATCAGCTTCAGGCAGGGGTCTCGATCCCGCTGTTCACCGGGGGCAAGCTGATCAACGTGGCGCGGGCGGCGCGTGCGCGGGCGGAGGAGGCTCGGGCGGCGTACGAGCAGACGGCCCTCACGGCCCTGCGTGAGGCGGGTGACGCGCTCGCCGGCGTGCGCGCGGCGCGGGATCAGGTGGCGGCGCAGGACACCCAGGCCAAGGCGCTGCGACGCGCGTTGCAGCTCGCCGAGGCGCGCTATCGGGCCGGCGTCGCCAACTATCTCGAAGTCCTCGACTCGCAGCGCAGCCTGTTCGAGGCCGAGCTGGCGCTGAGCCAGGCGCAGCTGCTGCAACTCACCGCCGCCGTGCAGCTGTACAAGGCCCTGGGCGGCAGCTGGTCCGGCGACGGGGAGGGGGCGGAAACCCGCTGACCGTGCGGTCGCGCGCTCTATTGGGTGCGACCTGTTAGATTGGCTCATCAGCCGGTCGCAGCCAACCTCCGTGGAAGGATCCCGAATGACGTCGTCGCTGCCCTCGAAACAACCCTCCAGCGTCGGTGAGCTGCTGCGCCGGCGTCTCCGGGAGGTCAACCGCTCGCGGGATGAACTCGCCGAGGTCCTCGAAGTCCCCGGGGCGTACCTCGACGACCTGATCAGCGGCGCCCGCCGACCACCGCTGCCCGGACGCACGGACATCTACCAGAAGATGACATCCTTTCTGCGGCTCGGTCGCAACGATCTCGCCGCGTGCGCGCACGCGGAACGCGCCGACGCGACGCGGGGAGAGGCGCCCGCTCCTGAGCCCGGGGTCCGGCGCCTGTTGCTGGAACTGTGTGAGCCCGGGACGGCGCAGGTGCTCGAGCGGCGCCGGGTGCGGCAGGGGAGCGCCGAGCTCGCCGGCTTCATTCAGCGCCTCCTCGACGTGACCCAGGGAGCCGTACGGCGGCTGCTCGATGATCAGATCACGCTGCGCCTGGCAGCCGGCGCGCGCGGTACCACCTACCTGGAGCTGCGCCTCAACGTGCTCGAGTTCCTGGACGCCACGCCCGACACGCTCACGACTGACGACCTGACTGAGTTCGTCCAGCCGCGGATCGCGCGCTGGGACGTGAACCTCGAGACCGGCGTCTTGTGGGTGGCGCTGCGCGGGCACGAGCCGCGGGAACGCGGGCGCGGCCGCGCGCCGGGGCGCAGGGCGACCGGCGGCTCGCCGGCAGGGGATGATGGACTAGGCCCATGACCGCTGTGGCTGGCGACTTTCGGACCCAACTCCGCGCGCTGGTGGAGCTGCAGGGCGCGGTGCTCACGGACGCCGAGTTGTCCCACATGGCGGAGTCTTACCCGAGGTGCCCGGGGAAGGAGCACTGGGACGTCCGCGAGTACGCCCGGGCCAGCACGGCCGGCGCGCGCGAGTACCGAGTCGTACGGGGCAGCAGCGTACAGGACGTGTACCGCAGCGTCGAGCGCGTCCGCGCGACGGCCGTGCGGACGGCCCTCAACGATCTCGAGTTCCAGCAGAACGCTCGGACTGATCCGGAACCCGCCACGTAGCCAGCCGAACCGCATCAACCCACTCCCGGGCGGGAGCCGGACTTTTCCCAATTGACGAACAAGAACCCGCCGGGCGTGTCGAACTTCGGCTCGCCCGGTCCGGGCAGAATCTGGAGCTGCAGCTCCTCGATCTTGTTCGGCGAGCAGTCCCAGCAGGCGAGCGCGAAGTCCCCCTCCCGCCGCGTGCGAGACAGCAGCATCACGTGCACCATGGCGTTGTCGCTGACGACCGCGCCGTTCCTGGACAGGTGCCCGAACGCCCATAGCGCCACGGCACTGTTGATCGTGGGGACGAGCGGCGTGTGAACGCCGGTGTTGCCATGGTAGTAGAGCCCCATGATCACGCCGCCGAAGCGCGGGTGGTGCGGCACGTCCTTGGTCTGCACGCGGTCGAGCACGAGCTTCCAGCGGGCACCGTCCTGCGTAGTGAACTCCGCGACCCCGTCCACAGAATCGCGGGTGGCGCCCTTGTCCCACGCGGTGAAGGTGAACGTGCCGGATACCGGCGCGACGTTGTTGGAGTAGGGACCGCGCAGCACCTGCGATTCGAGCCCTTCGCGCTCGTTCCCGAACTGCTTGAGCACCGGGGCGGCGCTGTCCGGGAACGGAAACGGGCCCGGAAGGATCTGGATGACGGGTCCGCCGCCCACCACCTGGATGGCCTTCACCCCCGGCGGGGTCGCGCTGTGCGCGCCCACGACGCTGAGGCGCGCCACCATGCCGAGCTTCTTGTGTGAGTCGTCGCCGACCGGACAATACACCTCATAACTCCCCGGCTTCAGGTCGAGCGTCAGCGTGCCGCTCGCGCCGGGCTGGATGATTGCCGTCTGCTTTTCGACACCCTGCCCCCCGACCTCGAAGGCGTGCGGGATACTCCCGGCGTTCGTGATCGCGAACCTGACCGTGCCGGGCGCGATCGTGCCCTGGGACAGCTCCACCTTCCACTCCGTCAGTCGGACGCTCACCCGGGCCGGGGCGTCGGGCAACAGCGCGGCGCCGAGCAGCGCACCGGCCAGAAGTACGCCTGAGGCGGCGCGTGCAACGTCTCTCGATTCGTAGCTCATCGGGATCTTCCTCCGTTCATAGGTCATTGGGATCTTCCTCCGTTCGCCACCCTAGACCCTCGGCGCCGCGCCCGTATTCCCGGCGGGAATATTTCCGGGTGAACCCGGGTCTGGATTGGGAGAGGCCTTCCCGACGCGCGGACGCGGCGGCAGAATCCCTCGACGCAGCGCGCTCACTCGTCGTGCGGGAGCGAGCGCACAGCACCATCGCTGAGGGAACCTTGGCACCGAGCGAGCTCGCGCGATTCGAAGCACTGGTGCTGCCGCACCTGGACGCGGCGTACACGTTGGCGCGCTACCTGATGGACAACGACGACGATGCCCACGACGTGGCCCAGGAGGCGTTGCTGCGCGCGCTCAAGTACTTCGATGGGTTCCGAGGGGATGACGCCCGCGCGTGGGTGCTGGCGATCGTCCGCAACGCCTGCCACACCTGGCAGCGCACCGGTCGCTCGCACCCGGTCGCGGTCGAATTCAACGAGGAGCTCCACAGCGGGGCGGTCGGCGATGAGCATCCCGAGGCTGCCCTACTCCGGGCCGCGGACCGCGAGGCGGTGCGCGGGGCAGTTGCAGCGCTGCCGCTCGAGTTCCGCGAGGTGATCATCCTACGGGAGGTGCAAGGACTCTCGTACAAGGAAATCGGGGAGATCGCGGAGATCCCCGTGGGCACGGTGATGTCGCGTCTCTCACGGGCGCGGCGGAGGCTCGCGCGGGCGCTGAGCAGCGTGGCACGGGAGCGGAGCTGACATGACCTGCAAGGACTTCGAGGCGCAGCTCGACGCGTACATCGACAACGAGCTGCCGCCGGCGGTGGTTGGCGAGATGACGGAGCACCTGGACGCGTGTGCGGCGTGCGCCCGGTCGCACGAGCGACAGCTCGCCCTGCGCCGGGCGTTGACGCAGCACGCGCCCGCGCTGCAGGCGCCACCGGGCTTGCGGGCGAGCATCCGCCAGGCCATCCGTGCCCAGATCAGGCCCGCTGCGACGCCGCGCCTGCCCGAGTGGCGCTGGCTCGCCGCTGCGGCAGTGCTCGTGGGCGTCGTCGCCGGAACCTGGAGGGTCGCGACGACGCGAGCGCGCGCCGAAGCGCTCACCGATGCACTGCTCGCGAGCCACGTCCGCTCGCTCCTGGGCAGCCACCTCCTGGATGTCGCGTCGTCCGACCAGCACACGGTCAAGCCCTGGTTCAACGGCAAGCTCGACTACTCGCCGTCGGTGTACGATCTCGCCGGGAGGGGCTACCCGCTCTTGGGGGGCCGGCTCGACTACGTCGCCAACGGCGCCGTGGCGGCGCTCGTGTACGGAAGACGCCAGCACGTCATCAGCGTCTTCCTCTGGCCCGCGGAGCGCGGGCCGACGGCAGGGCCGGCCACGGTCACGCGGCAGGGATACCACATGCTGCACTGGATCGCACCCGACTACGCGTACTGGGTCGTCTCGGATCTAGGCTCGACTGAGCTGCGTGAATTCACGCAGCTGCTACAGCGGGCGGACTCGGCGGCC
This sequence comes from Gemmatimonadota bacterium, assembly GCA_003221005.1. Lineage (GTDB taxonomy): Bacteria > Gemmatimonadota > Gemmatimonadetes > Gemmatimonadales > GWC2-71-9 > AG25. The sequence continues at coordinate 110,268 of QHTZ01000067.1, forward strand.
GCACGACCCGACGGGCGCTAACTCCATGACACCGTGGGTGGGGCTCTCGATGATGGGTGCCGTCGCACCGGCGTGTCCGCAGGACGATCATCCCATCGTCAACCCGGAGGGAGGCGGCTATGCAGTCGTTCCCGATCAATTTCCTCGCGCTCGTCGTGGCCACGGTCGTGAAGGGCGCGCTGGGCTGGCTCTGGTTCTCGCCGATGCTGTTCCTCAAGCCGTGGATGCAGCTCGCGGGCGCCACCCCGGATAGCATGAAAGCAGGGATGGCGAAGGCGCTCACCATCGAAACCATCGGCAACTTCGTCATGGCGTTCGTGCTGGTGCACGCCGTGCACTACGCCGGCGCGAACACCGCGGCGCTGGGCGCGGCCGTCGGCTTTTTCAACTGGGTGGGCTTCGTCCTGACGCTGGGTCTGACGTCCTACGCATACGAGGGACGCCCGCTGAAGCGCGTCGCCATCGAATCCGGCCACCAGCTCGTCGGGCTCGTGGCCATGGGAGCGATCGTGGCAGTCTGGACGTGACGGGCTGAATGCTCCCCTTCCCGCTCGTGCTGGTGGCCCTGCTCGAGACCGGTCCGTACTCGGGCCGCGACGGACGGACGACCGTCGCCGTCCCGAGGCTCGAAGATGCCGACGTGTCGATCGACGGCGTGCTCGGCGAGCCCGTCTGGCGCCAGGCCGCAGTGCTGAACGGATTCTCCGAATACTCCCCCGTGGACGGACGTCCCGCCACCGATTCGACCGAGGTCCTCGTGTGGTACTCGGCCCACGCGATCTACTTCGGCATCCGCGCCTTCGAGAGCCACGGCCCGGTCCACGCCGCGCTCGCGAACCGGGACCGCATCGGGAACGACGATTGGGTCGAGATCCTGCTCGACACCTTCAACGATCACCGCCAGGCGCTTGCCTTCGGCGTCAATCCCCTGGGCGTGCAGTCGGATGGGACGCTGAGCGAGTCGCAGGCCGGGTCCCGGGATACCGTCGACCTCTCCGCGGATTTCGTATATCAGTCGAAGGGGCAGGTCACGGACACGGGCTATGAGGTCGAAATTCGCATTCCCTTCAAGAGCATCCGCTATCAGCCGCAGGGCACGCAGCAGTGGGGCATCAACGTGGTGCGCCAGGTGCAGCACTCAGGCCACCGGCAGACGTGGACGGCGGCGCGTCTCGCGGCGGCGTCGTTTCTCGCCCAGTCCGGGACGCTGACGGGACTGACCGAGCTCGACCGCGGCCTGGTGCTCGACGTGAGCCCCGAGGTCACGGCCAAGACGGACGGCACGCCCGGTGGCGCGGGGTGGACGTACAGTCCTGTCACCTCCGACCTCGGCGGCAACATACGCTGGGGCGTGACCAACAACCTCACTCTCACGGCCACGGCGCGGCCCGACTTCTCCCAGGTCGAGTCGGACGCGGGACAGCTCGTGTTCGACCCGCGCCTGGCACTCTATTTCCCGGAGAAGCGCCCATTCTTTCTCGAGGGCCTCGAGCAGTTCACTACACCGTTCACGCTCGTGTACACGCGACGCCTGGTGCAGCCGGTGGCGGCTCTCAAGCTGACCGGGAAGGTATCCGGATTCGGCGTCGGCCTGCTCTCGGCCGTCGACGATCGCGCGTACTCGGCGAGCGGGAGCGACAACCCGGTCTACAACATCTTGCGCGTGCGGCGCGATCTCGGCGGCCAGTCGCTGCTCGGCCTCGTGTACACCGACAAGGTTGACGGCCCGGACTATAATCGCGTGGCCGGAGCGAACGCGCGCGTCCTCTTCGGTGGCATACACACGGCCGCATTCCAGATCGTGGAGAGCTTCACTCGCACCGCCGGGGCTGCTGTGAACGCCCCGCTCTGGTACGCGAGCCTTGACCGGACGGGCCAGCGGTTCGGGTACACCTATTCGATCAGCGGGATCGCTCCGGATTTCGTCGCGGCCAGTGGATTCATCGCCCGGCCGGGCGTCGCGAACGGAGCCATCGATCACCGCGTGACGCGCTACGGGCGCCCCGGGGCAGCCCTCGAGAGTTGGACCGGTGACGCGCTCGTCTCCGGCCGCTGGGTGTATCCGCACTTGCTGAGCGGCCTGATGCCCGACGATCAGTTTCTCCACTTCACGTCGACCTGGCAGATCCGCGGCTGGTCCCTCGCTGCGGCGCTCTACATCGAGTCGTTCCGGTTCGACTCAGCGCTCTACGCGGGGTACGCCCTCCAGCACACGGCCGGAGGCGTGACCGATACGGTGCCCTTCGTTGGCACGCCGCGCATCGCGAACTACGACCTGCAGGTGACCGCGCAGACCCCCCAGTTCCGGCGGGTCAATGCCAGGCTCCTCGTGCTCCCCGCGCTCCAGGACGAGAACTTTTTCGAGTGGTCTCCGGCGCGGATCATCCTCATTGATGCCGGCCTCGATTGGCGTCCGTCGGACCGCATCCGCGTTAGTGCGACGTACCTCCACCAGCAGTACTGGCGCAAGACGGACGGCAGCACGGTAGGGCGCGACATGATCCCACGCGTCAAGGTCGAGTACCAAGTCGCGCGGTCCCTGTTCCTACGCGTGGTGGGCCAGTATCAGGCCTCGTGGCAGGACTCGCTCCGGGACGATTCGCGCACGAACAATCCGATTCTGATTCGCGACCCCGGGACGGGAGTCTACGAGCGGGCGGGCGCCCAGACGCACAACGCGTTACGGCTCGACTGGCTGGTATCGTTCACGCCCTCGCCGGGCACCGTGATGTACGCGGGGTACGGGAGCAGTCTCACCGAGGCCGAGGCGTTCGCGTTCCGCGGGATTCGCCGGCTGCGGGACGGGTTCTTCGCGAAGCTGAGCTACCTCTTCCGGATGTAGGGGGCGGGGGGGGCCGTCAGCGGTGCTTGATGAACGTACCGTCGTGGAGCTCGGCGTAGGCGCGCCGCAGCTCCGCGTCGGTGTTCATGACGATCGGCCCTTGCCAGGCCACAGGCTCCTCGATCGGTCTGCCTGAGACGAGCAGGAACCGGATGCCGTCCTCTCCGGCCTGGACGGTGATCTCGTCACCCGAGTCGAACAGCACGAGCGAGCGATTGCCGGCGAGCTCGGGAGTGCCAGTCGCTGCACCGACCCATTCGGTGCGGACGGCGCGGGGTGCCGACGCGTCCCGGAACGTGCCGCTCCCCTCGAAGACGTAGGCGAACGCGTGGCGCGACGACTCGACGGGCAAGGTTCGGCGCACACACGGCGGAACCCACACATCGAGGTAGCGGGGATCGGCGGCCACGCCTTCCACGGGACCGGTCTTACCCCAGAAGCTGCCGCAGATCACGCGCACGCGCGTGCCGTCGTCGTCCACCACTTCCGGGATGTCGCGCGCCACGATGTCCTGGTAGCGCGGGTCGGTCATCTTGAGCGAGCGGGGGAGGTTCGCCCACAGCTGGAATCCGTGCATCCGGCCGCGCTCGTCACCCTGAGGCATTTCCTGATGCAGGATGCCGCTGCCCGCCGTCATCCATTGCACGTCCCCCGCGCCGAGGGAGCCGCGGTTGCCCAGGCTGTCACCGTGCTGTACCGCCCCGTTGAGGACGTAGGTGATGGTTTCGATCCCGCGATGGGGGTGCCACGGAAATCCGGCGAGGTAGTCCTGCGGGTTGTCGTTGCGGAAGTCGTCCAACAGGAGGAACGGGTCGAACTCGCGCGTGTTCCCGAACCCGAACGCTCGGCGCAGCCTCACGCCCGCGCCCTCGATGGTGGGCTGCGACTGAGTGATTGACTTGATCGGCCGGATAGACATTGGCGCCTCCATGGCTGCGCGATCGCAACGATGACTGTAACGTAGCAGCGCTGGCGCAGGTTCCCGGCCAATGGAGCTGATTCGAGAACGGCGGGCCGTTTCGGCCCTAGCCAAACGTCAGCACGACCTTCCCGATGTTGCGCCGCTCGTGGATGTAGCGGTGCGCCGCCGCACCCTCCGCGACGGGGAATGCGCGGTCGACGCGCGGGCGGATGCGCCCGGCGCGAGCATGGTCGAGGAGCGCCTCGACCTGCGGCCGGATGATCTGCTCCGCGGTCCACAGGCGCCCCAGGTTGACTCCCGCGACCAAGCGATTGTCGTTCATCAGGGCGAGCGGAGCGAAACGGGGCCAGCGCAGCGCCTTCCACACGACCCTGAGCAGGTTGCGGCGCGCGCCCACGGCCAGCTCGGACGCGCCGAAGCAAACCAGGCGCCCCATCGGCGCGAGCAGCGCGTAACCTCGGCGCCACGAGTCTCCACCCACGGCATCGAGCACCACGTCCACGCCCGCTGGAGCAATGCGACGCACCGCCGCGGGCCAGCGCGGGTCACGACCGTCCAGCGGCTCTACACCGTAGCTCCGCAGCACGACGTGCTTGCCGGGCGACGCGAGTCCGATGACCCGGAGCTTGAGAATGCGACCCAGCTCCGCCACGGCGAGTCCCACGCCGCCTGCGGCGGCATGCACGAGGACGGTCTCACCGGCCCGCGCGGCCGCGACGCGCACCAGTAGGTGATGCGCGGTGAGGTACACGACCGGAAACGCCGCGCCCTCCTCGAAGGTCCACGCGTCCGGCAGGGGGAACGCGAGTCCGGCGGGCACCACCACCAGCTCGCTCTGACCACCGAACCGCGTGAGCGCGATGACCCGCGCCCCCCGCTGCAACGTGGTAACGCCCTCCCCCACGGCATCGACGATTCCAGCCACCTCGTACCCGACGACGCTCGGAGGCTTGGGGGTGCCGGGGTAGAGGCCCTGGCGAGCGAGCAGATCGGAGAAGTTCACGCCCGCCGCTTTCACCCGAATGCGGACCGCGCCAGGAACCACAGCAGGATCGGGCGCGTCGCGCACGGTGAGCACTTCCGGCGGGCCATGACGCGGAATGACGAGTTGCTTCACGGATCACTGCGCGCGACTGTTACGCCGTTGCGCACCCGCCCCGTGGGATCCGCGCCCGTCAAGGCAGCGCCCGTCCCTGCCCCACCGGCCGGTACGTCACCCCCAGCTGGTCGAACAGGAACGCAAAGACGTCCACCTGGTCGGCGATCCGCTCGTCGAGCGGCGTGCCGAATCCGTGGCCCGCGCTGGGGCTGGTCCAGAGGAGGACCGGCAACCCTGAGCCCGAGGCGGCCTGGAGCCGTGCCGCCATCTTGCGCGAGTTCGCCGGGTCCACGCGCCCGTCGTGCTCTCCCGTGCGCAAGAACACGGCTGGATACCGGGTGCCGTCCACGACGCGATGATACGGGGAATACGCGTAGAGCGCCCGGAACTGGTCCGGGGCCTTGACCGACCCGTACTCGGTCGTGTTGAACTCCCCGTTCGGGAACAGTTCGACTCGGAGCATGTCGTAGATGCCCACCGAAGACACGACGGCCCGGAACAGCTCGGGGTGCTGGGTCAACGCCGCACCCATCAGCAGCCCGCCGTTGCTGCCCCCCTCGACGGCCAAGCGTGCGGGGCTCGTGTACGCCTTGTCGATCAGCCACCGCGCGCACGCGATGAAGTCGTCGAACACGTTCTGTTTGCGCGTCAAGTTGCCGGCACTGTGCCACTCGTCCCCGTACTCGCCGCCGCCCCGCAGGTTCGCCACCACGTACACGCCGCCCTGATCGAGCCACACGCGGCGCCGTGCCGAGAAGGCCGGGGATACGCTGAGGCCGAAGCCACCGTAGCCGGATAGGAGCGTCGGATTCCGCCCGTCGAGCTTCGTACCCCTGCGGCGGATGATGCTCATCGGGATCCGCGTCCCGTCCCGGGACGTGGCGAAGGCGCGCACCACCTCGACATCGCTGAAGTCGGCGGGCGACCGCAAGAACAGCGCGGTGCGCCGAACCTCGCCGGTCGCCGCATCGTACCGGTACCATGCGGGTGGCTCGGTGAAGCTCGTCGCGAGATACAAGAGCCCGTCGCCACCCTCGGGCGCCAGCTCCAGCACCGCCGAGACCGGGTTGAGCGGTACCCGGCCCCGGCGGCGCGACCGCAGATCGACCACACGGATTCCGGAGGGCCCGCCCGCGACCTCGGTGACGAACAGCCGCGTCCCCGTTGCCAGGATACCGTCAATCGCCGCGGTGTCCTGCTCGACCACCACCTCAGCCGCCGCAAGCGTGGGGTGATCGAGCGGTACGCGCAGCACCTTGCCCCGTGGCGCGCCGTCCAGCGACACCAGGTAGAGAAAGCCATCGGTCCCCAAGGCCGCCCGCGTCACACGGTCCGCGAAGTGCGTGACCTGGATCCATGCTCCCGAGGGACCGGAAACGTAGTGGGCGAACTCGCCGCCATCGCCGTTCTCCACCGTGACAAGGAAGCGTCCGTCCTCGCTCCGCGTCAGAGCGATCTCGGCGATGCGCGGAAAGTCTCTCCCGAGCACGTAAACATCCGTGCTGTCCGGCGAGCCCAGCCGATGGAAGTAGACCTGCTGATAGAAATGGAGGTCGGCGGCCGGCCGCTCTCCTGCGTGCGGGTAGCGCGTGTAGTAGAACCCTCGCCCGTCAGAAGCCCAAGCCACGCTCCCCCCAGCGGTGGGGTACTGGATGTGGGCGATCGTGTCGCCGAGCTCGCGCCCACTGCTCGCTTCGAAGACGTGCAACGTCCCGTCCTCGGATCCGCTGCGGGACAGTGACACCGCGACGCGCTGGCCGTCAGGCGACGGGACGTAGAAATCGATCGTCGTGCCGCCCGTCGAATCGAACGCGTTGGCGTCGAGCACCACGCGCTCGCCGCCGGGATCGTCAGCCGAGGGCAACGTGACGAGGAGCGGCTGCTGTTTGGGCGGTTGCACCTTGAGCGCAAACAGCACTCCGCCGCGCCGCTCCGGATCCCAGTAGCTGGCGCCGGCCGTGGATAGGAGCTCGCGCACGCGCTGCGCGATCGCGCCGCGAGCAGGCAGAGCGTCGAGCACGGCGCGCGTGTGCGCGTTCTGCGAATCGCTCCACGCACGCACGGCGGCGGCGTCCCAGTTCTCGAGCCAGCGGTAGTCGTCCACGACCGTGACCGCGTGGTACTGCTCGGCCACCGGTTTGCGAGCCGTGGCGGGCAGGGGCGCCACCGCCTGCGCCGCAGTGACTCCCGGACCTGCGAGGCCGATCACGACAACCGCGAGCCGAGTCCGGGCGAGCCAGGTCATGTTCGTCTCCTTGCGAGCCTCATTCCAATCATCCCGGCGCTTATTCTTTGGGCGGCTCGCGGTACAGCTCCGGGAAGTCGCGCTGCAGGTGCTTCACCTTCGGCGCGTCGTTGTACACGATGTACAGCGCGTGCGGGTGCCGTGCCATGTAGTGCTGGTGATAGGCCTCCGCCGGATAGAAGGTCTCCAGGGGCACGATCTCCGTGACAATGGGTGCCGAGTAGACTTTTCTCGCCGTGAGGTCGGCGACGTACGCCTCAGCCAGACGGCGCTGCAAGGAGTCGCCGTAAAAGACGATGGACCGGTACTGCGTGCCGACATCGGGGCCTTGCCGGTTCCGTTGGGTGGGATCTTGGACGACGGCGAAGAACACCCCCAGCAGTTGGTCGTACGTGACCTGAGAAGCGTCATAGGTCACGCGCACGGACTCCGCGTGGCCGGTGGCGCCGGTCGAGACCTGCTCGTAGGAGGGCGACGGCACCGAGCCCCCCGCGTATCCCGCCGTCGCCGAGAGCACACCCTTCACGTGCTCGAACACCCCTTCGACGCCCCAGAAGCAGCCGCCGGCAAAGACTGCCGTCGCGGACGTCGCGGGCGTCCCCTGCGCGCTCGCGGAGGTCGTGAGCGTAAGAACCGCGGCGACGGCGAGAACCGGACCTGTGAGGATGCGACGCACGGATCGATCTCCTTGTTGGAATTTATGCCCGCCGGGCGCTCTGTTGCAGCGCGGCGAGCAGCGGCTCCGCGTCCCAGGCAGCGTCGTGACGGGCGCCGTTGATGAAGAACGTGGGCGTACCGTTCACCCCACTCGTCACACCGCTGCGGAAGTCCTCGCGCACGCGCGGCTCGTACCGCCGCTCGGCCAGCTCCCGGCGCAGCCGCGCGGCGTCGAGCCCCAGCTCACGCGCGTATTCGACGAGGTCCGTGTCTTCCAGGGCGAACTGCCGCTCGAATAGCCGGTCGTGCATTTCCCAGAACTTGCCTTGCGCGCCTGCGGCCTCGGCGGCCTCGGCCGCGTGCTGCGCGTGGGGGTGACTCTCGCGCAGCGGAAAGTTGCGAAATACGAAGCGCAACCGTGGCCCCATGCGCCGCTGGACCGCGCGGACGATCGGGTATGCTCGCCCGCAGTGCGGGCACTCGTAGTCGCCGTACTCGACGAGCGTGACGAGCGCGTCGGCAGGGCCCTGCACATGATCCCGGTCGGAGACCGGAAGGGTGAGAGTTGCCGCGGCGGCGGCGCGCCTGCTCACGCCGGGCTGGGCGCGGCCGCCAGGCCTTCGAGCGCGCGCAGGATCCCGTCCGCTCCGGGGTTCACGTCCGTCGGAGAGACGTAGCTCCAGCGGATGATACCGTCGCGGTCGATGACGAACAGCGCTCGCTCCGTGAAGCCGTCGCGCGCGCGATACACGCCGTAGCGCCGGGCGACCGCGCCTTTCGGCTCGAAGTCCGCGAGCAACGGGAAGCGCAGCCGCCGATCCCGGGCAAACGCGAGATGACACCACGCCCCATCCACCGAAATTCCCATGAGCTCGGCGTCGTGGCGTTGGAACTCAGGCAGCACCTCGTTGTAGAGCGCCATCTGGTCACCGCACACGGGACTCCAATCTGCGGGATAGAAGGCGAGAATCACCGGATGGCCGCGGAGGTCCCGAAGCGACACGGTCTTGTCCGGCGCGGTGTGCAGCATGAAATCGGGCGCCGGCGTGCCGGCGCGGAGCGGCCCTGACATATCGAGTCCTTTGCGTGGCGAGCGAGCAACGGTGCACCTGAGCCTAACGACCGCCGCGCGTCAAGGGTTCCTCAGCCCCGTAGCCCGCGGATTCGGACGTTCCCCGCTCGACTCGTGAACGGGCTCACTTGCGGCACCGGTCCGAAAGTGAATCTTGCTGTAGTCTTCCAGGACAGTGCCCGTGGGCAAGTGGCTTGAAATCATCGGACGGTCGCTGCGCGCGCTGCACCTCGACAGCATCAGGAAGCAGATCCTGGTGCTCGCGGTGGCGGCGACGCTGCTTCCCGCGCTCGCGCTGATCGTGGTGTTGTCGCGCCAGAGCCGCGGATCGCTCGGCGATCAGATCGCCCCTAAGCTCCGCGGCGTGAGCGCCGAGACGACGTGGGAGGTCGACCAATGGCTCGACGAGCGGCTGGACGATCTGCGGGCGGCGGCGACCTCCTACGCCGTTTCGGATAACCTCGCGCGCATCCAGGGAAGCGCGGGCAGCCAGGCGCTCGCGCGGCTGCGCGACTATCTCAACTCGGTGCGGGAGCGCTCCGCCGGCTGCGACGCGCTCGTGCTGCTCGACGCGCGCGGCCGCGTGGTGACGGGCAGCGGCGGGCGCATGAGCGGGGTGCAGTTTTCCCTCGACAGACTGAACGGCCTCCGCACGGGCGATGCGCTCGTGGGCGACGCATACTGGGACTCAGGCCTCGGGAAGGCCGCGATCACGCTGGCGGTCCCGATCCGCCAGGCGGATGGGCGGTTCGCCGGCGCACTCACCGCGAAGGTCAACCTGCGCGCCGTCGCCGACATCCTGCAACGGCTCGCCCCGGGCGAGGGGACTGACGCAACCGACGCCTACGTGATGACGGACCAGGGACGCCTCATCCTGCGGTCCCAGGTCAGCTCGGTGGAGCTGATGCGGACCAAGCTCCCGGCGACGACGATGCAGCCGCTGTTGGACAAGCAAGGCACCATGGTGGCGTCGAAGAGCCCGGACGGGCGGGAGGTGCTCGCGACGCTGCGACGCATCCCCGCGCTGCACTGGGCGGTCGTGGTCGAGCTGCCGCGCGCGCAGGCCGTCCGTCAGGCGGGTGTGGTGGGCGGCGGCACGATCATGCTGTTCATCGTGCTGCTCGCGCTCGCGGGCGCGGTCGCCGGCTTGCTGGGCTTGCTCATCGTGCGACCCGTCGGGCGGCTCGCGAGCGCCGCGGCGAAGGTGGCGGCTGGGGATCTGTCGGTCGAGATCGCCGGGGGCGGCGGCGGCGAGCTGGGCCAGGTAACCCAGGTGTTCAAGAACCTCGTGACGCGCGTGCGCGAGCGCGAGGGTCAAGGGGAGCTCGAGCGGCTTTCGGTCACCGACGCCCTCACCGGACTGTACAACCGGCGGCATTTGATGGGGACGCTCGCCAACGAGGTGCAGCGGTCGCGGCGCCTGCGTCGCACGTTCTCCGTGCTGCTCGCCGACGTGGATCACTTCAAGCAGTACAATGACACGCACGGCCACCTGGCCGGGGATGGCGCGCTCGTGAAGATCGCCGAGATCTTGCGGAAGACGACGCGCGGCGTGGACAGCGTGGCGCGCTACGGGGGCGAGGAGTTCGTGGTGATGCTGATCGAGGCGCCGATCGCGACGGCGCTGACCGTCGCCGAGCGCATTCGGTCCCGCGTGGCGGGCGAAGCCTTCGAGGGTGGCCACATGACCGTGAGCATCGGCACAGCGGAGTATCCGGCCCATGGCGACACGCCGGAGGAACTCATCGCGAGCGCCGACGCCGCGATGTACCAGGCGAAGAGCGGCGGTCGCGATCGCGTGCTGGCCGCCGGCGGGCCGGTGGCGGCGGAGAAGGAGGGGAAGAGACGAAGAAAGGGAGAAGCCTGACCCGGGTGCCTTGCGCTCCAGCTCCCGCTGGGGGGATATAGGGGCGCCCGTTAACGAGAGGATCGTCATGGCCGCCGTCTCCGCTCGTCGCACGCTCCTGCCGCTCACGCTGGTCGTCACAGTCTGCACCGCGGCCCATGCTCAGGCCGCTGCGCCCGCCCCGTCCGGTGCGACCGCAGCGTGGACGCTCCGGTTGAGGGGGGACGTCCGCTGGCAGCAGGTCACGCCGGCGGGCGCGCTCCTCGTCTCGACCGACGCATCGCTCGCGGGCGTAGATATCGACCGCGGCCAGGTCACCTGGGAGCGGCCCGAGCTCGGCGGGTTGCCGGCCGACAGCGTTCGCATGGTCGAAGGCTCGCTTCTCATGGAAGCAGCGCGCCCGGGCTTGCTGTTGATCTTTGACCCAGTGACCGGCGCCGTCGTCTTCGATTCCCGGCGCCTGAGCCTCACGCAGGTCGTCACCCGCCGCGTCCTGCCCCAGAGCGGCACCCTGCTCGTCCACGGGCGGCGCGCCTCCGGGCCGCCGGTGGTCGCGCTGTACGATCTGGTGACGGGCGACCAGCGGTGGGCGAACGAAGGGCTGTTCGAGCAGAGCGGGCCTGCGAAACGGGGGTTGGGTGGCCTGATGCAGGGCCTGGCACGCGCCGTGTCCGGCGGGATCGAGCTGGGAGTTCTGCAGGCGGGTCCAGACATGATCGTGGTCCACACGCTGCTCGGCCTGCGGGCGCTCGATGCGCGCACCGGCGCGGTGCGGTGGTCCGCGGCGCTGCCCACCGCCCGCGCCGGCAACCCCGCGCGACACGTCCGGCTCTACCCGTCGCTCGACAAGCCCGACCGCATCTACGTGAGCTTCGACGACCGGCTCATGGCCTATCGCCTCGCGGACGGTCAGGCGTTGTGGGCCAAGCCCCCGACCATCGAGGGGTGGGTGCACAACATCGTGCAACACCCGAGCGGCATCATCATCCTCCCGGAGTCGCCGCCGCCGGACCAGGCGACCGGCAACGTCCGCATCGTGAACGGCGTGGTGCAGACGGGGCTGAACGTGGCGCGCTATGAAGATGGAACGACGATCGCCGCGAAGCCGCTGCGCATGCGCGGTACGGTGACGGACGCGATGATCGCCGGCGGCTCCGCGGTGCTCGCGGTGGATGCCGAGTCGCGCACCTTCGTGAACGTGCTGGATGTGGCCACGGCGACGCTGCGCCTGAACAAGGATGTGAAGATCAAGGGCCGACTCGCCTACGCCGAGCTCACGCCGGCGGGCCTGCTGTACATCTCGCGCCCCGACCCGGCGACGAACGCCGAGGTGAACGTCATCGATCTTGCCAAGGGTGAGCCGCGGTTCAAGGACGCGATCGAGAGCGGCAAGCCGTGGGGTGGGAACGACACCGACTACGATGCGGCGCGGTACTACCTGCATCACGCGGTGGAGGGGCGAATGCTGTACGTGTTCGCGAACCGCGACCACCGCCTCTACGCGGTCGATCGCGACGCCGGCACCTTCCACGCGCTGGGCGGTGAGATCAAGCTGCAGGGCGGCGAGGATCCGACTGATATGGAGATCCGGCCCGCAGGGATCGTCCTCATCGCGCCGCAGAACCTCGTGGTCCTAGCGCGAGATGGACAGGTGAAGCAGCAGGCCTATTACCCGGCGCCACAGCTTCCCGGGCTGCTGCGCGCGCTCCATCGGATCAACGCGGTACGCGCCGGTCTGTACGGCGCCGCCGCCTCGGCGTACGGCGATGCCTTCGCCCAGGCGTCGCGCACCGCCACGGATTCCACCGCGCGTCGCATCACTGGGCAGCTGGCGACGGCGTACACACAGGGCGGCGCCCAGCTCGCGGGATATGCGCACCAGTCGGCGGCGCTCGCCACGAAGCGTTTCAAGGCCTCGCTCACCGTCGCGGGATCGGTCTTCATGCTGACGCGCGCGCCCGATGGCAACGGCAACGTGCTGCTCCAGATCGACAAGGACAGCGGGCAGCCGCGGTCGCGGGTGGATCTCGGCAAGGAGCGCGAGCCGGTGTACGCGGTGGACGACGTCGCCGGCATGCTGTTCCTGCGCACCGCGTCGGCCACGCTGGTCGGCTACCGGCTCTGATTATCCGCGGTCGTAGGCCTGCTGCAGGCCTTTGATGTCGATCTTTTTCATTTGCAGCATGGCCCGCATCGCCCGGTCGGCCTTCGCGGGATCCTTGTCTCCCAACATCTTGCCCAGGACGGTGGGAATGATCTGCCACGACAGGCCATACTTGTCCTGCAGCCAGCCGCACTGATCTTCTCTCCCGCCGGCTAACAGCTTCTTCCACAGCTCGTCCACTTCCTGCTGTGTCTCGCAGTTCACGAACAGCGAGATCGCCGGTGTGAACTTGAACTGCGGGCCGCCATTGAGGGCGTAAAACTGTTGTCCCTCGAGCTGGAACGTCGTGGACATCACGGTTCCCTTCGGGCCGGGCCCTGCCGCTCCGTAGCGCGTGACGTTGAGCACCTTCGAGTTCTTGAAGATCGACACGTAGAAATTCATCGCCTCTTCGGCTGTGCCGTCGAACCACAGGAACGGGACGATCTTTTGCATATGCCCTCTCTCTATTGGCGAAGACACTGGCGATTGGGTTACCTCTTGGTTGACGCCAACAGCTCTGCAAGCCTGTCGTAGCTTGCCGCCACGCCCTTCTCCATCCCCGACTTGAGGACTGCGTCGCGCGCCGCGCGCGACTCGCAGAGCATCGTCTGCGTGAGGGTCGTCTTGCCGCCCTGCTCGACCAGGACGAGCGTGTCCACGGCCTCGCCCGGGTACCACGCCTCATCGAACTTCTCGGTGTTGACGATCCGCTCGGGCGCCACGATTTCGCGGTACACGCCACCCATGCCCATCTGGGTTCCGTCGTTGTCCCGGCGCCACACATAGCGGAACCTGCCGCCGACCCGCAGATCGATCTCGCACACCGGCATCGACCAGCCGGGCGGCCCCAACAGCCACCGCTTGACCAGTTCGGGCTTGGTATGCGCGTCGAAGACCAGCTTGCGCGGCGCATCGAAGACGCGCGTCATCACGATCTCGCGGTCCGAGGGCGTCGTGAGTTGCAACGTTGCGGCACGTTTCATCGGTGATCTCCTGGTTCTTGTCACCTGGTCTTCAGCTCCTCGAGCAGCGCGTCGAGGCGTTGGTAGTTCCGTTCCCACAGCCGGCGGTAGCGTTCCAGCCATTTCGTGGCTTCCCCAAGGCGCTTGGCCTCGAGGCGGCGGGGTCGTCGCTGCGCGTCGCGGCCGCGCGAAATCAGGCCGGCCCGCTCAAGCACCTTGAGATGCTTGGAGACTGCGGGCTGGCTCATGGCGAACGGCTTGGCCAGCTCGGTCACCGACGCTTGCCCCGAAGCGAGCCGGGCGAGGATCGCCCGGCGCGTGGGGTCGGCGAGGGCAGCGAAGGTCGCGTCGAGGTGTTGCTGGTGCATAACTGGTGGGTTATATACGAAGGGATCCCGGCTGTCAAGAGACCGCCAGGGAATCTCCCGAGACTCCCCCCCGACTCCGCGAGGAGTCGGGGGGTCTTCAGGCCGTCTTCGCCACGGGCTTCTCCGGGCGCAGCTGCGCGCCCGCGGCCCGCACCTTGTCCGTGATCTCTCGCTCGTCACGCAGCGTGGCGATGAGGGCCTCCGCCTGCTTCGCGTGGAACTCGAGCGATCCGGCCTGCGCGATGACCTGATCCAGCAGGGCCTTCTGACCGTGCAGTGTTTCGAAGCTCGCCTGCATGTCGGCGAGCACCGCTTCGACGCGGCCCAGGCGCTCTTCCGCCTGCTCGACCTGGCGCTTGCGGTGGTCCAGTCCGTTGGCGGCGTCGTGGACGTGGCTCACCAAGCCCAGCACGTTCTCGAGCATGGCGCGCGTCTGCGTCACCTCCTCCTTCGCGGCAGCGATCGACCGCACGTCGTCCGTGGTGCGCTCGGCCACCTCGAACAGCCGGTGCATGTCTGACTGGAGCGCGTCGAGCGTAGCCTGGCGCTGGGTCAGCTGCTCGAGCGATCGCGCGAGGTGCGACTCGACCGCTTCCCACTTGGCGAGCCGCTCCTCGAACTGGGCCATACGCTTCTGCGCGAAGCGCAGGCTACCGGCACGGCTGTCGAGCTCGTCGAGCGTTGCCGTGAGTTCGGCGAGCCGGCCGCCGGCCGTGGCCAGCGCTCCAGTGAGCTGCCCGCTCCGCTCTTCCAGCTGCTGCGCGCCCGCCGCCGCCTGCTCCCGCAGCTGCGACACGCGGTCCAGGTGCTCGGTTGCCTTGTCCAGTGCCGCCTGCCGCAGCTCCAGCTCTTGGCCCAGCGTGCGGGTGCGCTCGGCGACGCCGTCGAGGTTCTGCGTGCGGGCCTCGAGCGACGCGACCGCGGCGTCCACCTCGGCAACGCGGCGCTCCGCCCGCTCGGCCGTGGCGACGGCGGTGGGGACGAGCTTCTCAATCCGTTCGGCTTCAGCCGCGTGTCCGGCGAGCGCCTGGAAGCGCTCGTCGGCGCCCTCCATCCGCGCGAGCAGTCCGCGGGTCCGCTCCTCAAGCTGTCCCCCGAGGGAGGCCAACTCCGAGAGCTTGGTATTCGTGTCCTCGAGGAGTCTGCTGCGCGCCTCGATCTGGGCGATGGACTGCGACAGCCGGTCGGCCTCGGCCCGGACGCTCTCAACCGTCGGCTTCATCTCCTCGACCTCTGCAAGCTCACCGCGCAGCGCGTTGACCGAATCGGTCGCGCTGGCGAGCCACGCCTTCGTGCTGACCTGGCCCTCGCGCGCCCGGGCGACCTCCCGTTCGGCGACCTGCACCTGCTCGATGGCGTCCTTCACGGCCTCGTGCGTCCCCTTGAGGCTCGCGACATCCTGCAGCGCCGCCTCCACTGCGGGTTTCGCCTTCTCGAGCCGCGCCACCAGTTGGGTCATGTGTTCGACCGTCTCACTCAGACGGCCAGCGCTCGTCTCCACGGCGCGCACCCGCTCGGCCTGGGTCTCGAGCTGCGCCATGCTTTCCGTCACGCCGTTGAGCTGCGTCGTCAGGGCGTCTGCCTTCGAGCGCACGTCAGTGATCGTGCGGCTCGACTCGGCGAGCGACCGGACCTGCGCCTCCATGTCGGTCAGCCCGCCACGGAGATCGACGATGCGCTGCCCCACCGCGTCGAGGCCTTGGTTCTCAAGCTCGAAGCGCTTTACGGTCCGCTGGACCTCGTCGCGCAGCCCCGCGAGGCGGCCCCGCAGCTCCTCGTCGGCCCGCTTCGCTTCCTCGTGGCGTGCGCCGATCTCCTGGGTGCGCTCCAGCACCTCGCCGTGGAGCGCGCTGAGCTCACTCACTTTGGACTCGAGCTCGCCCAACGCCTTCGCGCTCTCCTCGTGCTTGCGGGTCTTGGCGTCCACCTCGCGCATGAGGTCGTGGAGGTGGGCCACCTGGCTGGTGGTGCGTTCGACGATTTCCCGCTGCTGCTCGAGCGCAGACACCTTCTGGGTGACGGTGTCCGCGAGCGCCTTGAGCGTACCGAGCTGGCGCTTCGTCTGGGTCGCGTCGGCCGCGGCCTGGGTCAGATCCTTCAGCGTTTCGCCGAGCGCTGCCACGCGGGACTCGGTCGTCGCGACGCCGCCCTGGACTTGCTGCTGCCGCTCTTCGAAGGCGTTGAGTCGCGTGGCGACCGCTTCGCCGGCCCGGCGGAGCTCCTCCTGGCGATCGCGCACCCGTTCGAACCCCTGAGTGATTTCGCGCACCCCGGCCCCGAGCTTGTCCGCATCCATGCGGAGCGCCTTGAACCCGCCCCCCAGCTCGAGGAAGCCGGCGAGGTCGGCCTTTAGGGCGAGCGCCTGCTCAAGCGTGCCGCGCAGCTCGTCGATCTCGCTCCGGAGCCGCTTCGCATCCTCCGTTGTATTGGTGAGCTGCGTCTCGGTGCGCCGCTGGACCCTTGAGACCGCTTCGGTCTGCTCGTCGAGCGTCGCGAGCACGGGGACGAGCCGCTCCAGCCCCTTGACCCTCGCCTGGAGCTCGCTCACCGTCTTCTGGGCCTCGGTGAGGGGCTGCGTGAGCTGGGTTAGGTTCTGAGCTGACTCCCGTGCCGTGGTCGTCAACCCCTCGAACGCCACCCGCTCCCGCTGCATTTGGGCGAGAATGGAGCGCAGCTCGGCAGGGAGCTGCTCCGGAGTGGTCTCCTTCCCGAAGATTTTCCAGGCGGCCATAACGCGGCCCTCACGAAAGGGTTGAGCTTCCGCACACGAAGTGCGGGAGCGTGGCGTTGGCGCCGACGCTGATGAGGACAACAACTGGGGCGGGTGGGCGCACTGTCCCGTCCGACAAACGGCGTCAGTGCGCCCACACTATGCAATGGGCGCGACGGCCTTGCAATACTGCGCCGCTACGTCCCGCGAGATCGCGCAGTCAGGGCTTGGGCCGGAACTCGATGTGACGCTTGGAGTTCCCGGCCTCGCCTTGCGCCGGCCGATCTGCCCCTACGCCGTTCGTCGTGATTACAACGAGGCGTCGGCACAACTCAAGAGAGGAGAAACGGCCATGCGTTCGTATTCCAAATCACTCGCCTTTCCCTGGAGCGGCGTCGCGGCTCTCGCGGTCGCGGCCATCATCGCCGCCCCCACCCGTCCGCAGGCACAGGTCAGGCCCACCGCGCAGGGTGCATGGGGGGGCAACACGAACGGGGTCGGCCACTACGCAGACGTAAACGGCATCAAGCTGTACTACGAGACCCTGGGAACGGGCCGACCGCTCATCCTGCTGCATGGCGGTCTTGGCGCGATCGAGATGTTCGGTCCCAACCTCCCGGCGCTCGCCAAGGGCCGCCAGGTGATCGCCGTCGACCTCCAGGGCCACGGGCGGACGGCGGACATCGATCGACCCCTGAGCGTCCAGCTGATGGCGGACGACATCGCGGCACTGATCAAGCACCTGGGACTCGAGAGCGCGGACGTCATGGGCTATTCGCTGGGTGGCGGCGTCGCCCTGCAGACAGCCATCCGACACCCCGAGGTGGTGCGCAAGCTCGTCGTGGTCTCGACGCCATTCAGGCGCAGTGGATTCTATCCCGACATACTCGCGCAGCAGGGGCAAGTGACTGCAGCCGCAGCCGAGGCGATGAAGCAGACGCCGATGTATCAGCTGTATGCCAGCCTTGCGCCGCGGCCCGAGGACTGGCCACGGCTGCTGGGAAAACTCGGTGACGCGATGAAAGTGGATTTTGACCTCTCGAAGGACATCGCCGGGATCAAGGCAACTACACTAGTCATCGCTGGTGATGCCGACATCTTCCCTCCCGCACACGCCGTGGAGCTGTTCGGGCTGCTCGGCGGCGGCCAGCGCGACGGGGGGTGGGATGGATCGGGGCGTCCGAAGTCCCGGCTCGCCATTCTGCCGGGGTTGACGCACTACACCATCTTCAGCGCGCCGGCGCTCGCGGCCACGGTGATTCCATTTCTCGACGAACCGGCGACCCCCGGGAAGTGATCAAGGGAGCCCTGGAGACATCGATGAGACGCTTGATCATGTGGAACATGGTGACCCTCGATGGCTTCTTCGAGGGGTCGAACAGCTGGGAGATCGGCTGGCACGAGCTCGGCTGGGGTGGGTGACCTACGAGGGCATGGCCGCCTATTGGCCGTCCGCCAAAGGCGAGGTGGCCGAAATCATGAACGCGATTCCCAAAGTGGTGTTTTCAAAGACTCTGGCACGCGCTGATTGGAACAACACACGGCTCGTGAAGGGAGACGCCGCGCGGGAAGTGCGCCACTTGAAACAGCAGCCCGGTAAGGACCTGCTCATCTTCGGCAGCGCCAAGCTCACCGCTTCCCTGACACGCGAGGGCCTGATCGATGAGTACCGCCTTGGCTTCAATCCGGTCGTCCTGGGCGCGGGCAGTCCGCTGTTCAAGCCCGAGTCCAGGACCATGAAGATGAAGCTGCTCGAGGCGCGGGCGCTTCAGACGGGCTGCGTGTTGCTGCGCTACGAGCCTGCGCTAGCGGTTGAGGACGGTTAGGTCCAGCTGGCGCAGGCGCTCGGGGTCCGCGAGCAGGTCAATTGCGACGATCTTCCCGCGCGCAATCGTGAAGGCGAACACGACGCGCGGCCGTCCGCCCGCGGCCCACACGAGGCCCGCGGTGCCGTTCACGAGCGCCAGCTGCGCGGCCTGGGCGCGTCCCTTGAAGGTCTCGGCCACGTCCGCCGCGCCACGGACCTCCGCCGTGGCGCCCATTTTCACTGCTGCGGTGTCGGCCCGGAGCACGACATCAGGGTCGAGCACAGCGAGCAGTGCCGCGAAGTCCCCGCCCCGCGAGGCGGCCAGGAATGCCTTGACGAGGGCTCGCTGGCGGGCGCGATCGGCGTCGGATGCCGCGGGCGCACCCTGCACCCGGCGGCGGGCGCGGCTCGCCAGCTGCCTCGCCGCCGCGGGGGAGCGTCCCACGATGGGAGCGATCTCGTCGAACGGCAGGTCGAACAAGTCGTGCAGCACGAACGCCACGCGCTCTGGCGGCGACAGCGTTTCGAGGACGACGAGGAGGGCGAGCCCGACCGAGTCCGCCAGGAGCGTTCACGCTCGGGGTCGGCGCCATCCTGGCTGCTCGCGATCGGCTCGGGCACGTGCGCGCCCAGAGGCTCTTCGGGCCGCGCCTTGCGCGAGCGCAGCAGGTCCAGGCACACTCGCGCGACGATCGTCGTGAGCCATCCCCTCAGGTTCTCGACTCCGCTCGTGTCGGAGCGGCTGAGCCGGAGCCAGGCTTCCTGGACGGCGTCATCGGCCTCGCTGTGCGAGCCGAGCATGCGGTAGGCCACCGCCCGCAGATGGGTCCGGTTCTCCTCAAACCGTTGCGCCAGCAATTCACGCTCGTCCACGGTCACATCCTTGGGTCGGGTTCCGTCATAGTCTTGACGAACGTAACCGTGCCGATGTGACGAGGAGACCGAAGTTCAACGACCAGCCCGCCTCACGTACAACACCGTCGGACCAACCGCGAAGGGAGACGCAAAGCTCACGCGCGATGCGCGCTGAGCGCGTAAGTTGGCAGACATCGCGGCGATCACCAAGGTGGATAGAGCAGTCACATTCCCTGGTCGCGGTCCGTCATACCCGCAGACCCTCTCAGGAGAGCCCTCGTCATGAGCAAGATGCAGCTAGGCCCGTACATCAACTTTCAGGGCCAGGCCCGTGAGGCGCTGGAGTTCTATCACCAGGTGCTGGGCGGCAAGCTCGATCCGCAAGCATTAAGACTCGAGGTCAACGGCGCGGTCCTCATCGGCACGGACGGCCACCCGAGCTACCCTGCCAAGGTCGGCGAGAACATGGCCGTTGCTTTGGGCGGCGCGGACGAGACCCGGCTCACCAAGGTATTCAATGGCCTAGCCGACGGCGGCAGGATCAAGGGACCCCTGACCGAGCAGCCGGGGGGCGCCCGGGTTGGCTATGTCATGGACAAATTCGGCATCAATTGGGTGGTCAGTATCGAGAAGGCTTAGCACAGAGGCAACGGAGGAAGACGCGACATGAACACCGCGCTCTGGGTAGTGCAGATAGTTCTCGCCGCCCTGTATGTCATGGCAGGCCTGCAGAAGGTTACGGGACAAGGGCCGCTGCTCGAAAAAATGATGCCGGGTCTCTCGCTGACCCTGATTCGCCTAATTGGTCTAGGGGAGGCTCTGGCGGGATTGGGCCTGGTGCTTCCGGCGGCGGCGCGCACTTGGGCGACAATCGCGGGCTGGGCGGGCGCAATCCTGGCGGTCGAGGCAGTTGTGTTTGTGGTCTACCACCTTTGGCACAGGGCCTATGTGCCCACCGGAGCCACGCTGGTCTTGGGCGTCCTGGCCGCTTTTGTGGCCTGGGGAAGGCTCAAGTGATCGGGAGGTCGAACTGGCCCCTTCACAGGGGGGTGTCCATTATTCGGACCACGCTCACTTCGGGAGTCGCCGGTGGTCGATTCGGTTGCCCGCCTCAGGGCCGCGCTCGCGGACCGCTACACGATCGAGCGCGAGCTGGGCCGCGGAGGCATGGCGACCGTGTACCTCGCGGGCGACGTGAAGAACCGCCGCACGGTCGCCATCAACGTACTCCGACCCGAGCTGGCGTCGCTGCTCGGCCCCGACCGGTTCCTGCGAGAGGTCGAGATCGCCGCCCGGCTGAATCACCCCCACATCCTGGCGCTGTACGACTCAGGTGACGCCGATGGATTTCTGTTCTACGTCATGCCGTACATCGCGGGCGAGTCGCTCCGCAACAAGCTCGAACGCGAGCAGCAGCTGTCCGTGGACGAGGCCCTTGGCATCACCCGGCAAGTCGCTTCCGCCCTCGCCCACGCGCACGCCCACGACGTAATCCACCGGGACGTGAAGCCGGAGAACATCCTGCTGCACGAAGGGGAGGCCATGGTCGCGGACTTCGGGATCGCGCTGGCCGTGAGCGCGGCGGCCGACGGGCGACTGACGCAGACCGGGATCACGGTGGGGACGCCGGCGTACATGAGTCCGGAGCAGGCCGCGAGCGAGCGGACCCTGGATGCTCGCAGCGACGTGTACAGTCTCGGCTGCGTGTTGTACGAGATGCTCGCCGGGGAACCGCCGTACACCGGATCCACGGCCCAGGCGTTGATCGCCAAGCGGCTCGTCGATCCCGTGCCCGCGGTGCGACGGCTGCGCGCCGCGGTGCCGGTGGGCGTCGAGCAAGCGCTCACGAAGGCGCTCGCCAAGGTCCCGGCCGACCGGTGGGCGTCGGCCGTCGCGTTCGCCGAGGCGCTCACCGCACCAGCCCGCCCCCGCCCGCCGTCCGTCGCGGTCCTGCCGTTCCTCAATCTGAGCGCCGACCCGGAGAACGAGTACTTTGCTGATGGCATCACGGAAGACGTCATCGCCCATCTGTCGAAGATCCGCGCTCTCAAGGTGATCTCCCGGACCTCGGTGATGGCCTTCAAGCAGCGGGAGCAAAGTTTGAAGGAGATCGGCGCGAGGTTGGACGCGGCGGCGCTGCTCGAAGGGAGCGTGCGGCGGGTGGGCGATCGGGTGCGGATCGTGGCGCAGCTCATCGACGCGGAAACCGACCGGCACCTCTGGGCCGAGACGTATGACCGTCAGCTCACCGATGTGTTCGCGATCCAGACCGACGTGGCGTTGCACATCGCCTCCGCGCTCAAAGCGGAGCTCTCTCACGATGAGAAGACCAGGCTATACAAGGAGCCGACCGCCGATCTGCAGGCCTATCAGCTCTATCTCCAGGGCCGACATTGCTACTTGAGGTATACGGAGGAGGGGAGTCGCAAGGGACTCGAGTATTTCGAGCAAGCGATCGCCCAGGACCCCGACTACGCCCTGGCATACGCCGCCCTCGCCATGGCCTATACGGAGCTCGGGGAGACCGGCGCCCTGCGGCCAGACGAAGCCTACGCTCGAGCCAAAGCAGCCAGCGCGAAGGCGCTGGCCCTCGACAGCGGGCTCGGGGAGGCGCACTGCATGCTGGCGTTCATCAAGGCGGTCTGCGACTTCGACTGGCTGGGCGCGGAGGAAGAGTTCAAGCGGGCGCTGGCGTTGACTCCCAACAGCGCCGATACCTACGACCTGTACGGGCGCATGTGCCTGGCACTGGAGCGGAATGAGGAAGCACTCGCGCTGGAGCGACGAGCCCAAGAGCTGGACCCGCTCGCGCACCGGGCCGACGTCGCGAGAACGCTGCTACGGATGGGACGCCACGCTGAGGCACTGCAAGCCGCTACACGCGCCATCGAGTTCGATCCCCACTACGCTCGCGGGCATGCGACGCTCGCGTGGGCGTATCTGAAGAAGGGGATCATCGAGCGAGGCTTGGCGGAATTGGAGACCGCGGTATCACTCGCACCTGGTGTCACACAGTGGCTGGCACAGCTCGGGCAAGCGTATGGAATCGCGGGTAAGGTTGCGAAAGCCCGGGACGTGCTGCGTCAACTCGAGGAGCTCTCGCGGGAGCGATTCGTTTCACCCTACCACATGGCGATCGTCTATACGGGTCTCGACGAGCACGACAGCGCGCTGGACTGGCTGGAGCGAGCCTATGAAGAGCGATCGGGCCCCGTGTACAGCGTCAAAGGCTCGTTCCTGTTCACGAGCCTTCACGCGCACCCCAGGTTCACGGCTCTACTGAAGAAGATGAATCTGGCGTGAGCGGCTACCTGGTCGCCAGCGCCCGGCGCGCCAGCGCGATCTCCGGCCGCCCTCCATCGGCCTTTGCCATCAGATTCAGGAACTCCTGATAC